>JAKEEP010000259.1 GCA_022616475.1 Phycisphaerales bacterium | reverse complement strand
TCGGCGAGCCAGCGCTTTGCTGAGCGATACCAGCTCGACGCGTAGTACCGGTCCACAATCTCTCGATACTTCGCGTAGCCCGCATCTTGATTCCCACTTTGGAAATCACCGCGCGCTTTGTTGAACAGATCATCCGCCGGTCCTTGATGCTGCTCGCGAAGTTTCGCATACGCCTCCAGCGCCGGCTTGGCGCTCTTCGCCAGCGCAAACTTCTCGCGAAACGCAAGAAAATCATCCACCCATGAACCGTCCTTGTTCTCGGCGATCAGCTGCGCCAGCCGCGATCCCTCCGTCTGGGCCGACGCATTCACCTTGGCTCGCAACGCTTCAAGCGCCGTCGCGCCTTCGCGATCGTCGCTGAACTGGTTCGCCAGCCGATCGAGCACCGCGCACGCACTGCGATAGTCCTTCGCTTCTATCTGCTGTTGCGCATACTTCAGCATGGTGCGCCCCGGAACATCATCGCTGCTCATCGCCTCCAGCCACGAGATCGCCTGCTCAAGGGGTAGGAACGCGAACCGATGGCCCGCGTTTTCATCGGCGAAGAGCTTCACCATCGCAAAGCCGTCATCCTCAAACACTTCATACGCGTACCGGCTCATGCCGAAGTCCACCACCTGATCGTTGGGACCGTGAACGATCGCCAGCGGCACCTTCCGCTGTGCTGCCCGAACTTCCTCCGCTTCATACGCCCGCGGCTCGCATTGAAAGATCAAGCCGCTTGACATCGGAAACGCCCCGTCAATCAACTCCGGATAGTTCATCAGCACGCTGTAAGTCAAAAACCCGCCCTGTGAGTGGCCACCGACAAAAACGCGGCTGAGATTCAATCTCGCTTTCAGCTCCTGCAACAATTCCGCCACCAGCGCCGGGCTTTCCCGATCCGTCCCTGGGTACCCCTTGTACTTGCTCTTGCCCACGAAATTCACGTATGTGTAGTTGTACGCTGGATTGTCCGCCGCGCTGTCGGCGTTGCGATATTCGCCGTTTATCCCAATCAAGAGATATCGCTCGGCGATCGCCGGCCATTGCCCCACGATCGTGTCCATGTACGCCTTCGAGTTCATGTTCGACCCGTGCAAGATCACAATCGCCGGCAGCTCCGCGATTCCGTCATATTTCGCCGGCGCCCGCAAGTGATACGTCAATTTGTTTGCAGCCGTCCCGTTGGTCACCACGCCCGCTTGCGGCTTGGCGCGCCTGACGGTTACCAACGATTCAACATCTTCGATCGACAAAGACGTTTCACCGCTCTCGGTCTTTACCGCCAACGCCGCAATGGGCACCTTGCCCTTCAAAACGGTGTTGTCTGCTGTAACGACAACGTGAACCGCATCGAATTGGATCGATGCGATCTGATCGAACTCGATCGTCGCCTCCCCGAACGTCGTCTCCATGCCGATCGATTCCAGCTCAACCACTCCCTCGATCGTCTTGCCATCCTTCATCTGAATCGAAACTTCGGTCGCGGCGGTTTGAACGAAGATCAGCGCGGTCGCAAGGACGTGAAGCATGTTGGTGATTCCTTCCGAAATTGAACGAATGCCGCCCGAATTTCATGCAATGCCCTGTTTGGCAAGCGGCGCCCTCGCCGCTCATTGACAGCCCACTTCGCGCGACCCGCCTCCGCCCATTACCATGCGCGCCACAGGAGGATCAATGTCCGAGATCAAATCCATCGCCGTCATCGGCGCCGGAACCATGGGCTCCGGCATCGCCCTCACCGGCGCCACCTCCGGCATCCGCGCCTACCAGATCGACATCAGCGCCGAGCAACTCTCCCGCGCTGAGAAATACCACAAGAAAACCCTCGACCGCAACGTCGAAAAACAGCGCATGACCGCCCCGGAAGCCGCCGAAGCCCTAAAGCGAATCTCCTTCCACAACGACATGAGTGCCGCGAAGGCCGCGGACTTCGTCATCGAAGCCGCCACCGAAAACTTCGAGATCAAAAAGCAGATCTTCCAGAAGATGGAAGCCACCTTCCCCGATCCGGTCATTCTCGCGACCAACACGTCATCCATCTCCATCACCGCCATCGCCGCCGCCATCCCCAAAGCCGCCGCCCGCGTCATCGGCATGCATCTTTTCAATCCCGTTCCGGTCATGAAATTGGTCGAGGTCATCCGTGGCCTGGCTACCTCCGATCAAACCGTGCAGCGCACCATGGCCCTTGCCACGCAGATGGGCAAGACGCCCATCCTCGCCAACGACCGCGCCGGCTTCGTCTCCAATCGCGTGCTCATGCCCATGATCAACGAAGCCTTCTACGCCTGGATGGAAGGCGTCGCCGAGCCCGCCGCCATCGATGAGATCATGAAGCTCGGCTGCAACTTCCCCATGGGCCCCCTGCGCCTGGCCGACTTCATCGGCCTCGATGTCTGCCACGACATTCTCATGGTCCTGTGGCGAGAACTCGCCCTCCCCAAATATGCCCCCTGCCCGCTCCTGCGCCAACTCGTCACCGCCGGCCGGCTCGGCGACAAAACCGGCCGCGGCGTCTACGAGTATCCAGCGAAGTGAACCTCACCGCCGAGACGCCGAGGGCCCCGAGGAAAGCAATTCGGTCGGAGCAGTGAGAAGCCAGCGAAGAAGACTCAACAAGCCGAGGGTTGTTCCTCATCCAGCGCCGCAAGCCGGCGCTCGATTTGCTTGAGGTGGTACAACTCATGCCACACGATTCGACGGAGCGTCTTACGCGCGGTCCAGATTTCTCCGTTCTTGGTGCATTGTTTGAGGCGCTCGGCCGCAGGCATGCGGCTCAGCCAAGGAAAGTAGTCGCGATCGACCATGCGCCGCACATTTTGGAGCCGTTCGAAGGCGTCTGGGCCGTAGGTGGTCCAATCGGCCGCGGAATCCTCATCGACCCGCAGGCGCGTGGTGTACCAGCACTCGGCGATCGCAATGTGATCGACGATCTCACGGATGCTGCGCGCTGAGGGCGATGGATGCGCATCAAGCTGGTGATCGCTCAATGGCCGCGTCAGACTGAGCAGATCAGCACGACTCCACTCCAGGAATTGGCGAGCTTTTTGGACTTCGGCATTCGTGAAAGCTCTGGCGTCCCAGTCGAAAAAACCCTCCGTATCGCCCAGAAGCGGCTGGCCGGTGGCGGGAACCGTTTGAACGACTTTCAACGCGGCGTTGTGCATCCATTCCGGCTCGCAACCATGTCGACCCATCCAGTCATGGGTCCAGGTCAGGTCACTCCTCAATTGAGACATGGCGTGCTCCGGCCCGGCGCCTCGTCCGCTGGCGCCGGGAATCTCGAGTGCGAAAGCCATGCTGGGGCCCCAAGACGTCGACTCAACCCAGACTTCGATGGATTGGCCATTCATGCCAGCGCTCTAGCTTGAACCTGTACACGCCTCTTGCTGATCAAGCGGCCGTGTCATGCGCCACACGCTACCGGAACATCGGGCAATAGGCATGCAGCACGGCGATTCGCTTATCGCAACATCCTCACGAATCGATTCATACCAACCAGACGATGACCGCAGCGCAGGAGGCAACGTCGATGATGACGGCGAGCGCGACGGCCCCGAACGCAAGCCGGCGCTGCGTCGAGCGCGGCAGAATGAACCGCATCTGCACATAGATCCACATCGCGTATGCGTGAACGATGATCACCGCCGGCGCCATCATGATGCACAACCACGCGTGCACCGACTGCCCGCTCCAGGCCCCAAACCCCCACGCGCTCCCCACCAGCAGCAGCGCAGGCGCAACGATGACCGCAGCCAACCGCATCACCGCCCCGAGCGATGCCCCCTGCTGCCGAAGGGTCCAGAGATCGTTCTTGCGCCCGCACTCCGGACAAACCACGCTCCCAGCCCCCTCCCGCATCGCCGCCCGCAGGTCGTAGCCGCAGCCGAGGCATTTGGAATTGGTAGGCGATGAACGAAGATCGACCATTTTGAATGAGGATAGCGATGAAGCCACACAATGAGCTCCCACTGACCAACCTCAGCGCCCCGCGCAAATCTATTTCGCTTTTTAGCTAAAAAGCGAAATAGCTTGAGCGATTGATCGGCGCTTCAGCCCACTGCGGCGAACGGGGTCAGGAGTTGGCGTGGCCGCGTTCGTGATTCAGCAGCCACTGCTTGCGGTGCAGGCCGCCGCCGTAGCCACACAACGATCCATCGGCGCGAATGACGCGGTGGCACGGAATGATGATCGCCAGGCGGTTGTCGCCGTTGGCCCGGCCCACAGCGCGCTGGGCGGATGCGATGCCGAGGTCGGCAGCCATTTGAGAATATGAATTGGTCTGGCCGTAGGGGATGCTCATGAGGCGGCGCCAGACTTTGAGCTGGAAGGGCGAGCCGCGCAGCACCAGCGGAACAGCGAACTTTCTGAGCGAGCCGTCGAAGTAGCGCGCGAGCTCGATGGCGATCTGCGCGAGGTGTCTGTTGTCGCCGGGGAGGATTGCGGCGCCGAGGCGCCGGCGCAACGCCTCAAGCTCGGTTTCGAGCATGCGGCGATCGACGAACTCGAGCAGGCACAATCCTTCATCGTTGGCGATCGCGAGCATCGCGCCCAGGGGCGTGTCGAGCCAGCGGGCGAGCATGCATGGGGACTCTGGCGCCCCCGGAACGGGATCGCTGAAGCGAGCCGCGCCGGCACGTGCGCGGCCGGGTGGAATGCCGAAGGCGCGGGTGAAGGCGTCGCGGAAGCCGGATGTCGAGTTGTAGCCGTGCCGCAGCGCGGCCAGATCGACTGATTCGTTCGATGCGCGGCTTCGCACCGCCGAAAACGCCAGACCCAGTCGGCGAGCGCGATGGTAGGCCTGGAAGGTCATGCCGTAGTTTCTTTTAAAGAAGCGCGCAGCGCGGGCAGGCTCGATCGACATGGCGCGGAGGTCGGCCGAGCGAATGCGAGTGGTCGGGGCGCGCTCGATTCGCTGAAATAGGTTTCGAACCCATTGCGGCGTCGCGCCCCCGGAACTCCCGGAACTCCCGGAAACTCCGGAAACTCCGGAAACTCCCTGATGAAAATCCAGCGGCCGGCAGCGTTTGCACGGCCGGTAGCCGGCGAGCAGGGCTTGATGGGCGGTGGGGAAGAACTCGACGTTGCGGCGCTTCGGCTTGCGGGCCGGGCAGATGCACCGGCAGAAGATGCCAGTGGTTTTGACGGCGATGAAGAACAGGCCATCGAAGGCTGCATCGCGATTGAGCAGGGCGCGGTACATTTTCTGCGGTGAAGGAAGTGTGAGTTCGGCGCGAGGCGATGTTGGATGGGTGCGGGATTTCATCGCTGTGGTCATGTTGAAGCGTAGAGAGGCGCGAGGCGGCGCGCTGCCGATTTTTGGGCGCGGAATTCGGATTTGCGGGCCTACCTCTCCCGGCGGGGCGGGGCGCGGACCGCTTGAGCGGGCCGCACCGGGGGATGGAGGCGCGATAAGACGTTCCGCCCATTCGGCCTGTATGGGTGGTGCGGGGCAAATTCGGCCAGGTCCGGTCATTCTTCAGCAGCAAGCGGTCGATGTTTGGCTGCATCCGGTGCGGACGCTTGGGCGTGCTGGGCTCGAAGCGTTGCCACGGGCCAATCCAGGAGGACGACCACGATGAACGCGGGCGGGGCATTAACAGGGGGACTTCTCGGCGCGCTGCTCTCCGGCGCGGTGTGGGTTGGGGTTGGATACGCAACTGGGTACGAACTAGGCTTCCTAGCGATCGGCGTGGGCTTCGCCTGCGGGGTCGGCGTGGCCATGGGAACCAAGGGTCACGCGGGCACCAACGGCGGACTCCTTGCGGCGGTGCTGGCGATTGGAGCGATCCTCGGCGCGCGATACGTGACCGTGCAGATGGCGGTGAGCGATTGGATTCGCGAGGCTGCGGCCGAGTCGATGCCCGGACCGCACGATGATGAGTATTGGACCGCGTTTATTGCCCAGCGCATGATGGTTGATTTGGAGTATTCCGGAAGCGACATCGACTGGCCAAGCGAAGATGATGTCTACGACGATGTAGCCAGCAGCTACCCGCCCCAAATCTGGGCCGAAGCACAGCGGAACTGGAACAGCTTTTCGACAAGCGACAAGGAGCAATTCTGCGCCGCGGCGGCGGAAGTGTCGGAAGACGAAGTGAATGGGTTCCGCGGCGTGATGGGGTTCGTCGCGTTCGTATTTACGTGCTTTCATCCGATGTCGCTGTTGTTTCTGGGGCTGGCGGTGGCAACAGCGTACAAGACGGCGGTGCACTCAACGCCGATGGAGGGTGATGGCGCGTTGATTGACGACGGGAGCGCGAGCACCGTGTTGGGAGACGTTCCGGGCATGCCCGGATTGCCGGCAGGGCCCGCGGTGGCGGCGTCAAGTCCGGCGAGTCCGGCCGCGAGCAGGCCTGCACCGGCACGCCCTGCCGGCAAAGGTCCCACGACAACGTTCTCCGATGCGAGCAATCGAAGCCCGCTCGATCGGTACGCCCCGCCGCCGAGCCGGTGATGTTCGGCACTACCCCAGCCGCGAGCGAACAGCTCGCGCAGTGCCCGTTGACAAGAAATTTGTCCCGGCGCATCCAATCGCATGAAATGAATGGTCTTCGGAGGAATTCCATGCGGCTATTGATTGGATTCGGCGTTGCGGTGTTGGGGCTGGGTACGGTGGGCACGATGTGGTTGGGTTCAGGATCTGTGGACGCGGCCGAGCGGACAAGGGCCGGCCAGGGGTCGGCAACCCCGCGCGGTGCAGCCGATGAGAATCGCGCCGCACGGCGATCGCCCGTGGTTGATGTGTTTGAGGCCTCGCGCGATGCCGTGGTCAACATCTCATCCAAGGAAATCATCACCGTTCGGAATCCCTTCGGATTCGAGAGCATCTTCGAGGACTTCTTCGACATGCCATTCCGTGGGCCGGGCCTCGATGGGCCCCAGCGGCAGTTGACGCGCACCAGCGTCGGCTCGGGGTTTGTCATTCACTCCGATGGGTACATCGTCACCAATTCGCACGTGGTGGCGCAGACGGCCGAGCGCAAGGCGATTTTCGCCGATGGGCGCGAATTCGATGCCCAGGTGATTGCTTCCGATCCCAGCCGCGACGTGGCGATCCTGAAGATCGACGCCGACCAGCCGTTGCCGACGCTCAAGCTCGGCCGCAGCGATGATTTGATGATCGGCGAGACGGTGATCGCGATCGGCAACCCCCTGGGCTATCAGCACACAGTGACGGCTGGCGTCGTCAGCGCGATCGATCGCGATCTGCAGTTTGCCCGAAACCGAACGCTCTCAGGGCTGATCCAGACCGACGCCAGCATCAACCCGGGGAACTCAGGCGGGCCGCTGCTGAACGTGTTGGGCGAGCTGATTGGCGTCAACACCGCGATTCGCGGCGATGCGCAGAACATCGGGTTTGCGATCCCGGTCGATCGCCTGCGCGAAGTGTTGCCTGAGTTGCTGGATGTGGAGCGTCTGTATCGGATCGTGTGCGGTTTGAGCGTTGACACACTCGACTCGCCGAACGTGACCGCGGTGCAGCCAGGTTCGCCCGCCGAGAAGGCGGGAATCAAGGTCGGTGACGTCTTGTGTCAGATCGATGGTCAACCAATCCACCAGGGGATCGACTTCAGCATTGCGTTGATCGGCAGCCAGCCGAATCGGGTGATCGACCTGGAGCTGCAGCGCGGCGGGCAGCCGGTGGCCGCGCGGGTGAAGTTGATCGGGCGGCCGCTGCCCGATGGCGCAGCGCTGGCAAGGGCGAAGCTGGGGCTGGTGCTGGAGGAGCTTTCAAACGAAGTAGCCGGAGATTGGGGCCTCAAGCCAGGGTCTGGATTGCTCATCACGGGCGTCGAGCCTGAGAGTCCGGCGGAGGCGGCGCGGATTCAACGACGCGATGTGCTCTTGGGCGTGGGCAGACACGCGGTTTCATCGTTGGACGATCTGGGTCACCTGCTGGAGGACGCGCGGTCCGGCGAATTGATCACGGTGAGCATTCTGCGGATTGATCGCCGATTCAAGCAGATGATGACGGGGGAGTTGACGGTGCGGTAGGCCTAAGCCACGATCCGCCATTTGGTTTAGTTGACGTTGGGCGTAATTACTTTCCTTCGGTAGACGCTGTGTTTTCTGCCCGACCCTTGCGAGACAAGGATCAACTCGCCGTCATCCAGTAGTTGGTTAATTGCACTGGGAACCGACGATCTGTGGAACCGTGAGAGTAGGCCGTTGAAGTGTTTGTCGATCAGGGCCCGCACCGCCTCTGATGTGATGTCCTCTTCAGGCTCGAACGTGTTGATCACCCTACGTACCGTGGAGATTAGCTCGCCGCGCTTGGCCGATGATGCTGCTCGGAACCCGATCGGTTCGGGTGTCGAAGGATCAGGCGTATCCGTGGGCTTATTCCCCAACATCACCCAAACCCTGTTTAGCGACTCCTCGTCAACCTGAACTTGTGCGAGTTGGCGGCTGACTCTGTCCTGAAGCTTGGACAGTCTTCGACGCTTTGTGGCCAGCTCCTCCTTGAGCTTTTGGTAGGTGCTCTGGTCCATGTGAGAATGGTATAGCGCGTGTGTTGGAAAATCTAGCTTGCAATTCAGTGTTGGAAATCTGATACAATCATCCAACACACCGCGTGCCTTTGAGGAGCAATGACAATGTCTGATCTGCTTAGCCCGTCCGGACAGGAGAATCCCATCGCTTCACCATTTGATCGAATCCGGCGGTTTGATCCAGACGGTTCTGAATTTTGGGGCAGCCGTGATTTGGCGGTTGCGTTGGACTACGTTGATTACCGGAACTTCCAGCTGGTGATTGGGAAGGCAAAGGAGGCTTGTGCGAATGCCGGGCAGCTTGTGGAGGACCATTTCGTTGACATCACCGAAAAGGTCCGCATCGGAAGCGGAGCTTTGCGTGAGTCAACCACAATACTGATGTCGCGTTACGGCTGCTATCTGACCGCACAGTACGCTGAATCAACCAAAGAGTCGGTAGCCTTGGCGAAAACATATTTTGCCATTCAGACTCGAAGGCAAGAGATTCAAGATGCCGGGAGGAATCTGGAAAACGATCGGCGACTTCAACTTCGGGAAGAGATGAAAAAGCACAACTACGCGCTCGCTGGCGCAGCCAAGGGTGCCGGGGTTCAGGAGCCCAAGGACTACGCGATCTTTCAGAACTCGGGGTACATGGGTCTGTATGGAGGCGAAACAATGCAGACCATACATCGTCGAAAGGGTCTCAAGCCTAGCCAACAGATTTTGGATCACATGGGGAGCACTGAGTTGGCCGCAAACCTCTTCCGGGCAACTCAGACTGAAGAGAAGATTCGTCGCGAAGGGATTTCTGGAAAGGAAAACGCCAATAAGGCACACATGGATGTCGGCAAGAAGGTGCGGCAGACCATGAAGGACACCGGCGGCACTTTGCCGGAGAATCTGCCCACGCCGAAGGAAAGCATCAACAAATTGAAATCGTCGAAGCGGAAACAGCTGAAGAACCAGAAGCCCACCTGATCAAAGGGCAACAGCAGAAGAACAGGCGCTATATGAATCGCAGGAATGACAAGACACAGCGGCCGCAAACGCCCAAGCCAATGCGAGGAAAGTATGCCCGCGCCTTCGAGAAGGGTGTCAAGGTCGTGATTCACGACGACCGCACGCGCGA
Organism: Phycisphaerales bacterium; assembly: GCA_022616475.1. Taxonomy (GTDB): domain Bacteria; phylum Planctomycetota; class Phycisphaerae; order Phycisphaerales; family SM1A02; genus JAKEEP01. The sequence goes on along the minus strand of JAKEEP010000259.1, from coordinate 2,709 downwards.
CCGCCGCTTCGTGGTTCGACGGAACGCCAATGGCGAGTTCGTATGGACTCCTCAAACGGCGATTGCGAAGCGTCAGCGCAAGGCTTCGTGATTGTCTCGGTACTGCGGGGCATGCCCGGCCCGACCCCCCTCTCCTTCGCAAAATCGACTCAAAGGGCGATCCAACCGGGCTTTTCGGCGTACTATTGGTCCGGCGATGCTGAGCGTGGGCGCTTTGGCATCAGCCCGAGCCAGATCTTTCATTGACTCTGAGACCGCAGACCCCAGCATGAGCGATTTCATGCTCCGCCGATGCCTCCCTTGCCATGATTGAACCCGATCGAACGCATTTTCTGAAGATCGCTGCCGAGCCGGCGGCTGGCAAGCCTCCGGCTGAACCCCCTGCCGGGCCGGTGGCCTGGCTGGTCAGCCTTTTCAGCTCGATCTGGCTGGGCGTGACGCTCTTGGCGCTGCTGTTTGTGTACATGGCCATCGGGTCGGCAGGAGCGCCGGTCGGCAAAGGGGTACTGCGGCCGTGGTTCATCTTGAATCCGGATGCGTGGATTTCGGTCCGGGAACTGCCGTGGTTCGAGTTGACCGAGTTCGAATGGTTCCACTGGTGGCCGTTCGACCTTCTGATTGCACTGATCTGCACCAACCTGATCGTGACAACGCTGCGGCGAATCAAGTTCAACGCGGTGAACCTGGGCGTGTGGATGATTCACAGCGGGATCATCATCCTATGCCTGGGGAGCGTGTGGTATTTCAGCACGAAAGTCGAGGGCGATGCGCCAGTGGCGCGTCGGCGAATCGTGGTCGAGGCGCCCGGAGCCGAGCCGGCTTCAATGGTCGCCGCGCCCGGAAACAGCGTGCTGGTGGGCCAGGGCGATGGCGCCTACCTCCTCCGCGTCATCGACATCGATCCACAATGGGAACTGCTCTCGGGAGATGATGCCGGCCAGCGCGCGTACAAGGTCTCGGTGCAGGTTGAATCCAAGACCGGCGAGTTCACGCGCCAACTGCTCGCCGGCTACCCCCAGTACACCGAAGACGTGATTCGCACCAACGATCCGCATCAGCCCATGGCTCGAGCGATCAAGGCGATCGGCAAACCGCTGGTGGATGAAGCGCTCAAGCTCTCGCTCGAATACGACCCGCAGGAGCATTTCTACCTGATGGACAGCCACGCGGTGTATCTGCGCGAGGTTGGCCAGGAAAAGTGGGTGCAGCGCAAGATCGAACGGCTGCCGCGGTACAACGATTACATCGCGCTGAGCGACGATGTGTGGCAGGCGCCGAACCAAAATCCCCTGACCCCTCATCCGATTCACATCGCGGTTCCACCGCAGGAGCTCGATGATCCGTTGCCGGACGTAACGTTTCACATCAGCCGGTACTTGCGCTACGCGACTCTTGAGAACCGCCGAAGCGCCGACTCGACCGCAGGGCTCGATCCGGCAGCGACGGTGCGGCTGCAGGCGCCCGGCGGCAACTCCCAGCAATACAACCTGGTCGCGTTCGATCCCGCCCAAAACAACGCGCTGCAAGGCAGCGTGCTGCTTGCCTGGATGGATTCGGCGCAAGCGATCGAGCGGCTCAGAACTCGCATCGACCCGGTCATTCGCTTCACCGTTCGCGACCCGGCCGACCCCAACAGCGCGCCGATCGTGGTTGAGCATCCGATCATTGAAACCACCGGCGCCAATCCAGATCTGGAGTTCAAGGCGATTGAGGGCACTGCCTACTCCTACCGGGTCGATGGCTACCACGACAACCTGAACATCGAGGGCCGCGCAACATCGGTGGCCATCGTGCAGATCAAACCGCCCTCTGCCGATGGCACACCCAACAGCGCCTTCAAGAGATGGGTGTTTGATGACCCCGCGCAGAATCGCGACATGGCTCTGAACGATTCCGGCAGCCTGACCGATCACAACGCGATCGTCAAACTCGATCCAAACATCGAAACCGAATATCGGCCTGGCAATCGGCCGCCCGCGCCGATCATGGTGCTGGCTGGGCCAGGCGAAAACGACCTCGCCGTGATGATCACCAAGATCACCGGCGATCCGCAGATCACCCCCGTGAAGGTCGGCGACACCGTCGCGGTCACCGAAGGCGTCACGCTCACGATCGATCGATACGCGCCGCGAACCATTACGCAAACCAAGCCGTTCATCGTCCCGCGCGAGCAGCGCGATCGCGATGTCAAAGAGCACCTGTCGATGGTCGCGCTGGATGTGCCGCCGCCACCAGTGACGCTTGCGAGCGGCGCATCCAAGGACTCGGGCCCTCACCCCGGCCCTCTCCCAGGGGGAGAGGGAGAAGGCCGGCCCGCGACTCAATGGCTGCGCTACCACAACTTCGTCTTTGATTCCCCTCAGGAAGTGATGCGGCGGCATCCTTATCAGCCCGAAGTTCTATCCCTGCCCGACGGCAAGCAGGTCGAGTTCATGTTCTCTCGCGCGCGGATGGAGTTGCCCGCGCCGGTCGTGCTCGACACTTTCGAGGTGGCCACCCACATCGGCGGCTTCACCGGCCAGTCATCGAGCATCCTGGATTGGAAGAGCGTCGTTCGATTCGCCAATCCCCCTCTCCCTTTGGGAGAGGGGTTAGGGGTGAGGGCCGAAATGGAAGGTACGCTTCGGCCGCCCTCACCCCCGGCCCCTCTCGTCTCCACGGCGACTCTGCGACCAGAGGGAGAGGGGAGTTGGTCGGCTCCCACGGCCG
>JAKEEP010000021.1 GCA_022616475.1 Phycisphaerales bacterium | reverse complement strand
TGCAAGCTCGTTCAGGGCCCGGCCCGAGATCACCGCGACGTGCGTATGCGGCAGGACCGCCAGCTCGCGCAAGGCCACCAGAGACTCTCGATTGGGCCTGGCTTGCGATGGTTCGGCGACGATAGGCGAGAGCGTGCCATCGTAATCGCTGGCGACCAGCAGGATCGGAGCCGTGCTTACCTCGGCCAGTTTCGAATCAAGTTCGTGCATACGCCAGGGTATGGAAGAATGTGTTGGCCCATTTGTACACGTCGTTCTCTTTGATGGTTCGACGAAGGGATTTCATACGAATGGCTTGTTCGGCCGCAGGCATCCGCAGCGCGCGCTCCATTCGGCCTACCAACGCGCCGATGTCATGGGGATTGACCAACAGAGCCGATTTTAGCTCCTTGGCGGCGCCGGTGAACTCGCTCAGGACCAACACGCCGGTGTTGTTCAGACGCGATGCCACGTACTCTTTGGCCACCAGGTTCATCCCATCGCGCAGGGGCGTGACCAGCATGACATCGGCAGCAAGATACAGCGCGACCAGCTCGCGCTGATCGACGCTTCGATGAAGGTAATGGATCGGTGTTCGACCGATGTCGCCGAACTCGCCTTCGATCTCGCCCACCAACCCTTCGACCTTCACGCGCAATTCCTTGTACTCGGCGACGTGCTCGCGGCTGGGGATGGCGATCTGCACGAAGACGCAATCGTCTCTTGCGATTCGGCGCGAGCGCAAAAGCTCGCGAAACGCCTGAAGGCGAGTGTCGATGCCCTTGGTGTAGTCCAGACGATCCAGACCCAGGATGATTTTCCGTGCGCCGCCCAAGCGGGCGCGGAATTCGATCGACTGCGATACAACGTCATCGCTGGCGGCCAACGTTTCGAACTGCTCGACATCAATCGAGATCGGAAACGCGCCGACTTGCACCGACCGCTCATCGAATTGCACAATCTCATCTGATCCGGTCGCATTGGCGAAACGACGAGCAACCTCGGCGAAGTTCTTGGCGCCGATTCGGGTTTGGAAGCCGACGACATCGGCGCCCAGAAGCCCTTCGAGGATTTCGCGGCGCCAGGGGAGCTGCGCGAACAGCTCCTGAGGCGGGAAGGGAATGTGCAGAAAGAAGCCGATCCGAACATCGGGCCGAATGGCGCGCAACATCGACGGAACCAGTTGGAGGTGGTAATCGTGCACCCACACGGTCCCGCCTGGCTCAACGGCCTCCGAGGCCGCCTGGGCGAAGCGGCGGTTCACATCAACGTACGGCTTCCACCACGCCTGACGGTACTCAGGTTGACGAATGGCATCGTGATAAAGCGGCCAGATGATTCGATTGGAGAAGCCCTCGTAAAAACCGCGCACCTCGGCGTTCACCAACGGAACCGGCCAATTCTGGATGCCATCCTGGACAAACGGAGCGATCTCAACGCCGGTTTCACCCGTCCAGCCAACCCACGTGCACGAAAGGTCGCGGATGATCGGCCGCAGCGCCGAAACCAACCCACCGGGACTGGTCTCCCAATGCGACATTCGCCCGCGCTTGACCTGTTGAACAGGCAAGCGATTGGAGACAAGGACCACTTCGCTGGTTCGCTTCAAGTCCTGGATCATCGCATTCAATCCCAAGGTCCGCCAACCGTAGGGATCGGGAATCGGCCTGACTATGAGCAAATTAACGGCTTGGGGCCCCATCGGGCGAACTGATCTGCCGCAGGCCCTCGTACACGGCAGCGCAAACGGCGGTGGCGAGGTTTAAGCTTCGGGCCCCGGCAACCATTGGCAGATTGATTCGATGATCAGGGCCGAACGTTCTCGATACCCATTCATGAACCTGATCGGGAGCACCTGCGGTTTCTTTTCCAAAAACCAGGTAATCACCCCGCGTGAACGTCGCCAGCCAATGAGGGCGCGCGGCCTTGGTCGTGTAGAGCCACAGGCGCCCTGGATTCTCGGCGGTCAGGAACTCGTCCCAGCTTCGATGCTCACGACAATCGACCAGATGCCAGTAATCCAAACCCGCACGGCGGCGGGCCTTTTCAGACATGTCGAACCCAATCGGGTGCACGATGTGAAGCCTGCAGCCGGTGGCGGCGGCGGTGCGCCCGATATTTCCGGTGTTATTGGGGATCTCGGGGTTGAGCAGGACAATGTGCAGTTGAGGCTCAGCCATGGGGGCAACGCGGGTACGGATGCAACAACTCAAAATCCCCTGTTATCATTGTGAGGCTCGGCTGTATTGATCCAATCGGCCGCTTGATTATTCGCCTCTCCTATCGGTCCGGAAGGAATTTCTCTTATGCCCAAGTACACGACCGCCGCCCTTCGCAACATTGCCATCACGGGCGGCGCGGGATCAGGAAAGACAACGCTGGTCGAGAACATTCTGCACAATGCCGGGGTCATTGGGCGAGTCGGCCGCGTCGAGGATGGCAACACAGTCAGTGATTACTCCGATCTGGAGAAGGAGTTCAAGCACAGCCTCGACAGCACCATCGTGCACTTCGATCATGCGGGCACGCACATCAATCTCATCGACACGCCTGGCAGCCCCGACTTTCTGGGCCAGGCGATCAGCTCGCTCCCGGCCGTCGAGACCGTCGCGATCGTGATCGACGGTAACGCGGGCGTTGAAACGGTCACACGTCGCATCATGAAGGTCGCCAAGGAGCGCAACCTTCCGCGCATGATCGTCATCAATAAGATCGACAATGCAACCGACCTTCAAGGATTGGTGATGGGGATTCAGGAGGCGTTTGGCAACGAGTGCCAGCCGATCAACCTGCCGACCAACGGTGGCAAGGCTGTGATCGATTGCTTTCAGAATGCCACGGGCGAGAGCGACATCGGCGATGTGGCCGAGTATCACACGGCCATCGTCGATCGGGTGGTTGAGGTCGATGAGGATTTGATGACGGCATACCTGGAGAAGGGCGAGGTCACCCCCGATCAGCTGCACGAGCCGTTTGAGAAGGCGCTGCGTGATGGGCACTTGATTCCCATCTGCTTTGCGGCGGGGCGGAACAACGTGGGCGTGAAGGAGTTGATGGACGTCTTCGCGCATCTGTGCCCCAGCCCATTGGAGGGCAATCCGCGGCCATTTGAGTTCAGCAAAGATTCACAGAAGGTCGACTTCCGGGCCCAGCCCGATCCGGCCAAGGCCCTGGTCGGCCACGTGTTCAAGGTCTCCTCAGACCCGTACGTGGGCCGGATGTGCTTCTTCCGCGTCCATCAGGGCCAGCTCGGTCATACGGTCAGCCCTCGCATTAATGGAAGCAAGAAGGGGCTTCGCATCGCGCACGTCTTCAAGATTCAGGGCAAGGATCACAAGGAAGCCGACCAGATCATCGCCGGCGATATCGGCGCCGTCGCCAAGATCGACGAGATTCACTACAACAGCGTGCTGGCGTCGGGCGACATTCCCGAAGACTTGCACTTGCGTCCGCTCATTCTCCCCAAGCCGATGTACGGCCTGGCGATCGAAGTGACCACCAAGGGAGCCGAGTCAAAGCTCAGCGAAGCGCTCCACAAAATGCTCTCGGAAGACCCGACTCTTGAAGTCGAGCGCCCCAAGGCCACCGGCGAAACCGTTCTGCGCGGCTTGGGCGAAATGCACTTGCGCGCCAAGCTGCGATTGCTCAAGGATCGCTACGGCGTTGATGTGGCGACTCGACCGCCCAAAGTGGCCTACAAGGAGACGATCACGGCCAAGGCCGATGGGCATCATCGACACAAGAAGCAGACCGGCGGCGCGGGTCAGTTCGGAGAAGTCTACCTTCGGGTCGCGCCGCTCAACGGCAATGAAGAGGGCGTCGAAGATGGACTTCTTTTCGTTGATGACACGTTCGGCGGCAGCGTCCCCAAGCAGTATCTCCCGGCCATCGAAAAGGGCGTCCGCCGCGTGATGAACGA
>JAKEEP010000258.1 GCA_022616475.1 Phycisphaerales bacterium | reverse complement strand
GCTTTGAACGTCCAAGTCTCATGGAGGCGCCTTCCTGCGCCGCAGCGAGGCGAAGTTGTCCGGCTCATCGGCAATGCCTTCCGAGAGCGCAAGGCCGACCTCGGTGAACTGGTCTCGCTGGAGGCGGGCAAGATCCGCGCGGAAGGGCTGGGCGAGATTCAGGAATGCATCGACATCGCCGACTTCGCCGTGGGCCTTTCGCGGCAGCTCTACGGCCTGACGATGCCCAGCGAGCGGCCGCGGCATCGCATGTACGAGCAATGGCATCCCCTGGGCACGATCGGCATCATCACCGCGTTCAACTTTCCCGCCGCGGTCTGGGCCTGGAACGCCATGCTGGCCGCCGTATGCGGCGATGCGATGATCTGGAAGCCGAGCCTACTCGCGCCGCTCACCGCGATCGCAACGACCAACATCGTTCATGAGGTGATGCGAAACCAAGACGTGTTCACCCCGCAAGGTTGCGATCCGTGTGATGTCTTTGGACTCATCATTGGGGCCGATCAGGAAGTCGGTGAGGCGATGATTGCCGATCGTCGCCTGCCGCTGATCAGCGCGACCGGTTCGTGCCGCATGGGCCGTCACGTGGGTCAAGTCGTGGCGGGACGGCTGGGGCGCGCTCTACTGGAACTCGGGGGTAACAACGCGATCATCGTCATGCCAAACGCGGATATGGAGCTCGCCGTCCGCGCCATTCTCTTTGGCGCGGTCGGAACCGCCGGCCAACGGTGCACATCCACGCGGCGCCTCATTTGCCATCGCGATATTGTCGAATCGCTCACCCAAAGACTTGTGAAGTCGTACAAGAGCGTTGCCATTGGCGATCCGCTCGACCCCAAGACGCTCATGGGGCCGTTGATAAGCCAGAGGGCGGTGGACTCGATGCGCGCGGCGCTTGAGCAGGCCGTCGCCGAGGGCTGCAAGGTTCTGTGCGGCGGGATCGAAGGGATCGAACGTCTATCAAAGAAAGCAGGGCACTTTGTCGAGCCGACCATTGTGCGCGTGCCGGATGGCAAGGACCCCGCCATCGCGCGCGAGGAAACCTTTGCGCCGATCCTCTACGTCTACAGCGTGAGCAATCTCGATGACGCCATCCGCCTTCACAACGGCGTCACACAGGGGCTTTCCAGTGCCATCTTCACCGATTCAATACGCGCGGCCGAGCGGTTCTTGTCAGTTGATGGGTCCGATTGCGGCATCGCCAACGTCAACATCGGCACCAGCGGGGCCGAGATCGGCGGCGCGTTCGGCGGCGAAAAAGACACCGGCGGCGGACGCGAATCCGGATCCGACGCGTGGAAGAACTACATGCGCCGCCAGACCTGCACCATCAACTTCGGAACCGACCTGCCGCTAGCCCAAGGCATCAAGTTTGGAGATTGAGCGTGACGTCGCCGCCGCGCGCCATTCGTCTACGCCGGCCTGCGGTGCTTTCCATTCAAGAAGGCGTCTTCGTGCCACCGGGTGATTCACGCGTCATGACCGAGGTTAAGCATCGCTGGGAGTCGCTTTGCCGCGCCAACCCCGCCTATTACGACGGCCGCCTGTACCACGTCCTGGGTGTGCATCGAAACGGCCACGGCGGCGCCACCCTTCACGTCATCGACTGCGCCTACCGCTTCTTCGCGGTGCAGGATGATCATTTCGACACCGGCGTCCGCGCGCTTGGCGTCAAGGGCGTGACCTCCAGTCCGGATGGAATGATCCTCATGGGCCGGCGCGCCCAACACGTCGCCGCTTACCGAGGCATGTGGGAGTTCGCGCCCGCCGGCAGCGCCGAGCCCGGCCGCGATCCGGCGCAACTCATCCAGCACGAACTGGTCGAAGAGACCGGCCTTCAAGCCGCCCGCGAGCCTGTGCCCGTTGCGTTGCTATTCGATCCGGTCATTCGCACCTGGGAATTGGTTTACCGAATTGAAGCAGCACACAATCTGCCTTCACCGCGAACCAATGAATACCAGCAACTTCAATGGCACAGCAGGGATGATCTGCCGCAGGGCCTAAGCCCAATCGCCCTGCAAATCACCGAATTGCTCAAGTCGCTTTAGTGGCTCTTTGCCGGCTTGGCTTCCAGGAATCGCTCAACCGCCTTGATGTCGGCGATGATCTGCGGGGTGATCGTCAGCGTGAACGTCTCGCCCTTCTCAACTCGCGTCAACTTCGTCATCTTCACGCGTGTGGTCCACTGGCCGCCCGCCCGCTGCCGCGTCACGTTTCGCTCGCGCCGCCTGATCTTCGAGAGGTTCCGCAAACCCTTCTGAATCGGCCGTTGCATCCGCATCAGGCGCTGAATGGTCTTGCGATCAGCCGGACGCGCCGGCGTGCGGTTGATCGTGAAGGTGACTTTCTTTGATGGTGCAACAACGTCGGCCATGGCAACGCTCATTTCTCAATTCGTCCGTGCAAAATGAAAACACCCGCCCAACGACTCCAGCCGGCTGGGCCGGAATAGTACGGGCCTTGCCCGGGATCGTCAATGGATACGTTGAAACCAGTCGAGCCGATCAGCGATCAACCCCACTGCGAGATCAGCGAAAGCAGATCGATGACATTGACCACGCCATCACCAGCCCCCGGCGCGATGTCAGCCGGGCAATTCTCCGGGTCGCCGCATGGGCCCCAGTTGCTGATGACCAGCAACAGATCGTAGATATTCACGACCCCGTCCTGGTTGAGGTCAGCAACGGCAAAGGCCTGGAATTCGAAGCAACCGATATCGACAACCGGCGGTTCGCCCAGGCCGGTGTCGCGGGTTGCGGGGTCATCGACAAAACGCGGTTGGCCATCCAGGTCTGTGGTGATCAATGCCGGCACGCTTGAGTTGTCACCCGCATCGATCGCCGGGGAACCCGCGACAATCCGTACGTCATATACCTGATACGGATCGCCGGCGGCCGTTGGAAAGTACTGCGCAAACGCCGATGTGAAATCCCCGATCACTGAAATCGTGGTCTGGGTGTTATCGAAAATGTGCTGACCTGTCCATCAATCGTGCAGTAGCGCGCGCCGTTCTCGCTGCGAACGGTAATGGCTTTGCCAAAGAAATCGACGTTGGTATTTCCGGGCCCCGTGTAGACGCCGTCGGCGACTTGGACGATGTCGCCGGGCGCCGCTGCGTCAATGGCTGCTTGAATCGTTGCGTACTCCGCCGGAACGTTCAGCGTGTCGGCATTGACGATCGATCCAAATTGAAGGGCTGCGACTCCTGCGAAGCTATTCACGACGATCCGGAGTCTGCGCATGGTGTTGCTCCAACGGCAAAGAAATAGCATCAACGTGACACAACAACGGCGCTGCGCACGTGTCTGCCCCCAAGTGATTGCTTCAAACGGCTATCCATCAGGCACCCTCAACGGGCTCTGTGATGGTCGTGATGCCAATGACGTCGCACTGGCCCTTGTTCGTCCATACTAATTGCAACGAGCCTGCGCCGTCAAGAGATACTTGGGCAAAGGGCGCCCCGGGAAGCCCTTCCGGTTACTCCGATCCCGACACCCGGTCGACCTCTTCGATGCTCGTCACTCCCTGGGCCACCATTTGGAAGCCGTGCTGCTGCAGGGTCATGAAGAGGCCCTGGTTGGCGATATCGCGGATGCCCTGGATCGTCGGCGTCTTGAGCACGACGTCTCGCATCGCGTTGGTGAACTCCAGCACTTCAAACAACGCCCGCCTGCCTACGTAGCCCGTGCGCAAGCAGCGCCGGCACCCGGTGGGAACATAAATCTGCGGCACGCCGCCGAGTGCTGCCCCCATCTTCATGTTCTGCGCCGGCGTGGGCTTGACGGCCCTCTTGCACGTCTCGCACAGCACGCGAACCAATCGCTGCGCGATGATGACGTTCAAGGCGTTGGCCACCAGATACGGCTCGATACCCAAATCCAAAAGGCGGAAAATCGCACCGATCGAATCCTTGGCGTGCACCGTTGTGTAAACCAGGTGACCGGTCATTGAAGCCTGCATGGCCACCGTCGCCGTCTCGATGTCGCGAATCTCACCAACGAAGATGACGTCGGGGTCTTGTCGCAAGACCGATCGAAGGATGTTCGCAAACGTGTTGCCCTGCTTGTGGTCGATCGGAATCTGCGTGGCCCCCTCGAGGTAGTACTCGACGGGGTCTTCGATCGTGATCGCATTGCGCGTCTGCACGTCGATCTCGCGAATGCACGAATACAACGTCGTCGTCTTGCCGGATCCGGTGGGTCCGCACGCCAGCAACAATCCCGCATCCTTGGTTGCAATGGTCCGCAACCGTTCGTACATCCACGGCGGCAGCCCCAGCTCGTGCAAGCGGCTGGGCGCATTCGAAGAGTCCAACACGCGCACCACCAGCTTCTGGCCGTGCATCGATGGCGTGAGGCTGACGCGGTAATCCACCCGACGCCCGCGCACCGCCACCGAAAAGTGCCCGTCCTGCACCACGTTCTTTTGGCTGGTGTCAACCTGACACAGAATCTTGACCACGCCCAGGATTCGCTTGAAGATCGTCATGCTCAGCTCGACCGCGCTCAGCATGTATCCATCCACGCGCAAACGAATCGCCGCCTTGTCGATTCGCGGCTCCATGTGAATGTCCGTCGCCCGCGACCTGAAAGCCGAGAGCAGCAGCAGCCGAAACGCGCGGATGCCTTCTCCCGCCTCATCCTCAGATCCGGTGTCCAATCCGGCCGATTCGGCCTGATGGATCGTCACTCCACGGCTGTCAACCAGGCTGATGTCGGTCTCATCAAACGGCTTGGTCGGCGAAGCGTTGATGATCTCACGCAGCTTCACCTCATAGCTGGTCTGCGCATCGGTTACCTCATCGCTGAGGTCCATGTCCAGAGTCGCTTGGTGCAGCAACGGATCATCGGCCGCCTCCTGCGCGGCCATCTTGAAATCCGGCGTCATCTGACGGTTCTTGTGGCTCACCTGCTGCTCGGGATCGATGAATCGCAGTTCCGTCGAGCCGATCCTCACCACATCGCCGTTATCGAGCGGTTCGACCGTCACAGGCTTGCTGTTGAGCCGGGTTCCGTTGCTCGACCCAAGGTCGCGGACTCGATACCCGCCATCAAACGGCTCAATAACGCAGTGATGCCGGCTGGCTTTGTCGTCAGCAATGACCAGCACATTGTCGGGCAAACGCCCAACCGTCAGGCTGTTCATTCCCAATTCGAGCCGTCGATGGCCCTGCGGCGATTTCACTTCCAAATACGGCATTGAGCCAACCTTCCTGGACAAGAAACGATTCTAAGCCTCTCCAACTGCAAGCAATTCAGTGTAACACGGCCATTGAGGCACTCAAACCAAACCATATACGACGTTTGCGCCCCGCCTTTGCTCAGATATTGGGCGATCGAATGCAAATTTGATGATGATCCCCCCAATACCCCGACTTATATTCGTCGCCGGGCTTTGGAGGATGCCGCGCTTCGCTGCCGTTGTCGCTTTGGTTCCTCGTTGCAATCTCTATCGGGTACGCTATCGCGCATGATCGTCGGTCTAGTCAAAGAGTCCTATCCGGGTGAACGGCGCGTCGCGCTAACGCCGGCCGCATTGCCGCTCCTGAAGAAAGCGGGGTTGGAAGTCATCGCCCAGTCGAACGCCGGAGATTCCGCCGGTTTCCCCGACTCCGAGTATCAGGCCAAAGGCGCTCAGCTTGTCTCTCGCAACGAGGTTCTGAGCCGCAGCGATCTGCTCTGTCAGGTTCGAACCTCTTCAGCCAACCCGCGGGAAGGACGATCCGACCTGCCCCATTTTCGCCGTGGTCTGACGGTTATCGGGCTTTGCGATCCCTTCGGCGATCGCAACGCCATCGAAGCGCTCGCCGCGACTGGCGCGCGTGTCCTTGCCCTCGAGCTCATGCCGCGCATCACTCGCGCTCAGAGCATGGATGTGCTCTCATCCCAAGCGACCGTAGCTGGCTACAAAGCCGTTCTGCTTGCTGCCGGCTTACTGCCGCGCATGTTCCCCATGATGATGACCGCCGCCGGCACGATCACGCCCGCCCGCGTCTTCGTGATCGGAGCCGGAGTCGCCGGCTTGCAGGCCATCGCTTCGGCGCGCCGCCTCGGCGCGGTCGTGCAAGCCTACGACGTGCGTCCTGCAGTGAAAGAGCAGGTCGAATCCCTCGGTGCTCGATTCGTGCAACTTCCTCTCGAAGCGGGCCAAGCCGAGGACAAAGGCGGCTACGCCAAGGCGATGGACGAGTCGTTCTATCGCAGGCAGCGCGAACTGATGGCGAAGGTCGTTGCCGAGAGCGATGTGGTCATCAGCACCGCCGCCGTGCCCGGCGCCAAAGCGCCGCTCTTGATCACCGCTGACATGGTGCGCTCCATGCCCGCCCGAAGCGTCATCATCGATCTCGCAGCCAGACCCGGCACTGATGGCGGAAACTGTGAGCTGACCAAGCCCGATGAGACTGTCACAGTCTCGCAGAATCACGCGCTGGTTCTCGGGCCAACCAACCTACCAGCGGCTGCCGCGCAAACCGCTAGCCAGATGTTTGCCCGGAACCTGACGAGCTTCCTCCTCCATCTGGTCAAGGACGGAAAACTGAACATCGACCCGGTGGACGAAATCACTCGCGAAACGCTGTTGTGCAGCGACGGAGAAATCGTTCACCCCCGATTACGTCAAGCGCCCCAAGCCGATCGCCAGGAGAATCTCACGCAAAGGCGCGAAGGCGCAAAGGCGCAAAGCGTTTGAAGGAACCGGTTCACATGACTGAAAACGATGTCGCAAAACTCATCGTCGACGCCGCGTTCAAGATTCACCGGGGGCTCGGGCCAGGCTTGCTGGAATCGGTTTACGAGGCCGTCCTGTCGCACGAACTGGTCGGTCGGGGTTTGCGGGTAGATCGGCAACGAACTATTCCGATTCAGTGGGATGGCATTGTGTTCGATGAGGGATTCCGTGCCGACCTGATCGTTGATGATTTGGTCATTGTTGAGATCAAATCCGTCGTGCGACCCGTTCGCGTCTTCAAAATGCAGCTTCTCACGTATCTGCGGCTAACGGGCAAACGGCTGGGAATCCTGGTCAACTTCGGGGAGGAGCTCTTCAAAGATGGGATATTCCGCGTTGTAAACAATCTGACCGAAGCCTCATCAGATTCTCGGGATCATGAAGATCTCACAGCCATTGTCGGAGATCGAATCCTGTGAACGAAACTCTCCTGACAACTTCGCGCCCTTGCGCCTTCGCGCCTTTGCGTGAAGAATTCTCATCGATCTGAATCGAAAAGACACAATGCAAGACCTCGAAGCGGCCATCTTTGTGTTCATGCTCTCGACCTTCCTGGGATTCGAGATCATTCGGCGCGTGTCGCCTCTGCTTCACACACCGCTGATGTCGCTGACCAACGCGATTTCGGCGATTGCCGTGGTTGCCGCGATCTCCATCGCCGCCGAGCAGAAATCAACGTTCAGCACCGTGCTGGGAACGATCGCCGTCATCGCGGCGACCAGCAACATCGTCGGCGGATTCATGATCACCGACCGCATGCTCAAGATGTTCAAGAGCAAGACTCACCACTGAGCTTCCCAAGACCATGACCGCGTGCACGCTTTCGTTGGCTGTTTCTGACCCCGCTGAGAGATGGTTCGTCAACGCCGTTTACATCATCGCCGCCGCGCTCTTCATTCTTTCTCTCAAATGGCTCAGCGCGCCCAAGACCGCGCGTCGAGGCGTGTTCGCCGGCGAGTTCGGCATGCTCCTTGCCGTCGTTGGAACGCTCCTGAATTTCCACATCGTTGACCTGCAGTGGGTCCTGATTGGCATTGTCATTGGCTCGCTCATCGGCATTCCGATGGCGCTCTGGATGCCGATGACGGCCGTGCCGCAGCGGACCGCACTCTCCCATGCCTTCGGCGCGCTCGCCGCCGCCCTCGTCGGCACCGCTCACTACTACCTGAACGCCGACGAACTGCCCAGCCTGACCATGGGCATCCTCGGCTTCGAAGTGCTGCTTGGCGCGCTCACGTTCACCGGCAGCTTGATGGCCTTCGGCAAGCTCCAGGAGCTCCTGCCCAGCGCTCCGATGACCTTCAAGAATCAGAACATCTTCAACCTTTCCATACTGGGAGCAGCCGTCCTGTGTGGCGTGCTCCTGACTATCAATCCAGGTTGGACGTGGTTGTTCCCAATCTTTCTCCTGCTCGCAACCGCCTTCGGCGTGCTCCTGATCATGCCCATCGGCGGCGCTGACATGCCCACGGTGATCGCACTGCTCAACTCCTACGCGGGCCTTTCAGCTTCAATGATGGGCTTTGTACTCGACAACAAGTTGCTCATCGTCGCCGGCGCGCTCGATGGCTCCTCCGGCTTCATCCTCGCGATCATCATGTGCAAGGCGATGAACCGCTCGTTCACCAACGTGCTCTTCGGCGCCTTCGGCGCCACCAGCGAAGCCGCCAAAGCCGACGATGTCTACGGCGGGAAGATCAAGTCCGCCACCGCCGACGATGTCGCCATGGTCCTCGACGGCGCTCGCCGCATCGTCATCGTTCCCGGCTACGGCATGGCCGTCTCCCAGGCCCAGCACGCCGTGCGCGACTTAGCCAACCTCATCGAATCTCGCGGCGGCGAAGTCGAATACGCCATCCACCCCGTCGCCGGACGCATGCCCGGCCACATGAATGTCCTCTTGGCCGAGGCCGACATCCCCTACGAAAAACTCAAGGAGATGGACGAGATCAATTCCGAAATCGAGCAGTTCGATGTCGCCATCATCGTCGGCGCCAACGACACCGTGAATCCGTTGGCGCGAACTGATCCCAAGAGTGCGATTGCCGGCATGCCGATCATCAACGCCGACAAGGCCCGTACCGTCGTCGTCATCAAGC
>JAKEEP010000257.1 GCA_022616475.1 Phycisphaerales bacterium | reverse complement strand
TCATCGCCAACGAACGCCGAGTTGGTTGTGACTGATCCGCCGGTGAGGATGCTCAAACTGCCCGCTCCTGCGTTGCCGATGACAATGCTGGAGTTAGACCAGGTCGCCCCCGCCTGAACCAGCGCACTACCGACGGATAGGGCATCATCAGCCATCGTGGTCATGCCGGCAGCGAACGTTCCTCCGGCCAACACAAGCGATCCATTTCCGCCGTCGCCAATGACCGTCGGTTGCGTACTGGTCAGTTGAGCGGGGCTATTGATGGTCAGTTCGCCTGCATCTGTAAAGTCGACCCCCACGCGCACCAAGGTGCCCTTCCCGGTGACATCGACGTTGCCGTTGAGCAGCAGCAGCTTACCGAGTCCGCCGCTCTCGTCTCCGACCATAAGGCCATTAAGGGTACACTGAAAGGGCGCAAGGTCGAGCGTGACGTCGTCGCCCCTATTGACCAGCGCTTGGGCTGCGGCGTTCTGCGCAAAGGTCACGGTATAGGCACCCAAGATATCGTACATGGCGATGTCCAGAGGTCCCGGAACGCCGACAGGACTCCAATTCAGATCGTCCTGGAACGAACCTCCGGCCGGGTTGATCCACACTTTCGTGACCTGCGCGTGTCCCGCCAGATTCAATGTTGCCGCCAGCGCGGTTGCGACCCCCATCATGCGCTGGACCACGAGCCGCGATAACCACATGTCGAATTCCTTTCTCCCAGCTTGCGCGCGACCGCCACGCAACTTTGCCTAGGTTGCCGCACACGCGGCAAAGCACGACCGGAAGTTGGTGGCTTCCCTGTTCAGAAAGTGTGGGGCCGGCTCAAAAAGAATACAGGCAGCCTCCAGAAAACCGAATGGTTGCGGAATTGCTTGGTGTATTTTTTTTGACTCCGGCGAGCACTTTTGACTAGGCGCTTGCGTCAAAAGCTAGTTCGCGCGCGAATATCACGATGTGTACGGAGTGGAAAGGAGAATGCCATATTGGGCTTGTCGCCAGTTCGCGGAATCACACTGATTCTCGCCGTTTCGGCCGGAGCCTCGTCTCAACTCGCCGCTGCCGCCGGGCCGGACTTCGACGGCGATGGGTTTGACGATCTTGTGGTGGGAATCCCGTTCGAAGACATCGGCGCCACCACAAATGCAGGGGCCGTTGAGGTGATCTATGGCTCCAGTGCCGGCTTGACCGGCGCCGGCGACCAGTTCTGGCATCAGAACGCCGCCGGAATTGCTGACGCATCCGAAGCGGAGGATCAGTTCGGATCGGCACTGGCGTGGGGCGATTTCGACGGCGATGGGTTCGATGACCTCGCCATTGGCATCATGAACGAGAATGTCGGCTCGATCGTGGACGCCGGCGCCGTCTGCGTTCTGTATGGCTCGGTGTCAGGCCTCAGCGCGGCTGGCAATCAGCTCTGGCATCAGAATAGTCCGGGAGTTCTGGATAGCGCCGAACCAGGAGACCGCTTCGGCGAGGCCCTGACAGCCGGTGATTTCAATGGTGACGGATTCGACGATTTGGCCGTCGGCGTCCCGAACGAAGATGTTGGCGCGATCGGCAACGCGGGCGCTGTCAACGTGTTGTACGGCTCGCTGTCAGGGCTCAACGCCAGCGGCGATCAGCTCTGGCATCAGGACAGCCCCGACATTCTCGACTTGGCAGAGGCTTCGGACGAGTTCGGCGACTCTCTTGCCGCTGGCGATTTCGATGGCGATGGACGTGATGACCTGGTGATCGGAGTGGAGGATGAAGATGTCGGAATCGTCAACGACGCCGGCGCTGTCAATGTCATCTACGGGTCAGCATCCGGCCTGAGCGCCACCGGCAACCAGTATTGGCACCAGGACAGCCCTTTGATCGACGACGTTGCCGAGGACGGCGACGATTTCGGCGATGCTCTTGCCACGGGCGACTTCGATGGCGATGGATTTGACGATCTGGCCATCAGCGTTGACCTTGAGGAGGTCGGAACCGCGAACGGTGCCGGAATGGTCAGCATCCTCTATGGCACGGCAGCCGGGCTCAGCGCTGCGGGCAGCCAGGTTTGGCATCAAGACAGCGCCGGCATCGCCGATGTCGCCGAGACGTCGGACCACTTTGGCGCCGATCTGGTTGCCGGTGATTTCAATGGCGACGGGTTTGCTGATCTGGCAATCGGGGTTGAGGGCGAGTCGGTCGGGTCGATCGCTTCTGCCGGCGCCGTGAACGTGGTCTACGGTTCGTCAGCCGGTTTGAGCGCCAGCGATGATGAGTTCTGGCATCAAAACCGCTCGGGTGTGCTGGACGCTGCCGAAGCTGGTGACATGTTTGGAGACGCGGTGTCGGCCGGAGATTATGACGGCGATGGACGGGATGATCTGGCCGTCGGTTCAGAGGGCGAGGACGTGGGCGGGACCGACACGGGGTCAGTCAATGTGCTCTACGGTGTTCCCGGCGGCTTGAACGGAACCGGGGATCAGTTCTGGCACCAGAACAGCCCGAGTATCATCGACGTTGCGCAACCTGTCGATCGATTCGGGTCAGTTCTTTGACTCAGAGCGGGCGGACTGGCGTTCGAATATTGCGAAGGCGCAAGGATCGCGCGCGCGGATCGCATGCCCATCGCATACCATGAAGAACAAGCAGCCAAATGGCGCCCCTTGTAAGACTCAACCATGCCTCGCCGCCAGCAGACTGCACAGACGCCCCCGCGCGCGATTCGCAAGAGCTCGGCCTCAAGGCCGAGCGATGAACAGCTCATTCAGGCGTGCGTGGCCGGCGATGAAATCGCCTGGCGCGACCTCGTCCAGCGGTACGCCAGCTTGGTTTATTCGGTGCCGATTCGCTGCCGGATGGATGAGTCGAGCGCTGATGATGTGTTCCAAATGGTGTTTGAGGTCCTGCTCAAGCAACTTCCGCAATTGCGCGACCATCGCACCCTTTCCAAATGGCTTTTGACCACCACGCAACGGATCTCGTGGCGTGTGCTCAATAAGTCGAAGCGGCAACTCAGGGACTTTCCGCCGCCACACGACCTTGAATCGGCCGATGAGTTCGCCCATAGATGGGAGCGGCAGGAGCGAGTGCGGGAGGCGCTTCAACAGCTGGGTGGTCGTTGTCAGGAATTGCTGACCATGCTCTACCTGGACTCTGATTCAACGACGTATGAGCAGATTGCCTCCCGGCTTGACCTGGCCGTAGGAAGCATCGGCCCCATGCGGGCCAGGTGCATTGAGAAGCTGGTCGAATTGCTGTCGGATCTTCGCGATGAGTGATCGGGTTGGGATTTGGCACCATGTTGACGGCTTTTCATCAAGGGCATGTATTGATCAGCGTGCGTCGCACCACTTTAGGCCGAGGGGCAGGTGACTGAATGACCAGCAATGTTCCAACATTTGAGACGCTTGTGGCATATGCCGCGGGCGAGTTGACGGCCAGTGAGGTCCGCGAGGTCGAATCGCAGATCCGAGTGCTCCCGAGCGCCGCGGCCAAATTGGCGCAAATACGTGACGTGCTCGATGGCCTTCGACGGCAGACGATCAGCGCGCCACAGTCGAGAGTCGTCGATCAAGTGATTGCAGCCTTTCGGAGGCGCGAGCGGGTGGCGCCGGCAGCATGGCTGCAAAGGACCTTTGGCGTCATCGCCGACTTGGTGTTGGACAGCAGCGCCGGCGTGGCGCTGGCAGGATTCCGCGGCGGCACACAGGCTCGCCAGCTTTCCTATCACGCCGCAGGAGCCGTCCTTGATCTCCAGATTGCGCCTACGGCCGACCCAGAGCAGGCGCTCTTCGAGATCACGGGTCAACTCGAACGCGATTCTTCAGACGAACCCAGCGCCGCACTTCTGCTGGCCGCAGGGGCAGAAACGATCGTTGACCAGGCATCGCTGGATTCCGATGGCTTGTTCGAGCTTCACGCAGTGGCAGGGCTGTACGATCTGGTGGTGGGAACCGGTCCCGATTCGGTGATCGTACCGAAGCTGCAAGTTGGATGAGCGTGCCCGAGCTTGACTGTGCCCGATTCCTGGAGGACGCGACGCTGCTCTCGGTTGACCAGCAGGTGAGTCATGCGCGCACCCTGGGACCACCGGAAACGGTGGTGCCGGCTCTCGCCGAGCACATCGAGTCGTTATCGATCGCTGATCTAGCCAAGGCCGACCGCGCTTCGGAGATGGTTCTGAGGTTGGCGCAGGCATTGGGGCCACCGGCGTCGCAGGCTCGAGCGGGTCGAGCTCGCGGCCACGTTCTGGCCTACTCCAATCGGTACGATGAGGCGTTGGATGCGCTCAACGCGTCGGCTGGTCTTGCTGACTTGGCCAAGCAACCCATCGAGGCGGCGCGAGCGCGCTTGGCCCTGCTCCACGTATTTGCACGGCTGGCGCGATATGACGATGCGATCACCGCCGGCAGCTTGGCCTATCAAGCGTTTGTGGAAGCTGGCGAGCAGTTGCTTGCCGCCAAGGCCCAAATCAACCTCGGTGTGGTTCATCGCATGCGCGATGATCCCGCCACCGCTCTGGAGATGTTTGATAGCGCTCGGCCGAAACTGGCATCAAATCCGGTCGCGCTGGCGCAACTCGACAGCAACCGGGCGGAAGCCATGCTGGACCTCAATCGGTTTGCCGACGCGCAAGACACCTTCCGGTCGGCGCTGGCGGTGTTTGAGCAGCAGGGAGTGTGGCGCGCCGCCGCGATCGTTGAGGGGAACCTGGCAGACATGATGAGCCGCCAGGGCCGGTTGGAACGTGCGCTGTATCACTTCGAGCATGCCCGCCGGCACATGGAGGATAATGCGGCACCGGGGGATCTGGCGCGCCTGGCGGCTGAGCAGGCCGAAGCGTTGGCCGCCGTGGGCCTGTACGAGGAGTCGGTGTCGAGCTACGAGGGAGCGCTGCCAATTCTGGCGGGCCACGGCCTGATTTGGGAGGAGGCCCGTGCCAATGCAGGGCTCGGCCGCGCATTGTTGCGGCTGGGGCGACGATCGGCCGCCCTCTCTAGGTTGCAGGCTGCCGGCGCCGCCTTCAACAGCCTGGGCCACAAGACCGGCTGTGGCCGGATTGCGCTTCTTCGAGGTGAGCTGGCGTGGGCCAATGGCGAGCATGAGATCGGGCGCCGGCTCGTTTCAGAAGCGCTCGAGCTGCTCGGCCGCCGAACTGCGGACGCCGCCGCGGCGCATCACGCTCTGGCCTGCATGGACCTTGAATCGCAACAGCTCGATTCGTGCGACCGGCGGATCGCAACGGCGTTGGAGGCGGTGCAGCGGCTGAGGCTTGCGCCTCTGCTGGCTGATCTGCTCCAGGCCCGCGCCCATCTGCGGAAGGCTCAGGGGTCGCCGGGAGCGGCGATCGTTGATCTGCGCAACGCCCTTGAGCAAATCGAGCGCGTGCGCGGCACGCTTCAAGCCGAGCGCTTTCGCGCCGCGTTCCTCGGCCAACGCGAATCGGTCTACGAGGACCTTGTCGATGCGCTGCTGGCACAAGAGCAACACAATGCGACGGCGGAGGCGTTCGTGGTGGCCGAACGCGCCAAGAGCCGCTCGTTGCTGGACCGCATGACCGGGGCTTTGGATACCGCGATCGATCAGGCCAGAGGCTCGCGCGATGCGTCTGAAGACCGGATTCAGGCGGACCTGGTCCGCTGCACCGGTGAGCTCAACGCGCTGTACCGTCGAATCGACGACATTCTGCCGGGCGACCGCGAGCTTCGGCTCGGCGACGATTGGTCTGGGCAGATCGATCAGCGCGAGCGTGAGTTGGCGCTTCTGGAGAGCCGCCTGGGCGCGACTCGGGGCGTTGGTGGCCTCTTCGCCCGGCCACTCGATGTTGGCGCGGTTCAAGCGCTGCTCCAGCCGCATTGCGTGCTCATCGAGTACTTCATGTGCCGCGGGCACCTGGTGGCCTTCGCCGTTCGGCCCGAAGGTCTACCTTCTGTGCACAGGCTTGTCGAGGCGGGCGCGCTGCACCAGGCTCTCAGACGCTTTGGGTTTCAGGTCTCGCGATGCGTGGCGAGAGCCGCGAGCGGGCGTGCCGGCGCCCCGTCTCTGCTCAGCAGCGCGCGCAGCGAACTCGGGCGACTTCACGATTTGCTCATCAGGCCGTTGCGGCCAGAGTTGAATGACGCCCGCCGGTTGATCATCGTGCCGCACGGCCGATTGCATGCTCTGCCCTTTCACGCGCTCTGGGACGGTCGCGAGCATCTGGTCGAGCAGTACGAGGTCGTCTACGCCCCGAGCGCCAGCGTGCTGGCAAACCTTTCGATTCGCGACCACTCCCCCAAATCCAGGAAGCACTCGACGCTTGTCGTCGGCGTTCCCGATCCTCTGGCGCCGCAGATTCACCAGGAGGTTGAATCGATCGCCACGGCAACCGAAGGCGCGAGAATCTTGTTCGGCCCCGACGCGACTGTGCAAGCCTTCATGGAGGAGGCGGCGGATGCGTCGCTCATCCATCTTGCCTGTCACGGCCGTTTCTTACCGTCCTCTCCGCTTTCATCGGGCCTGAAGTTCGCCGACCGGTGGCTCACCGTCCGCGATCTTTACGGGTTGCGTGTGAACGGACCGCTGGTCGTGCTGAGCGCCTGCGAGACGGGAATGGCTGATGTGGGGGCCGCAGATGAGTTGGCGGGCCTTCTGCGAGGTTTTTTAGCCGCGGGAGCGTCCTCAGTGATTTCAAGCCTCTGGGCCCTGAAGGATCAAACCGCAGCAAAAATGATGGCTTCCCTTTACAAAACCTGGTATAGAAATGTGTTAAGGAATGGTTCAGATTTGGGCGCCACGATGCGTGCCATTCAGTGCCAAACTCTGAAGGAGGAGCCGCATCCGGCATTCTGGGCGCCATTCATGCTGGTAGGCAACCCATGAGACCACTACTTACGAATGCACCGCGCTGGGCTTTGATCATCAGCGGCATCCTGGTCGCCACTCCCGCCCTTGCCGGCGATGACCTGCCGGATGACTACGTGTCGAGTCAAGCTATCGTCAAACTTGAGCCCGGTATCAGCATTCAGGACATCAATGCCGACTACGGCACAAGCGTGCTCGCTGCGATCGAGGCTCAGAATATCTATTTGCTTGAACTTCCGGCGTTGATGGACGAAGACGCGTTCGAAAATCTTCTCGATGACGATGAGCGGGTGGATTGCGCCGATCTGAACTATGAGAACGCCGTGCCGGGGGGCAGTACCCAGAGCTTCTTTTTTAACGTGCCGCAAGCTGCGTTTGCGAGCCAATACGCGTGGGCTCAAGTGAACCTTGCGCAGGCCCAGAAGGTCAGCACCGGCGGCGGCGTAATCGTCGCCCTGCTCGATACGGGTATCGATGCGCTCCACCCAATGCTTGAGGGCATGGTGCTTCCGGATGGCTTCAACTTTCTTGACGGCAGCAGCGACGTTTCGGAATTGGGCAATGGCGTCGATGACGATGCCGACGGCGCGGTCGATGAGATGGTCGGGCATGGAACGTACATGGCCGGCATCATCGCGCACATAGCTCCGGACGCCGAATTACTGCCGATCAAGGTGCTCGACAGCGATGGAGCAAGCAACTCGTTTTCTGTCGCGCAGGGGATTTATTATGCGATAGACCACGGTGCAACGATCATCAATCTGAGTCTGGGCAGCACCAATGACAGCGAGTTGATTGCCAGGGCCGTCCAGGATGCCCATGCCGACGGCATTGTCGTCCTGGCCGCAGCGGGCAATGCCAACGCGCTTGATCCACCTGTGTTTCCCGCCGCCGACCCTCACGTGATTGGAGTCGCCGCAACCAACCAAAGCGATTTGAAGGCCCCGTTCAGCAACTTCGGCCAGCACGTCGCGATCAGCGCTCCAGGGGTTGAGATCATCGGAGCGTTCCCTGGCAATCAGTACGCCCAGGGCGACGGCACCAGCCCCGCAACGGCGCTTGTCACCGGCGCCGTGGCGCTGCTAAAGGCGGCGAACCCCACGGCTCCTCCGGATCAGGTGCGGTCGCTTCTGGCCGAATCGGCCGATGATCTCGACATACTGAACCCAGACTATGTCGGCTTGCTGGGCACCGGCCGAGTTGATGTAGGTGGGGCGCTTGGTGTCGAGACCATCGGTGATCTGAACGCCGACAATATCGTTGGCGTCGCCGATCTGCTCCTGTTGATCAGCGCCTGGGGTCAGACTTCATCGCCGGCAGACCTTACTGGCGATGGTGCCGTCAATATCGATGACTTACTTGTGCTCTTGTCGCATTGGAGTTGAGCCATCGGTAGTCACGAGTGACCTCATTCAGAGCGGCATCCGCGAGTCGAACCCTGCATCTTGGCAGCGGCTTCATCCGCCGGCGAGAAAACGTACGCGCGAAGATCCGTCCGGAGCCAAGGCTTCAGAATGGCCTGCGCACGCGGCCCGATGTGGATGATGCAACCGAAGAGCATCCTGATGGGGCTACATTGCTGATTGATGTAATTGCGGCACCATTTCAGATCGACCATAGCCTGTCGCACGGTCTCCAACGCCAGCGGTCCAAACTCGCACGCAGGTGACAAGCCGTAGAGTTTCAGTACCGGCGCCAGTGCCTGGTGAACCGTGTCCTGCTCGGAAGTCGGCTTGCCGTCCTTGACGTAGTACGAGCGGACATGAACCCAATACCGATCCACCAGTTCGATTAAGGTGATATCGCTGGTCGCGGGCGGGCGCAGATCTCCGGTCGCTGTCCACTCGGCCATGACCTGGGCGTAACGCTGACGGCTCTCTGGGCTACCGTAACGACCTAGGAAGACATCACGGCCACGTTTGAGACCTAAGCGTGGGAGCGTGACGACCGCGCTTCCGCTGGCCTTGTGCAATCGGTAGGTGGGAATTCGCTTTTTGACGTTGTCGAGCATGGTACGGCACTCCGTTTTCGGTAGGTCTACCGAAATCTTCAGGGGTCTGTGCCGCACCGCCGCAGTGGCGGGTATGCGTTTTTCACGCATTCAGCGTCATTTTCACGAATGGGCGATACTGGATTCGAACCAGTGACCTCACGGGTGTGATCCAGCCTATTGACCCGAAGCGATCGCTGTAAACCCTTGGAAACAGCATAGTCCTATGGCGCGCATTTGCAAGTCTTGGTTACGTGTTCGCGCCTTTTGGAGTGGTTTCATATCCTCGGATATAGCCGGTTATTTTCCGACCGTGAGGTCGATGGTTCACATGCCGTTTTCGTCGATGATTGCATAAATTGCCAGGTAGACCGGTGCGGGCCGACCCGTAAACGCGACCACCGCGAGACTCGCGACGGTTGTCAAAGCTCCCCAAGACGAACCCCCTTCGCGAAATTCGCGCGGCGCTCTCGCGCGAGTAGAAGCGTCCAACCCATCGTGAATGCGTTTTTTTCCAGAGTTTGCTGCGATTGAGCCGCTCAGAGAGGCTCAATGGACCACACTCGCCGCGCTCGGTCTTTTGAAATCCAATCTCGCAACCCCGAGACTAACCCTGCTCCGAGATGTTAACCAGAGAGCGCTGCTTTCCGAACCACCCCCCTAAGCGGGCATCTGGTAACGGCGCGCGAGCGCCAACGCGCGGCAGTGGCTTCGATGCCGAGTGGTACGGCGCGGCCGTCCCTCGGCTCTGTTCGCGCCGAGGGACTTGATCAAAATCACTTCTTGCCGCCGCCTGCGGGCGCATTTTTGTTCTACCGCCTCCAGACTGGTTGCCGGTCGTGCTCGGCCATCCACCTGGGCCTTTGCCACCACCACCGCTCGAACCCTTGCCACCACCGCCAGGACCCCTACCGCCGCCACCACCCTTTGCCGCGTTGTGATCCTTGATTTGCCATGACGATTCTCGTATTCCCGATCGCGCTCGTCGCCAACGCAGCGACCAGCGCAAACGGCATTTGCGAATGTTCAAGAAAACTAGACGCATGCATTATCTCATCATTTCGGCACAACGGGGACATGTCCAACATCGCGCGTTCAGAGACATCTAGTTCACGGGGCCATTGACCCATCTCGGCAGGCGCACGGCAATGCCGCCATGCCCCGAGTGAACGGCCGCGCAGCCCGCCGCGCGGGCGCTGTCGAAGACATCGCGCTTGCCATCGCTGGTGCGATTGTCTGGCGAAGGATGGCCCAATCCGCGATGGGGAGCGCCAAGGCATCACACGGAGCGCGAAGCAGGGCATTGGGTGCTTTGGCCATCAATTGCCCGCGCAGCTATGTCCGGCGCGCTCGCACTCTCTCGCGCAGCCAGAGCTGACCAGGCGAGCCCTCGCAGGCGCGTTTCTAGGAAAAGCGCGCCTGGCAATGCAGTTCTTGGTACTACGCCGACTTGGTCGGTAGTGTCCCAATTTGAGGTTTTTGACCCATCAACTCGAACAACGCCTCCGCAGCGTCTAATCGACTATGAAGCTGACGATTCAGGAAGCAAAGGCACTTGAAGCTCATGCATGGATACCGGCGCGCACAAAAGAAACTAGAGAGGAAGGCTTTATCCGGGGAGCGCTGCCAGGCTTCGTCATCTTCATGCCGCTTGAACATTCCATCATTCGGTCAAAGCCCGCCTCGACGATCGGCGACGGCACACCCCTCATAAAGCAGAGTCTCGCTGAGGTCGGCGCGTTTGAACTGCTTGTTACGGTTGAGGTCGTGAAATGACGGCCGAGTCGGCGGGAGCATGGCCATCAAAAGCTCACGGGAAATCTCGGGTGATGGCCGTCACGATCCACGTCGCGTCATCTACTGTGACATAAGTGTAGCCCTCGCCGATCTTGTGGATGAACGTCGTCGTTGAGCCGGTCGGCCCAGACCGTGAAATCTGGCGGTCACCCAAGCCATACTCTGAGACCTGGTACATCATCCCCACTTGCAAGAACGCCAAATTGGTGTTCTGACGGAACTTCGCCCCGTAGCCTGGCTTCGCCGCATCAAGAAGTTGGGCCAGGTGTTCCCACTCGTGTTTCACCCAGGCTTGAGTGCCAACTTGATGAGGGTTGGGTTCCTTCGGCACTTCCGCCAGCTTCGAGCTGCGTTGAGCGCATCCGACAAACGAGAGAGCTGACGTCAACAGAATCACAGACAGGCTACGCATGGGTTCCTCCTCGCGGGTTGAAAGAAAAGAGAGCGCCGGACCAAGGCCGCTCCTAGGACCCCCGCCAAGGGGTACATGCAACAGCACCTGGCCGACGCCCTCTTGCGAGGGCGCGGCACAGACGCTGCCTGCATGTTCAGGAGCCGAAGCTCCAGTTGGCGGTTTCCCAGGAGGCAGTTCTGACGCTCGCGCGTCGTCTGGTTGTTCTGGCCGCTTCCGGCGGCCTCGATCAAATCTCCTTTTTCAGAGTGCCAAAATTGTATCTGCCGAAGATCAGCGCCGGTATCTGTCTCTGCACCTTCTGATCTGTTGGGCAGCAGCGCGAGCCAAGACGGTACGCGCCCATTCTGAGGACCGTTTGCCCGCATACCAAGCGGCTGTGCGGATGTTCTCGCGCTGGTTCCACGTCATCTTGATCGTGAACAGCGTGGCTTTCTTCGTGTGCGGTGCCGATCGCGGGCGACCCATATAAGCCCACTCGGATCGCTAGGGTCGCCACTTCACTTAGACCTCGGTATTTGCAGGATTTTATACACGTCGGCCTTGCAGAGTTTCGGTATTACACTTTACTGGTTTTTCGGCGCAGCTGCGTCTAATCCTCTGCCAGCGCAAGAAAAAGGCCAGGGTCGGCGGGAACCGACTTTCTGGCCCCAGTCGCCCATGACGGGCGGCTGATGCTGGCAGGAGGTATTAGACGCGATGAGCGTCGGCTTTGTGCGACGTGGCCTCTCTGGGCCAGGCCGCCGACATCGCAATCAATCGCGTTGTGTGCATAAATATGGGAGCACTATCTGAATTCATCGACGGCGCAGTTCTGCGCCGCCGCAATTTTTCCTCGAACGCCCCCCCGTGGCGGTAACCACGTCGGGGTGCAAGCGCGCGATAGAGCCGCACGGCCTAGCAAGCCAGTGCATGGTGAAACGGGCCTTGCCCACGTTCGGTTGTCTCGTCCACACACGAGCGCCGCGGTCATCCCAATGGCGAACCAACTCTCGATCGGCATGTGCGAACACGGTTTTGGCAACTTGGTAAAGCCAGTTGGGCTTCATATGATTATACGCCTCCCCCGCGCCCTGACGCTTCTCAGTTGAAGTTCTCAGTTTCTGGGTCAACCACTTGAGTCCGTAGCGCTTTGAAGCGACGCGAACCCGCGCGGACCAGATCTGATCGCAGAGCTCTTGACGTACTTCTCGTATTTGAGCTGTGCCACGCATGTGCCCGCCGGCTTTGGCCGAATCCACGATTGCACAATAGACCATTGGTTCGGGGAAACGATGTCAAACGCGTCTCCATCATCGCGGCAATCAGTTTTGCCGTCGATGGACACAAAGTGGATACCGACATCTAGCTGACGAAGAAGCGGGAGTTTGGCGTGGACAATCGTTGCGACATCATCGGCCATGACGCCGCAGTGGTCAATATAGTGCAGGCGCGGCGGAGCGATACCAATGATGTCGCCATCGAGTCGCGCCTCGGTGAATGATGGTTTCGGCTCAATGAGTGATCGGCGAAATACCCGGCCGCCCGCCCAAACCCACTCTGTGCGCTGACGATCTTCAAAAACCACCGTCACCTGACCCAGGTCGCCTTCCGCTGTCAATCGCTCGATGACAAATATGGCTGGACG
Source organism: Phycisphaerales bacterium (assembly GCA_022616475.1). Lineage (GTDB taxonomy): Bacteria > Planctomycetota > Phycisphaerae > Phycisphaerales > SM1A02 > JAKEEP01. The sequence goes on along the minus strand of JAKEEP010000257.1, from coordinate 564 downwards.
CCTGATCGCTGGTCACGTCGTGTCGTCGGCGGTGATGTCAGGTGCGCCTCGCGGCCATCAGCGATTCTGGTGCTCGGAGACTGGCGAGGCCGTGTCGCTGGACGGTCGGGCATGACCATCAACACTCTTTTGAGCCTGCAGACACTCGTCAAGCTCAGCGCGTGCCATGGGATGGTGCATGCGGTAGGCGCCCGAGCACTCCGCTGTGAGGTAGAGGATTTCGCGCAACAGCGGTTCAGCCTTCTGGTGTTCGCCACGCGCCACGTACACAGCCGCGAGATGACCCTGCCACATTACGAGTGCGGGATCGAGCGCACCGATCTGCGAGCGATATTGAGCCACTGCCTCGCGATGCAGCATCTCGGCTTCGTCAATTCGCCCAATCTGGCACAATCTCTGCGCCAGCAGATCAACGCTTTTCAGGAGGCGATAGCGATCCTGCCCGAAGCGCTGCTCCATCAGGGTCATGGTCGCAATGAACATGGCTTCAACGTCCCTTGCTCGAGGCTCCTCCCGAATCAACTTGATGATCGGCGCGCTGAACGCATCCCGTTCGGGGTGATT
>JAKEEP010000256.1 GCA_022616475.1 Phycisphaerales bacterium | reverse complement strand
ATGGGCCGCTTCGATCTGGCCGAAACGCTCGATGAGTTGAAGGCCTCGCGGTGTCAATTGCGTCCAGCCTCCCCCTCGGCCGCCGCTGCTTCGTTCAACCAGCGGCTCACCCGCCAGATTATTCATCGTGTCGACCGCATCCCAGGCGGCCTTGTAGCTCATGCCAATCGCCTTGGCCGCCTGGGTGATCGAGCCTTTCTCAGTGATGGCGCGTAACAACCCCACGCGACCGTGGCCACCTAGATTTTCGTCACCAACTTTCATCCAGACTGCGCCGTCCAGATGGATGGGATCGTTAGGTTGATTGGCTGTTTTGGCCATGAGAGCTCCGAATAACCGCTACGGCATCTGGCGACTGATTATCATCCTGCGCCGATTCTTCGGAATGCTGATGTTCAATGTTTAAGACCTTGCACATGGCATGGTATTCATCAGCATCCAAGCCCAGTGTATGAGCCGAGGCGGCCGGTAGCCTGCCGTCTCGTGCGGGGTGCAGCACTGCATCGCTGGCGCGGCGCTCAAGGCTATCAAGGTGCCAGCGCGTCATGATCCACTGTTTCCTCAATCGTTCGGCCGTCTTGAATGTGAATTACGGCATCGGCAAAGCAGTCAACATCCTCTTGGTCGTGAGTAATCAGAATCAGTGGAATGTTGAGCTGGGACTGAAGCTCAACCAGTTCCTGACGCAAATGCGCCCGTAGCGCGCGATCAAGGGCGGCAAACGGTTCATCCAGAAGCAGTGCACGGGGTTCGGCTACAACAGCACGGGCCAAGGCGGCCCGCTGATGTTGCCCACCCGACAGCTGCTCGGGGTATTGATGCGCCACGGGCTCTAGGTGGAATGTTTCAAGCCAGCGGGTCACGGAGTCGTGCCGTACATTGCGCCTCGGATTCATCAGACCGGGATGCAGCGCAAACGCAATGTTCTGAAGCACTGTGAGATGGGGGAACAGCGCGTAGTCCTGAAATACATAGGCAAGCGCACGTTGCTGTGGTCGCATATCGATGCGTGCGAGATGATCAAACAGAGCAAGCCCTTCCAGTCGAACATGCCCATAGTCGGGTGCACTTAGACCAGCGATTATTTTCAGCGTCTGACTCTTGCCTGCACCTGAGGGCCCGAACAGAACCAGCCGCCGTGCATTGCTGCGAAAGCGCACGTCCAGCTTGAAGCTGCGTTTGCTGTTCTCGAAGTGCTTGCGCACATCGACATCCCAGATCATGGAGTCATCCTCATGGCTGACCTGCAATTCGACCAGGCGCCAGTCGACCGGCGGCCAGCAGCACCGTGATGCAAGTCACCGATGTCACCAGCACGAGAAAGTTCGCAACATCGTCCTGCCCTGCTTGAACCGCCTCGTAAACCGCAATGGACAAGGTTTGCGTTTTCCCGGGAATGCTTCCTGCCACCATCAGCGTTGCACCAAACTCCCCGGTCGCCCGAGCGAAGGCGAGCAATACCCCCGCCAAGATGCCGCGCCATGCCAAGGGCAATGTCACCCGGAAAAATACCGCGATCTCGCTGATACGGAGCACACGCGCAGCCTGTTCAAACTGAGGATCAACGGCTTCAAACGCCGCGCGCGCCGACTTGAAAACCAACGGGAAGGCGACGATGGTGGCAGCAATCACTGCTCCCTGCCAGCTAAAAATGAGGTTGATGCCGAAGTTCTCCTGAAGCCAGCCGCCAATCGGTCCGTGACGCCCGAGTACCACGAGCAGGTAATAGCCGAGCACGGTGGGCGGCATGACCAGGGGCAGCGTCAGTAGGGCATCCAAGAGATCGCGACCTGGAAACCGCTTGCGCGCCAGTACAAAACCGATGGCCACCCCAAAGACCAGGTTGAGAGCAGTGGCCCAACCGGCGACTTTGAGTGTCAGGCTCAACGCGATCCAAGCGTTTTCCATCGATCAAGGCTTCCCGAAACCGTACTTCGCGAGTACGACTTGCGCCTGACGCGAATTGACGAAGGCGACGAACTTCTGCGCGACAGCGTGGTTGGCGCTGGCGGCGACCGTTGCAATGGGGTAGAGAATCGGGAGATCAGTCGGTACGACAAGGACCACTTTGACCTTGTCGGGCATGATGGCGGCGTCGGTCGCGTACACAAAACCGGCGTCAACCTCTGAGCGCGCCACATAGTCAAGTGCCTGTCGCACAGTCTGTGCGCCGATCATTTTCGGCTCGATGGCCGACCAAAGACCCGATTTCTCCAGGACGCTTTTCGTATAGCGGCCCACCGGAACAGTGGCCGGCAATCCAATGGCGATACGCTTGTAATGCGCCCGCAAGAAGTCGTTCAACGCCTTCGGTGTGTTGCCACCGTCCGAAGGCACAACGATGACCAGCGTGTTGGAAACGAAGTTGTGGCGTTCGTCTACTTTCACAAGACCCTGTGCTTGGGCTTGATTCATCGTTTCTTGATCGGCGCTGGCAAACACATCGGCAGGGGCGCCTTTGGCGATCTGTTGTAACAGAGCCCCCGAAGCGCCGAAATTGAACCGCAGTTTTACGCCTTGATTTTGAGCCTCGAAGAGCGGGGCCAACTCACGAAAGGCGTTGGTCAGGCTGGCTGCCGCCGACACGATTAGTTCTGCGGCAAGTGCCTGCCCACTGAGAAGTAAACCAAAGAGAGCTACAAGAAGGCGTGCCATGAGGTGCTTTTACTTTAGTCGAAAATCGTAATATACGCTTGTATATGACGCATGTCACTGCGACGAGCAGCACTCTGGACACCGGATAAAGCCGCCCGAAGGCGGCTGTTGTTCGGCTGTCAGCGGTCAGGTCAACCCGCAGCCTGGGCAGAGATACAATATCGAAGAAGGGGTGATCCCGGCGATCCTCGGCAAGCTCGATCACGCGCAGCGGGTAAAATACCTGCGCTGCCTGCGGGAGCTCAAGCGGGAGGATCATTGGAACGCCTGCGCGAGCAGGCCTGGAAGGCCAGCCGTATCTATCCTCCTCGATGCCGGTGTGCGCTTGGCAGCGAAGACCGTGAAAAGGCTGGCTAATGAGATGGATCGGCCGGCTCGTTAGGACCCTGGGGTCTTTGGACGGCCGCCTTTTTCCGCGGCGGGCGTCACCCTCCACACGATATTGCCAACGTCGTCGGCGACCAAGAGCGCGCTCGCTCCGTCGACCGCCACGCCCACCGGACGACCCAGCGTCTCCCCGTCCGCATTGACAAAGCCCGTCAGCACATCCTCGGGCGCGCCGGCCGGTCGACCATCGACGAAGGGCACAAAAATCACCTTGTAACCGCTCCGCGGCTTGCGGTTCCATGAGCCGTGCTGACCCACGAACGCCCCGCCCGCGTACCGCGCCGGCAAGAGATTTCCCTCGTAGAAGGCAAGCCCGAGGCAGGCGGTGTGCGGGCCGAGCGCATAGTCGGGCACAATCGCATTCGCGACCAGATCCGGCCGTGGCGGCTTCACCCGCTTGTCGACATACTGGCCGTAGTAGCTGTAGGGCCATCCGTAGAAGCCGCCGTCCTTCACCGACGTCATGTAGTCGGGGACGAGGTCACTGCCGATCTCATCGCGTTCATTGACCGTGGTCCAGAGCGCCCCACTCCGGGGCTGCCAAGCCAGACCGTTCGGGTTGCGCAAGCCCGAGGCGAAGACCCGCGAGCGGCCTGTGGCAGGATCGACTTCGAGAATCGGTTAGCGCTTGGAACGCCCGCACCCGCGCGCTCCATGACCCACCTCATGACCCAACCCTTGATGCCTGTCCCGTCCTCGGGCTTCGGTGGGGCGTTGGTTTCGGCGACGAGCACATCGCCGTTGGGGAGCACATAGAGCCAGCGCGGGTGATCCAGGCCGGTTGCGAAAGCGCTCACGGCAAGGCCGGCGGCGGCGGTCGGGGTGGTACCGGCGGGCCAACCCTTCGCCGGAGCGATGTTGACGGTTGGGATTAGCGTGGGATTCGGCGACGGCAACGTCGGCTGCGGGCCGATCCCCGCCTGCACCGGCAATGTCGCGCGTTCTCCGCAGGCGGGCATACCCAGCATCAAAAAGCTGGCGAGCAGCCAATCAATGCCCTGGCACCTCATTGCTCGCTTCAAAGCGCAGTGGGAACTTTAACCCTTCTTCGTGCGCCTTGCGACGTCGCGCCGCCTTTCCTAGATGACGTCCTCCTGCCGCGTGTCTTTTTAGCGCCGCCGATCTCTACTAACATGTCGGAGAAGTCGAAGCCGAACAACTGCTTGATCTTCGCGTT
>JAKEEP010000020.1 GCA_022616475.1 Phycisphaerales bacterium | reverse complement strand
GCGCTTGATGCGGCGGTGGCGGCGGAGCTTTGCGGGGGTGGTGAAGAGGAGGTAGAGGGTGGCGGCGTAGAGGAGCGTGTTGATGGCGAAGCCGGGCCAGATGGGCGTAGTGGGAAGTCCACGAAGGCTTTCGGGAAGCATCGTGTGGGAGAAAACAGACTGAAGTGCAATGCCATTAGACCTTGTTTCGTTGCCGTCAAATGCGCCAAGGTTCCAAGCCATGCGCAACGAGCACAATGGCCATCCGCGCGCATCTTCGATCATGTATGTAGTCCATCCACCTTCACCGACGCTCCATGAAAAGCGCTCAAGCGTTTCTTCGTAGGTTGGACGCGTAACGATTCGACTCCATTGCGGCACAAGATGTCTTCGAAGAACGGGACGTTGATCATTTATGGTCGCCCACCCTTCATGGATGTCCGAAACGAGACGGACTGCCCCGATCTGTTTGTACCGGTGGAAGTACCAACTTGGTGGTTCGGCTTCAGAGAGGCTAACCAGCCCAGGGTCTTTGGCGACATCGATCCAGGCGGCCAGGCCCCACGCCACCGCGACGTTGGCCAATGCGCCAAGGAGGAGGAACAGCATCGCTTTGAGGACGGCTCGCTTCATGGAGATCGCACAGGGATCGGAGCCCGCTTCACCCCTGACGGGGCGAACGGGATTTGATTTTATCTCGTCGTCCCGGGGTTTCTCGCGTGGTTCTCTCGCGTGGTTCTCGCCAGGGCAGCGAGTACCACGCCACCCGCCACATTCGGTGCAGGTCGAGTTGACCAGGTTCGAGTGGTCTTCGCGAGGGGCAGCGAGTACCATGTCGCGCGCCAACGCGGGGCAAGCCCCGCCGCTAAACCCAACGCGGGGCAAGCCCCGCCGCTAAACCCAACGCGGGTCACTCACGATCCTCCACAACGATCATGACCTAGGTGTGAACGTTAAGTGATGGGGGTGCCGGATCGATAAAGGGCGAATGCGACTGCGGCGGGATGGGAACAAACTGAAGGTTGAGCGGCGGGCGCCGGTGCAGAAGCCGCGGCGGTATGGGCGGTTGCCACAGGAGCACTTGCGGTGCAACCTGGGGGAGATCATCGATATTTCGGCAGGCGGGATGTGCGTGGTGAGCGATCACTTTCCGCCGCTGACGATGCAGATTTCGTTCACGGGGTACACGCTTCTGGAGCCCTTGGTGGCGCAGCGGATGTGGTGCAAGCCAAGGCGGGGATCGAAGTGGGAGGTCGGGTTGAAGTTTGTGGATGTGACGCCGGCGCTGGCGGAGGGCTTGACGTTCATTGCCAGGGCGCATCGGTTGGGGCATGTTTAGTGACGGTGAAACTCTGATGAAACGGCCCTCACCCTGCCGTCTCCCAGAGGGAGAGGGTTCTGGGGGCTGCCCTCTGAGGCAGAGTTGGGTTATGAGGGTGGTGGGAGAGACGCGTCCGGAAAAAGTGTGGGCTGGACGCAATTGGGGTGTGAAGTTGGCCGATGTGAGCGGCGGAACATAGGAGCGCATGGCTCATGGACAATCAAAGATCGGCATCGGAGCGCGTCCGCCCGATTTTGCAGGCGATGGAGCGATCGATCGAAAGCGCCAGGCGAAGTCGCGTGAAGCAACCTGCGGCGCCGACGACACCGGCGGCGGCTACGCCCGCGGCCAACGGACCGACTGCGGCGGCGAATGCGCCGATCGCGAAGACCAACGGCGAGATTCCAAACGATGCTCAGACACGCTTTCCGATCTGCGCGGCGCTGACGGGCATCGGCCAGGCCAGCGATGGGCCGCAACGGTTGAAGGCGCGTCCCAAGAGACTGGCCTCGCCGTTTGCTTCGCCGGTGGCGCAACCGACGTTTCGCTCGCAGGTGGGATAACCCCGGGAGGGGAACCGTACTCATCCGGCATGCCCTCACCCTCAACCCCTCTCCCAGAGGGAGAGGGGCGAAGTTATGCGCGCCTGAGCGTGTTATCGCCACTGGAGTGCGTGGGGTTTTGCGCCGATGACGAGTTGGTTGGGGTATCGCTGATTGGAAGCTGCCCTCACCCCCAACCCCTCTCCCACAGGGAGGGGCTCACCGAGGAGCCAATTTCACCAATGTGGAAATTCTCGCGACATTCCGACGAGGTTGAAGCCGAGACTGCCAAGCCATCGGGCAAGCTGGTGGTGGAGCAGGGCTTGCTGCCCAGCGGTGAGCGATCGCGCGAAGGGCGACACAAGATCGCGCACGTGCAGCTGGTTGGCTCGACGGCGGTGGCGACGCTGACGGTGACTGAACTGACGCAACAAAACGGCGTGGAGATGCTGGCGGATCTCCTGGATGAACTGGGAGAGACGCACGCCAGGCACTATGTGCTGGACATTCAGAACGTGCAGATCATGGACTCGGCATGTTTGGGATGCCTGGTGCAGGCGCTGAACACGCTTTCGAGCAATGGCGGGAAGATCGCGCTGGCGAACACGGTCAACAGCGTGCAGTATCTGTTCAAGATGACGCAGCTTGATCGGGTGTTTCCGATCTGCACGGACGTGATGTCGGCGATTGCGGCGCTGGAGCGGATACCGAGTCAATCGCAGGCGCGGAAGGGTCAGACGGGCTGAAGCCCGTCTGCCGGCAACAGCATGCTTACTTCGCGGCTTGGGCGGAAGCTTCCGGGGCTTCCTGCTGCTCACTGCCGGGGACGGTGATCTCGTCTTGGACGTGCTTGAGGCCGCGGCGCTGGTCGCGGAGGCGGCGGCTCTTGCCGGTGCGGTCGCGCAGGTAGAAGAGCTTGGCGCGGCGGGCATCGGAGCGGCGGACGACTTCGATCTGGGCGATGCGCGGCGAATGCACGGGGAAGATTCGCTCGACGCCTTCGTTGGCCACGATCCGGCGGACGGTGATGGTCTGATCGGCGCCGCGGCCCTTTTGGGCGATGAGGACGCCCTGGTAGATCTGGATGCGCTCCTTGTCGCCTTCGACGATGCGCATGTGGATGTTGAGGGTGTCGCCGACGGAGAAGTCTGGAATCTCGCTCTTGGGCTTGAGCTGCTTGGCGACGGTGTCTTCGATGAATTGCTGCTGGTTCATGGGAGGGCCGGTTGTGGTTTGAGGAGCGTGATGATTGAATGGTAACGGGCGGAATTCAAGAGTGCTGGTTCAAATCGGTTCTCGGTTGGGTGGCACGGGCATTCTGCCCGTGCGGGCAGTGTGCGGGCAGGATGCCCGCACCACCGAGTCTCTTCAAGGGTGCTGGCTCAAATCGGGTCGGCGGAGGCTGGTTCGCTGGGACATTTGGTTCTTTCGCCACTGCTCAATGGCCTGGTGGTCGCCGGAAAGGAGGACTTCGGGCACCTCGCGGCCGCGCCAGACGCGTGGCCGGGTGTAGTGGGGGCAGTCGAGGAGGCGGCGGGGTTGTGGATCATCGTGAGAGCCTTGGAGGGCGAAGGAGTCTTGTGCGGCGGATTGGTCATCGCCGAGTGCGCCGGGGAGGAGTCGAACGACGGCATCGACCAGGAGCAGGGCGGGTATTTCGCCGCCGCTGAGGACGTAGTCGCCGACGCTGAGCTCCAGCGGTTGCAATTCATCGATGATTCGTTCATCAACTCCTTCGTAATGGCCTGCGATCAACATGAGGCGTGGTTGGGTTGCGAGTTCTTCGACGCGTTGTTGATTGAGTAACTGGCCTTGGGGAGTGAGGAGGATCATGGTTGAGGCGCGGCTGTCCAATTTCGAGACGGCGGCGATGGCGTCGTACAACGGCTGGCACATCATGACCATTCCGGGTCCGCCGCCAAAGGG
>JAKEEP010000255.1 GCA_022616475.1 Phycisphaerales bacterium | reverse complement strand
TTCCATTCGCCCTTGATTTTCATCTTCATGTCAACTTCGGCCGAGGGCTCGGTGAACGGGAAGAAGCTCGGCCGCATTCGCACTTCGGCTTCTGGTCCGAAGTAGGCCCTGGCGAATTGAAAGAGGCTGGTCTTGAGATCAACCATCGAGATGTTGCGATCGACATGCAACCCTTCGATCTGGTGGAACATGCTGAAGTGGGTTGCATCGTGGGTGTCGGGGCGATAGACCCGCCCGACGGCAACCACCTTCAGCGGCGGCTTGGTCTTCTCCATCGTGCGGATTTGCACCGTCGAAGTTTGAGACCGCAGCATCAGGGGCGAGCTTGCGGCTTTCGGCTTTCGGCTGTCAGCTGATCGCTGATCGCTGATTGCTGATCGCTCCAAGTAGAAATTATCCGACGGCTCGCGCGCCGGATGTTCAGCGGGGATATTGAGCGCGTTGAAATTGTGCCATTCGTCTTCGACCTCGGGTCCGTGCGCAACGGAGAAACCCATGCGGCCGAAGACGTCGGTGATCTCATCGATGGTGCGGGTCAGAATGTGTCGGCGACCAAGACCCAAGGAAAGACCTGGCTCGGTCACATCGATGACCGGCCCGCGACCGGCCCCGGGAGCCCGCAGAGCCGATTTTCGTTGCTCGAAGGCAGTCTCGAGGGCATCCTTGACTTGATTGAGCCGCTGGCCAACGGCGGGCTTCTGATCTTTGGGAACGTCCTTGAGCCGCGGCATGACCGCCTTGAGGGCGCCCTTGGTGCCAAGGTACTTGATTCGCCAGGCTTCGAGCGAATCGGGATCGCTGGCGGCCTGAAGGTGCTGTAGGCCATCGCGCTCGAGTTTTTCCAGGACTTCGATCATTCGGGTTGAAGTCTACCCACAATCGGTCCGAATTCTCAAACTCCGAGCCTTGACACGGAAAGGCCGGTCGCTATTGTTTGCGGCTTCATGAAACTTCGCACCGCCAATTTGATGAGCCTGATGGCGATGACCATGCCCAGCCCGGGCGCGGGACCACGGTCCTGCGTATGGGCGGGCGGTTGGCGAAGCTGATTCCCCGCACATCGCAGTTCACGTGATTTCCTGCCGCTCGGGCCCTTGCGACCCGTTGAGCACTTTGTCGGCACGTTCATGGTTGATTGGTTCCGCCTTCGGGCCGGCCGATCCCTGCGAGGGAAATCACAGATGTCTTATCACTTTGAAACATTGGCTATTCACGCCGGGCAGCCCAACGAGGCGTTGACCGGCGCGGTGGTTACACCGATTTATCAAACAACAACGTTTGCGCAAGACGAGTTGGCCGGACTGGGCGTTGCGCCGCCGGCATACTGCTACACGCGAAGCGGCAACCCAACGCGCGAGGCGCTGGAAGCCAACCTTGCCGCGCTGGAAGGCGGCCGGTTCGGGTTGGCGTTCTCAAGCGGTCTTGCGGCGGCCAACGCGGTGCTGCAGGCCTTGAGCGCGGGCGATCATGTGGTGGCGTCGCAAGACTTGTATGGCGGCTGTTACCGGCTCTTCACGAAGATTTTCGCGCGATTCGGGGTGCGATTTTCGCTGATCGACACGACGCGACCTCAGAACGTTGCCAAAGCGATCGAACCTGCCACGAAGCTTCTTTGGCTGGAGTCGCCATCGAATCCATTGCTGAAGATCACTGATCTGGCCGCGTGCTCAGAGGCTGCAAAGGCTCGGCGCATCAAAGTGCTTGTTGACAACACATTTGCCACACCGGTTCATCAGCGGCCGTTGGCGCTTGGCGCCGACATCGTTCTCCATTCGACAACCAAGTACATCGGCGGGCACTGCGATGTGTTGGGGGGGGCCTTGATCGTCGACGATGAGGCGACGTATGAATCCCTGAAGTTTGTTCAGAACGCAACTGGCGGAGTGCCGGGGCCACAGGATTGCTTCCTGCAGCTGCGCGGGATCAAGACGCTGGCATTGCGCGTACGGCGACATGCCGAGAACGCCTTGGCAATCGCTGAATTCCTGGAGGCCCATTCGGAAGTTGAAACGGTCATTTATCCCGGGTTGGCGAGCCATCCGCAGCATGAGTTGGCGCAGCGGCAAACCAGCGGTTTTGGCGGGATCATGAGTGTGGAATTCGTGGGCGGCGTTGAACGAATCCGCGCCTTGATCGGGCAGCTCAAGCTGTGGCCGCTGGCTGAAAGCTTGGGGGGCGTCAAGTCGCTGCTGTGCCATCCGGCGACGATGACGCACGCATCGGTCGAACCGGCCGAGCGACGGCGCATTGGAATCGGCGATGGGCTGGTTCGCCTCTCGGTTGGGCTGGAGAACGTCGAGGATTTGATCGACGACCTGGATCAGGCGCTCGAGGCCACGCGCTCTTCGCGATTGCAGGAGGTGGCCTCATGAGCGCGTTCACGATCGAAGATCAACGCCAGTTTGATCGAGTCCGTCCGGTGCGCCGGCAGGTTCTGGGGGTTCGGGGCGTTCCGGGGGTTCGGGGCGTTCCGGGGGTTCGCATCGGCCTGCTCGGTTGCGGCGTGGTGGGCCGGGAGTTTGCGCGAATTCTGCTGGAATCGCGGAAACGGATTGCGCGATCGCATGGAATCCGGCTTGAGTTAGCCCGCGTGCTGGTTCGCGATGTGTCGCGCGAGCGTGGGCTCGATGCAAGTTTGTTCACGACGGACTTCGAGCACGTACTGGAAGCCGGTCCGGATGTCGTGGTTGAATTGATGGGCGGAATCGAGCCTGCGGCGACCTATGTTCGCGCGGCGCTCGAACGGGGGATTCCGGTCGTTACCGCCAACAAGAGCTTGATCGCCAGGCATGGTCGTTCGCTGCACCGCCTGGCGACCCAGCGCGGCGCAGGCATAGCCTACGAGGCAAGTGTCGGAGCGGCGATACCGGTGCTGGCATCGCTTCGGCAACTGGCGGGCGATGAGGTACGCTCCATCCGTGCGGTCATCAACGGCTCGTGCAACTACATTCTCACACGAATGACGCAAGCCAGACTCCCACTGAATCAAGCGCTCGGTGAGGCGATCGACCTGGGCTTGGCCGAGCCCGATCCCTCGGCGGATATTTCCGGCGCCGACAGCGCCGAGAAGCTGTGCGTGCTGGCAGCGGCGGCGGGTTGCGGTGGCGTCTTGCCCGATGGAGTTCACACGCAGGGAATCGACCAACTGAGCTGCGCCGATATCGCCGCGGCTCGATCGTTTGGATATGTGATCAAGCTGCTTGCCGAGCTGGATGTGAGCGATGACGCAAGCCATTGCCGCGTTGGGCCGACGCTGCTGCGCCCATCGCATCCCCTGGCCCAGCCGAGAGGCGCTGAAAACGCGGTGGTCGTCGAAAGCCGGCATGCTGGAATTCTTCATCTGCGCGGGGCCGGCGCAGGTCCAGCGCCGACCGCATCGGCGGTGCTGGGTGATGTGCTTGGGGTGCTGAGCGCCGCGACTCCCATCAGAAAAAGGTGCCAGGCACCATTTCCTGAGGACGTCGTGCGGCACGCGAGCGAGCAAACAAGAAATGGTGCCTGGCACCTTTTTCGGCCCCCTCGTCGGCGTCACATGATCAGGCTGAGCGGTAGTCATTCGGAGTTGAATCCGGATCGCGTGTTTGAAGCTCTGCGCGCCGGGGGCATCGAGACCAGCCAGATTGAATTCGGCGTTGACGGCGTGAGCGCGCTGACGGGACGAGTCGAAGGCGATCGAATCAATGCCGTCTGCGACGCGATGTGCGCCAGCACGGGTTGCCGCGCGTTTGTGGCGCCCATTCTCGATGACGCGGTCGATCAGATTTCGTGATCGTCGCGGCCACGAACGGTGACGACGAGCATCAGTCCGCCGCCGCAGAGCAAGACGATGCCGGTGGTGCGCGGGCCGAGCGTATTGACGACCGCGGCGAGGGCTTTCTTGTAAATGGCGCGGCGTCCGGAGGCCTCGTAGTCGGTCATGTCGTATTTGGCCGGGTCGTAGGTCATGTGACCGCCGAAGGCCATGAGCGCCAGAGCAAAGATGATGCCGCCGAGTTTCTTTCCCATTTGAGTGGTCCTTTTGCCGCTGGTTCCGGGAGAGTGTCCGCCGCGCCCGAGTGACTCAACATCGACATAAGCGGCCGAATACAAAATGAAAACCGGCCGCTCCAAGCGAGCGGCCGGTTGGTTATCTGTTATCAACCCAATTATTCGGGCTTGGATTCAGCTGCAGCGGTTTGCTCTGGAGCCGCCGCGGCCTCAGCCTTGGATTCGGCAGGCTTTGCGCTCTCGGAAGCCTTGCGCAGCTTGGCGGCAAAGGCGGTGCGGCGGTCGGCCTGCTCGCGCCGGCGCGACTTGCCGCCGCCCAGTTCCGGGCCTTCTTCCTTGCCGACCAGCTGAAGGAGCACCAGATCAGCGCCGTCGCCGAGCCGGTGCTTGCCGAGCTTGACGATGCGGGTGTAGCCGCCATCGCGTTCGGCAAACATGGGCCCGATCTTGGTCATCACGTGCTGGACGAGGTGCGGGGCCTTCTTGGTCTCGCCGTACCGGTTGAACTTGATGTCGCCGGCGTCGGGCAGATCGAAATACTGGTTGTCCTTCTTCCAATCTTTGACGTTTGGATCGGCCACCCATACGTGGACGTTTCGATCGTTGAGCTTCTGCTCGATCTGACGGCGAGCGCGGAAGGTGCCCTGCTTGGCGATGGTGATGATCCGCTCGACCAGCGGCTGAACCGCCTTAGCGCGCTGCATGGTGGTCTGGATCTGGCCGTGCTCAAATAAACCGGCCGCCAGATTGCGCAGCATCGCCTTGCGATGATCCTTGTCGAGACAAAGTTGTCTTCCAGCTACTCGATGACGCATGACGAATCTTCCTTCATTTCAATCGAAGACGCCCACGCATTCAATGCGTGGGCGTGAACAGTCTTCGCTTACACGCCGGCAGGCGCCTGATAGCCCTCCGGCAGCTTCATTCCAAGTGAAAGCCCGATCTCCTCGAGCTTGCGCTTGACCTCGCGGAGCGATGTCTTGCCAAAGCTCCGCACCGCCAGCAGTTCGGGCTCGTCCTTGGTGACCAGATCGGCGACGGTTCGCACCTTGGCCGAGTTGAGGCAGTTGCTCGCCCGCACCGTGAGATCCAGGTCGGTGATGGGCATATTGAGTTTGCGGATGAGCTCATCGTCGACGCTGGCGGCGGCGCTGGCTTCCATCGACACCTGCTCGTGGCCCAGCTCAAAGTACTGAACAAACGGATTGAGGTGCTTGCGCAGGATCTTGGCGGCTTCGACCAGCACCATTTCCGGCGTGACGGTGCCATCGGTCCAGATATCCATGATGAGCTTGTCGTAGTTGGTCTTCTGGCCGACGCGCGTGTTCTCGATGCGATATCGCACGCGCTGCACCGGGCTGAAGACGGCGTCGATGGGAATCTCACCGATGACCTGCTCGTCGCGCTTGGCGTACTGCTCGGAGGCAGGCTGATAGCCGCGGCCCTTGGCAACGGTCAACTCGGCCTCGAAATCGACCGCGTCCGTGAGCGTGCAGATCAGGTGTTGTGGGTTGTGTATGGTGACGGCGGTATCGGCCTCGATGAGGTCGGCCGTGACTTCGCCCGGACCCGTTGCCGAGAGGCGCATGGTCCTGGGCTCATCGCCCTGAAGGCTGACGACCAGCCCCTTGATGTTGAGGATGATGTCGGTGACGTCTTCGGTGACGCCGGGCATGGTCGAGAACTCGTGCTCGACGCCGGCGATTCGCACCTTGGTGACCGAAGCGCCTTCGACCGATGAAAGCAGGATGCGGCGCAGGGAATTGCCCACCGTCGTGCCGAAGCCGCGTTCGAACGGCTCGACGGTGAATCGCCCGAACGTAGGCGACTTGGACTTGTCATCGAGAACAACCTTTGCCGGCAATTCAATGCCGCGCCAACGAACATGCATGACTGAGACTCCAACAATTCAGCAGGACCTGGAACCAGGAAACCCGGCGGAGCACGGGAAGCAAGCGGATCCTGCTGACGATCCGCGAGTCCCTTCTGTCCACGGGCAACGTTAGTAGTTCGTTGTTCGTTGTTCGTGGCCTTCATCGGGCGCCACAACGAACAACGAACCACTAACAACGAACAACTTACACTCTACGCCTCTTGGGCGGGCGGCAGCCGTTGTGAGGAATCGGCGTGTGATCCTCAACGGCGGTGATGCTCAGGCCATTGTTTTGCAAGGCGGTGATCGCCGACTCGCGCCCTGGGCCGGGCCCCTTGACGCGAACTTCAATCTCGCGAATGCCCATGCGCTTGGCCTTGATGGCGCATTTTTCTGCGGCGCGAGTGGCGGCGAACGGCGTGGACTTGCGGGCGCCCTTGAAGCCGACCGTGCCCGCCGAGTCCCAACACAACGTCTCGCCGTTCATGTCGGTGATCGTAATCAGCGTGTTGTTGAACGTGGCGCTGACGTGTGCGATGGCCTTGAGAATGTTCTTTCGGACTTTTTTCTTGCCCATCTGGTGTTTTCCAAAGGGCGGCGAGGCGCCGCCCACTAAGCGATTCCGTTTCCGTATTTCTGCATTTCTGCGTTTCTGCGTTTAACCCTTCACGCCCTTCTTGCCGGCGACCGTCTTCTTGCGGCCCTTGCGGGTGCGGGCGTTGGAGCGAGTGCGCTGGCCGCGCACCGGCAGGCCCTTGCGATGACGCTCGCCGCGGTAGCTTCGAATGTCGCGCAGCCGCTGAATGTGCTGGCTGACCTGCCGGCGCAGCGCGCCCTCGACGATGTACCCGCCGTCGATCACCGTTGTGATCGAGCTCATTTCCTGATCGGTGAGCTGGTTGGCGCGCTTGTCGGGATCGATCTTGGCTTCGGTCAGAATCTTTTTGGCAAAATTCGGACCGATGCCGTAGATGTACTGAAGCGCGTAGAGGATCTTCTTCTTGTCTGGGATGTCGACGCCGGCGATACGAGGCATTGGTGGTCTCAGAGGTCAGTGGTCGGAGGGCGGAAATCAGGCACGAATCAACCTTGGCGCTGCTTGAGGCGCTTGTTCTTCTTGTTGATGACGAAGCGCTTGCCCTTTCGAATGACGATCTGGCAATCCTTGGTGCGCCGTCTGATGCTGCTGCGAACTTTCATTATAGGTTACTCGGGGTTCAACGCCCAGGCATGGCTATGCCTGGGCGTTCATTCAGTGTCTGAAGATAATCCGGCCTTTGGTCATGTCGTAGGGGCTCAATTCAACAGTCACCTTGTCACCAGGGAGGATCCGGATGAAGAATTTTCGCATTTTTCCGCTGACGTAAGCCATGATCTCCTGCCCGTTGGCCAATTTGACCTTGAAGCGAGCGTCGGGCAGCGCTTCGGTCACCTCGGCGTCCAGGTTGATTTTCTCCTCCTTGGGCAAGGTCACGCTCTCCGGCTGCGGAGCCTGGGCGCCATCCGGCCGCCTTCGCCGGCGCTCAGGAACCCCGCGTAGTTGCGCATCAGCAGGTTGGCTTCGATGCGCTGCATCAAATCCAATCCAACGCTGACGACGATCAGCAATCCCGTTCCACCGAGGAACGCGGCGACAAAGTATGGGATATTCATCTGCTTGGCGACAATCGAGGGAATCACCGCGATGATGGCGAGAAAGCCGGCGCCCACGTAGGTGATGCGCTCGACGACGCTCTCAAGATACTCAGCCGTGCGCGGGCCCGGCCGCAGACCCGGAATGAAGCTGCCATTGTCGCGCAGCTGCTTGGACATGTCCTCTGGGCTGAAGACCACCGTGGTCCAGAAATAGCTGAAAAAGTAGATCAGCAGAATCTCAAAGAGAACGTAGGGGTACTCGCCGACTTGGAAGTTGTTGTTCAAGAAGGCGGTCGTGGTGGCCCACCACGAAGGCCCTTGCACCGCCGTGCTGCTGAGATACCCCAGGAACACCGATGGGAAGATGAGCAGCGAGCTGGCGAAGATGATGGGCATGACGCCCGCGTGATTGACGCGAAGTGGCAGATAGTGCTTCTGGCCGCCGTACACCTTGCGGCCGCGAGTGTGCTTGGCCTGTTGAATGGGGATTCGGCGCTGCGCCACGGTGATGACGATGGCGCCGGCAACGACAAACACAAATGAGGCAAGCAAGAAGATCACGCCGACCAGGCCGATCTTGTCGGCCCCGGCCTGCTGGCTCGGATCAAAGTGGTCCCAGACCCAGTAGATGGCGTCGGGCATGCGCGCGATGATGCCCGCGGTGAGGATCAGGGAGACGCCGTTGCCAATGCCGTACTTGTCGATCTGCTCGCCGAGCCACATGAGGAAGACGCTGCCGGCGGTCAGGCTCACCACTCCCGCAAGATAGAACACCACGATGGTGCCGGGAGCCGTGAACTCGGGTTTGACCAGTCCCCGCGACAAAAGGTACTTGAGCCACATCAGCGACTGAATAATGCACATCGCGATGGTCGCGTAGCGGGTCCATTCGGTGATCTTCTGCTGGCCCGAGGCGCCTTCCTTCTTGAGCTCCTGCAAGCGCGGAATGGCGGTTTGCAGAAGCTGGAAGATGATCGAGGCGGTGATGTAGGGCATGATGCCCAGGCCGAAGATGGTGGACTGGCTGAAATCGCCGCCTGAGAAGATCGACGCGTAGGACAGGAACTTCCCGAAGCCGGTAGCGTGCTCGGCGGCTTTCTCGGCGGCCTGAACCATCTGAGCCTGATCGACGGCCGGAAGGGGAATCCAGAAGCCGATGCGATAGATCACCAGCATCGCCATCGAAAACAGCACGCGGTTGCGGAGTTCGGGAATCCGGAAAATGTTGATAACGGCTTGAATCATTGAGGAGGGCCGAAGGCAGTCAGTGCGGGCTGGTGAGGAGCGGCTTGATGAGCGGTAAGCGTAGGCGAGGTTCGAAGATCACTCCTGCTGCGGCTTTGGGGCTTTGTCTTTCTTTGGAGTTTTCGCGGAGGATTTTTGAGACGGTGCGTCCTTGGACGGGGCTGTGGACGCTGAAACTGGAGTCGCGGCACGAGCAGCTTTGGCGGCGGCCCGGCGGGCAGTCCTGGCGGCAAACGCCTCGGGATCGCGATTCCACGTGCTTTTCTTGATCTGGTTGGCCGTGCCGCCGGCAGCCTCGATCTTGGCCTTGGCGGACGCAGAGAACTTGTCGGCCTTGATGGTCAGCTTCTTGGTGAGCTCGCCCTCGCCGAGAATCTTCAATGGCTGCTTGGAATCGCGAATCAAGCCGGCGGCGGCAAGGCTCTGGGCGGTGATCTCTTCGCCGACGTCGGCGAGGGCTTCAAGAGCCTTGATGTTGACGACGTGATAAACGACCTTGAACGGAGCGTTGCTGAAGCCGCGCTTGGGCATTTTCTGAATGAAATTGATCTGGCCGCCTTGATACTGCGGCGGCAAGCTCCAGCCGGAGCGAGACTTGGCCCCCTTGGACCCGCGCCCGGAAGTCTTCCCCATGCCGCTGGACTCACCGCGCCCGACGCGCTTTCGCGGCTTGTAGCGTGCGACTTTCTGGGTGATCTCATGGATCATCATGATGCGGCTGTCTCCGATCTGGGGTACATCTCTGCTGGTTCAATCAGATGAAAAAGTTCAGGTTGTTGGCGCCGTGGCGTCTGGAGCGGCCAGATCCTCGCCCGTCTCTTCAGGCGCGGCGGGTCGGCGACCACGGCCACGACCATCGCCCCGGCCACCACGGCCTCCCCGGCCCCGGCCACCCTTGGTTTCCTGGCCGACGACGTTGACCGGCGCGACGGCCTTCTCGCCGGTGCTGGTGGTGGTCATGAACGCCTTGCTGCGCTCGATCGCGTCCTCGACGCTTGTCGCACCCAGATCAAGACCGCGAAGCGATGCGATCAGCTGCTTGGAACGGAGTTGCTCAAGGCCGTTCATGACTGCCTTGACGAGATTCTTGGGATTGGTTGAACCGTAGGCCTTGGTCAGGCAGTCCTGCACACCGAGCATCTCGAGCGGCGCGCGAACGGCAGCGCCTGCGATAACGCCCGTGCCGGGCGAAGCCGGAACCATCCGAACGGTGCACGCGCCGAACTTGCCAAGCACAGTATGGGGAATGGTGCGGCCGACCAGCGGGAAGTTCCGCATCTTGCGTTTGGCGACCTTCTGGGCCTTCTCGATCGCCTGCGGGACCTGGTTGGACTTGGCGTAGCCAACGCCGACCCGTCCGCCGCGGTCGCCGACCACCACCAGCGATGAAAAGCTGAAGCGGCGGCCGCCCTTGACGGTGGCGGAAGTGCGATACACGCCAACGGTGGTTGACTCCAAACTAGTTTGTTCGTCGAGCATTTCTGCCATGGTCGGTCTTCTCTTAGAACTTCAATCCACCTTTGCGAGCGGCATCGGCCAGGATCTTGATGCGGCCGTGGTAACGGAATCCGTTGCGATCGAAAACGATTTGAGCGACGCCGGCGTCGATGGCGCGCTTGGCGATGTTCGCGCCGACGGCTTCGGCAGCAGCCTTGTTGCCGCCCTTGTCGACCTTCTTGCCCTTTTCGATGGTCGACGCAGACGCAATGGTCTTGCCTGATAGATCATCGATCACCTGGGCATAAATGTGCTTGGCGCTTCGAAAGACCGAAAGTCGAGGGCGGTCGGGCACGCCGAAGATTCGCTTGCGCAGACCTTTCTTGCGACGGGTGCGCTGATGTGATTTGAGTTCGATGCGGTTCATGACGGTTGCCTGTATTGATTCGTGCGCCAGCGCGGGCCAAGGCCCGCCGCCAAACATTTAGGCGCCGAAGACCTTGCCTTGCTTGCGCTGGACGACTTCATTGTCGTACTTGATTCCCTTGCCGTTGTAGGGCTCGGGCGGGCGCTTGGCGCGAACCTCGGCGGCAAACTCCCCCACTGCTTCCTTGTTGGGGCCGCTGATGGTGATGGCGTTGCCTTCGATGGCAAACTGCACGCCCTGCGGAGGCGACATGACCACCGGATCAGCGTAACCGACGTTGAGCTGCAGGTTCTTGCCAGCGGGCTTGGCGCTCCAGCCGACACCGATGACTTCCAGCTTTTTGGAATAGCCCTGTGTGACGCCAACGATCATGGTTTGGATTCGCGCGCGGGTCGTGCCCCACAGCGCGCGGATGAGCTTCTCTTCGAGCCGCGCCTCCTCCACCGAGACCTTGATGGCATTCTCGTCCTGGTTCCACACCACGGTCACCTCGGGCCGATAGTCGAACGAGAGCTTCCCTTTGGGCCCTTCGATGTTGATCGTGCGAGTCTTGGGGTCGAGATTCACCTTGACGCCCTTGGGCACGCTGATGGGTTGTTTTCCGATGCGAGACATTACAAAGAGTTCCGAGTTCTGAGTGCTGAGTTCCGAATCGTTAGGTAACGACGGCGACGACTTCGCCGCCGACTTGCTTTTGCCGAGCCTGGCGATCGCTGAGAACGCCGCTGCTGGTGGAGACGATGGCGATGCCAAGCCCCTGAAGCGGCCGCGGGAGTTCAGTGACCTTCTGGTACACACGACGTCCGGGCTTGGAAACCCGGTCGATCTGGTTGATCAACCGCTCGCCGCGCTCGCCATACTTGAACTTGATGTTGATCAGGCCTTGGCGGCCGTCGTCAACAACATCATAGGACGTGATGTAACCCTCGTCGCGGAGCACCTGGGCGACGCCGCGATTGAGCTTGTTGTTGAGCACCTTCACCGTCTTGGCGTTGTTGCGCGCCGCGTTGCGGATGCGGGTGAGCATGTCTGCTGTGAGGTCTTGCTGAGCCATTGTTCGTCCTGTGGTTCGTGGTTCGTGGTTCGTTGTGTTCCGCTCGGTCTGCAACGAACAACGATCAACGAACAACTAACAATCTCACCAACTTGCCTTTCTCATTCCGGGGATCATCCCTTGGAGCGCGAGCTCTCGGAGCATGATGCGGCTGATGCCGAACTTGCGGTAGACGCCGCGCGACCGGCCGGTGATCTGGCACCGGTTGCGATTGCGAGTGGAGAACTTCCGCTTTTCTTTCATTCGAGCGAAGACGCGTTTACTGGCCATGGGTGAGTTCTGCGTGCTGAGTGCTGGGTGCTGGGTGGTGGGTTTCAAGCTGCAGAGTGCGTTTTCGCTCCGAGTGCACTCAGCACTCAGAACGCCGCACTCAGCACTTTTCATTTCTCTGGTCTAACAAAGGGCATGCCGAGCTGCTCGAGAACGAACCTGCTCATCCTGGGATTGGAGTTTTCGAAAACGATGTTGATGTGCATTCCGTGCTGGAAGTTGACGTTGGCCATGTTGATCTCCGGCCACACCGCCTGCTCCGACAAGCCCATCGAGTAGTTGCCGTTGGGATCGAACGCATTGTCCTTGACCCCGCGGAAGTCCTTGATTCGCGGGATGGCGAGGTTCATCAGCCGATCGAGGAAGTGCCACATGCGATCGCTCCGCAGCGTGACCATGAAGGCGGATGGCGCGCCTTCGCGCACCTTGAAATTGGCGACCGACTTACGCGCCATGATCATGACGGGCTTCTGGCCGGTAATGGTCGAAAGCGTGCTGATCACGGTGTCGCGGATTTCGGGCTTGAGCTTTTGATTCTCGAGGAACTTGCCGACGCCGCAGTTGATGACGACTTTGACAATACGCGGGGCCTGGTGCGGGTTCGCCAGGCCGAATTCCTGGATCACCTTGCTGCGCACCGATTCCCGATAGGCTTGCTGAAGCCTTGGAAGCGTTCGAGTTGGTTTTTCGATCGTGGCGACCATGGTTCGTTGATTTCTCTCGTGCGGAGCGCTCGCCTCTCGGCTCGCGGCTAAACGGCTGATGCGTTACTTCTTTCCCTTGTGAAGCGTGTGAAGGACTTTGCCGCCCTTGGCGGCGACGCGATTCTTGGTTCCATCGGGCTTGACTTCGAAGCGCACGCGAGTGGGCTGACCGTCAACAACCGGGCTGACCTTGCTCATGTGGATGGGCATCTCGCGCCGGACGATTCCACCCTGTGGGTTGGCCTGGCTGGGTTTGAGATGCTTGGCCCGCATGTTGACGCCTTGCACGACCACGCGGTCTTCTTTGGTGAGGATGCGCAGCACCTGCCCGGTCGCGCCGCGCTCGTTGCCCGACCTGACCATCACGGTGTCACCTTTCTTGATGTGGCGCGGCATGGTCAGACCACCTCCGTGGCAAGCGAAACGATCTTCATGTAGTTCTTCTCGCGCAGCTCGCGGGCAACGGCGCCGAAGATGCGGGTGCCCTTGGGGTTGCCGTCATCGCCGATCAAGACGCAGGCGTTGGAATCGAACCGCACGTAGGAGCCGTCGGCGCGTCGGGTTGGGTACTTGGTGCGAACGATCACGGCTTTGACCTTGTCGCCGGGTTTGATGTCGGCGTTGGGGATGGCCTTCTTGACGGCGCAGACAATTCGATCGCCCACACCCATGGTGCGGCGAGTGAACCGGCCGGTGGCCGTGGAGCCGCCCAGCACGCCGATCATCGAGACGACCTTGGCGCCGCTGTTGTCGGCCACTTCGAGTCTGGTTTCCTTCTGAATCATGACTTTCTTCCAACGGGTTCAGCGCCGATCACGTGGTCGATCTTGACGGCTGATTCGAGCACGCGCAACAGAGTCCATGACTTGGTCTTGGAGATCGGCCTGCATTCGGCGATCTCAACGCGGTCACCGGCCTTGGAGGCGTTCGATTCATCGTGAACGTGGAGGACGGTGCGCTTGCGGACGTACTTGCCGTACTTCGGGTGCTTGACCGAAAAGCTGATGGCAACCTTGCGGGTCTTGTTGCGTTTGTCGGACTCGACGATTCCGACCTTTCGGGGCGCCTTCTCGGGAACTTTGATCTCTTTGGTGTGACTCAATCGAACGCTCCATCCCACCGGCCAGGCCGGGGGCCATTGGACTCACTTCTATGCAGCCGGGACTCGTTTCCTTCGCGATGATGCTTCAGTGAGAAGCTTGGCGATGTCTCTTCGAACCTTGCCGAACTGCGAGGTGTCTTGAATCTTCTCGGTCACCGACTGCGTGCGCAGCTCGAACAGCCGCTTGCGCAGACGCTGCGTTTCAACCTTGAGTTCTTCCTCGCTGAGCTTGTGTACTTCTTTGGCTTTCATGTGTTCTAGTCAGTTGTCAGTTGTCAGTTGTCAGTTGTCAGACGGCGATGCGGCGGCCGACAAAGCGGCAGCGGATCGGCATTTTGTGAGCGACGCGGGCCAGAGCTTGCTTGGCGACGTCTTCGGAGACGCCGGTGATTTCAAAGAGCATCGTTCCGGGCTTGCAGCGTGCGGCCCAGTACTCGGTCTCGGCTTTGCCCTTTCCCATTCGAGTTTCCAGGGGCTTCTTGGAGATCGGCTTGTCGGGGAAGACTCGGATGTAGACCTTGCCTTGCCGGCGAAGAAAGTGCATGGCGGCGACGCGGCCGGCTTCGAGCTGCCGAGCGGAAATCCAATGCGGCTCGAGCGCTTGCAATCCATAGTCGCCGAAGGCGACGTAATTGCCGCGCGTGGCGTTCCCTTTCAATACGCCCCGCTGCTGCTTGCGGAACTTGATTCGTTTTGGCATCCGCATGAAAAAGAGTCCTGAGTGCTAAGTGCTGAGTCCTGAGTGCTAAGTGCTGAGTCCTGAGTGCTAAGTGCTGAGTCCTGAGTGCTGAGTCCTGAGTGCTAAGTGCTGAGTCCTAGGTCCTGAGTGCCGAGTGCTGCGTTGTGTTCAATCCAAAATCCAAAATCAACTCACCTTCGTCCTCGCGCGCGGGCCCTTGCGCCGGCGGCCTTCGAATCAATCTGCTCTTCCTCGGCGTCGGTGAACATGCCCTTATAAACCCACACTTTGACCCCAATCGTGCCATACGTCGTGAACGCGTGCACGCAGGCGTAATCGACGTTCGCTTGCAGCGTCGAGAGTGGGATCGAGCCCAATCGCGTATCGAACGTCCGCGACATCTCAGCTCCGCCCAATCGGCCGGAAACTTGAATCCGAACGCCCTTGGCGCCGTTCTGCATCGCGCCCTCGGTTCGCTGCTTGAGCAGGCGGCGGAAGTTCGCACGCTTCTTCATCTGCTCGGCGATCGCTTCGCCAATGAGCTTGGCGTCGGTGTCGGGATTCTTGATCTCGATGATCTTGACGATCACTTTGCGGCCGGTGAGGGCCTGAAGGTCGTTGGTGAGCTTCTCAATCTCGGTGCCCTTGGGGCCGATGACCAGACCTGGCCGCGCGGTCTTGACGATCACAGTCAACTCTTCGCGGGTGCGCTCGATGTGCACATCGCTGACGGCGGCAAACGGCGGTGTGCGGTTGAGGCGCTTGTCCACGTATTTGCGGATCTTGTAGTCCTCGACCAGCAGTTCGGCGAACAGCGCCTTGGGCGCGTACCAGCGGCTCTTGTGGGCCTCAGTGATGCCGACTCGTAATCCAAATGGGTGGGTTTTCTGTCCCATGATGACCTTTGCGAAACTTCGATTACCCCGGCCAAGGCCGGGGCTAGGTAAGTCAGGCTTCCTTTTCGTCCAGCGCGATGATCAAATGACTGCTTCGTTTCAGAATGCTGTGGGCACGGCCTCGGTCCTTCGGCTGGAAGCGCTTCATCGTCGGCCCCTCATCGACGCGCGATTCAGTGACATAGAGGTAACGACGGTCAGCGTCGCCTTCCTCGGCGTTGGCGATGGCGCTCTTGAGAACGGCCTTGAGGTACCAGGCGCCGCGCTTCTTGGACATTTCCAGTTGCGTGAGCGCATCGTCAACCTGCTTGCCGCGGATCAGCGCAGCAACGAGGCGCGCCTTGCGGGGAGCGATGCGTGCGAAGCGATGGATTGCTTTGTACGCCATAGGTGTCAACCTTTGTCTTTTCCGCCACCCTTACCTGCGGGAGGCGCCTTACCAACAGGACCAGCGGTCATCGCGCCTTCTTCAGTCGCAATGCCTTCCTTCTTGTTGGTGTGGCCGCGGAACAACCGCGTGTGGCTGAACTCGCCCAGCTTGTGGCCGACCATATCCTCGGTGACGAACACATCCAGGAACGCGCGGCCGTTGTGAACCTGAAACGTGTGGCCGACGAATTCCGGAACGATCGTGCAGGCGCGGGCCCAAGTCTTGATGGGCTGGCGGCGATTGGCGGTGTTGAGCCGCTCTATCTTTCGATAGAGACTTTCAACGACGTACGGGCCTTTTTTGAGTGATCGTGACATGGTTAGTTGTCAGTTGTCAGTTGTCAGTTGTCAGAAAATCAGCGTTCAGAGTTTCAATAGCCGGGTCGCTACGCGACCCCGGGGTGTGTCAAAGTTTCAACTGGCCGTACCGCACGCTCTTGCGACGCCGCAAAATGCGAGCGTTGGTCCATTTGTTGGGATGGCGGGTTCGCCCGCCCTTGGCCTTGGTTCCTGATTTGCTGGCCGGTTCGCGTCCGCCCTTGGACCGGCCCTCGCCGCCACCCATGGGGTGAGTGTGGTGGCTCATGGCCATGCCGCGGGTTTTGCCTCGGCGGCCCATCCAGCGATTGCGACCGGCCTTCCCCAGCTTGATGTTTTGATGATCAAGGTTGCCGAGTTGGCCAATGGTAGCACGGCAGTCCATCGAAACTTGTCGAATTTCACCTGAGGGCAGTACCAGCGTGGCCCATTGGCCTTCCTTGTTCGATAGCCTCGCACCGACGCCGGCTGAGCGGCACAGACCGCCAGCTTTGCCGGGCTCGAACTCGATGTTGTGCACCGTCAACCCCGTGGGAATGTGCCGCAACGGCATGCAGTTGCCATCATTGGGATCGACGGCATTCGCCGAACTCACGACAACCTGCCCGTCTTTCAAGTTGCGCGGCGCCAAAATGTAGCGACGCTCGCCGTCCTGATACTCCAGCAGCGCAATGTGGCAGGTGCGGTTGGGATCGTATTCGATGCCGACCACCTTGGCGGGCATGTCGTCTTTCGTGCGGCGGAAATCGATGACGCGGTAACGGCGCTTGTGGCCGCCGCCCATGCCGCGCGTGGTCACCTTGCCTTGCACGTTCCGACCACCGGTGCTCTTGAGCGGGGCAAGGAGCGACTTCTCCGGCGTGCGCTTGGTCACTTCCTCGTGCAGGTTGACCGAGGAGTTTCGCCGGCTGTTGGTGACTGGTTTGTAGATTCGAATAGCCATTTGGATCAGTCGGTCAGAGTTCCGGTTCCGGGGGGTCAGAACAGCTCGATCTTGTCATCGGGATGGATCTTGACGATAGCGCGCTTGTGAGCGCCCTTGAGGTACGTGCCGAAGCGGTTTCGCTTGATGCGGCCGCGGCGAGTCTGAGTCGCCACCGAAAGCACGCGCACCTCGTAGAGTTTTTCGATCGCGCTCTTGATTTGCTCCTTGGTCGCGTGCGGATCGACTTCGAAGCCGTAGCGATTGAACTCGCTCGAAGTGAACGTGTTCTTCTCGGTGATCAGCGGCCGGTGAATGACGGTTGTGGGTTTCATTCTTCAGCGGCCTCCTTTGCCGGGCGTGAGGCAGTCCGCGCTCTGGCCCGGGGCTTGGCGGCGGTCTTCTTCCGGGTGACGCGCTTGGGAGCAGCGGCCTTCGGCTTCACGCGCTCGGCCGTTGCGGTCTCGCCGTTCGCCTCGTTGGTCGTCCACGCACTTCCATTTATAAATCCCTGCAGCGAAGCCTTCTCCACCACGAGGAATCGATGGTTCAGCAGATCGAACGCATTGAGCTGATCGATGCGAATGGTGTTGACATCCTCAAGATTGCGCGCCGAGAGCGCGGCGTTTCGATTGGCTGAATCGAGGGCAACCAAACAGGAGCGATTCACGCCGACCGCGTCGAGCAGACCCTTGAACTCCTTGGTCTTTGGCGCTTCAAATCCAAGGTCATCGAAGCACTTGACTTCGTTGTCGACCAGCTTGGCCAGCAGCGCGTTGCGATTGGCCAAGCGGCGCATCTTTTTGGGCATGTCGCGGCGGAAGTCTTCATGCGTGCGCAACTTGGCGAACGGCACGCCGCCGCCCTTGCGAATATTCGTTCGCACCGTGCCCATGCGAGCGTTGCCGGTGTGTTTTTGCTTGTAAATCTTGCGGGTCGAGCCTTCCACCCGGCTGCGATTCTTGGTGCGCGCTGAGCCCTGGCGGCGGTTGGCGTGGAACATCACGTACGCCTGCTTGAGCAGCGCCGGGCGCAATTCGCCGCCGAGTTGCGCTTCGTCAATGGCAAGGGTGTCAACCTTCTTGCCCGTCTTGTTGTAGATGGGGAGTTCAATCATGCGTTCATACCTGCGGTTGGTTCAGTTCAGACGGCTTGAAGCCGGTCTACCGCTTCTGGGGGCCTCACCCTCCGCGGTTCCGATGTGCACGTTTCTTCAGTGCGAGTGGAACGGGGCAGGGACTATTGACTCGGTGTCTTCATCAAGCTGTCGCGATCGTGTGGTTCCCCATGTCCCGTGACTCATTCGCAAAACTTCCGGGGGGCCTTCACGATCAGCGGGGCAAGTCAGTTATTTCTTGCCCGCTTCAGCCAGTTTCCTCGCTTTCGATTTGTTCAGACGTTTTGATTCTCGGATAAAGAGCCAACCCTTGTTGGCTCCGGGCACTGGGCCCTTGACCAACAGCAGATTTCGCTCGGGATCGATTGAAATCACATCCAGGTTGCGGATGCTGACGCGCTCGTTGCCCATGCGGCCGGGCATGCGCTTGTTCTTCTTGGGCTTTGGGCCCCAGCCGCGGTTGGTGGCGTGGGAAGCGATCGAGCCGCCGTGGCGGTGCATGCGCTCGGTGCCGTGACTGGCGAACATGCCCTTGAAGTGGTGTCGCACCATGACGCCTTGCGTCCCCTTGCCCTTGCTGATGCCGACCACATCGACGTACTTGACGTTTTCCAAGGTCTTCACATCAATTGTCTGGCCGAGTTGGTACTCGCCGGCGGCCTTGTCGTCATCCAGGCGCAGCTCGCGGTGAACGCGCCGAGGTCCAATGCCGGCCTTGGCGTCATGGCCGATCACTTGCATCGTGCTGCGCCGCGGCTTGACATCGCTGAAGGCAAGCTGCACCGCGGCATAGCCATCGGTTTCATTGGTCTTCACCTGAGTGACCGCGCACGGCCCGGCCTCAATCACCGTCACCGGGACATTGCGCCCGTCTTCAGTGAAGAAGCGGGTCATTCCGATTTTGCGTCCAATGATTCCAGCGGGCATCGTGTTAAAGTCCAAACGTCCAAATATCCAAAGTCAAAATCTACTCAGCACTCAGTACTCAGAACTCTCTCACGCCTTGATCTTGACGAAAACGCCCGCGGGAACGACAAGCCGATTGAGGGCTTCGACGGTGCGGGCGTTGGGTTCGGTAATGTCGATGATGCGCTTGTGAGTTCGAATCTCAAACTGCTCGCGCGATTTCTTGTCAATAAACGGGCTGCGATTGACGGTATAGATCTCGCGGCGTGTCGGGAGCGGAACCGGACCGGCCACGCGGGCGCCGGTGCGCTTGGCGTGGTCAACGATCTCCTTGGCCGAGGCGTCCAGGGCCTGGTGGTCGTAGGCTTCCATCCGAATTCGAATCTTGCCGCCGGTCATAGTGGTTCATCAACAGGAACTTACAGAGACAATCGTGCCGGAAAACGCCAAAGGTTGCATGAGGAACGTGGGTGACATCCCGCCGCGTCGGACTTCCGTGCGTGGCGGATCATCCTCCACCTGCCTGAGGTGCGAATCGGTGATAATACGGTTTCCGGTCGCCCTGTCAACTCACCGGGAGTGTATTTCGCGATGCCTTTTTGGTCTGGGAACTGCAGTGTCCGCCGGGAAAAGCCGGATAGAGTTTCGTTATGAAGCAGTTATTTGCGAGCCTGAAGAAAACCCCTCCGTGCCTTCGCACCAAACCCCGTCGCATTCGCGTGCTGGCTCTTGCTGTTGCCGGCCTGATCGTTGGCGGCAGCCAGATCGAGGCGATGGCGCAAGATCGGCCGGCACCCCCGCAAATCAAGCCGAAAAGCGGAGCATTGGAGGTGGTTCCATTCACCGCCGAGTCGATCGGCCTGTCAATCCATCTGCCGATCGGCGCGCTCGTTTCTCCGGAGAAAATCGAGGGCAAACTTGTGATTGGGGTTCGCGAAAAAGAGACCGCGCCGACTTGGAACATGCGAATCCAACAGATGGCGCCGAGCAAGGACAAGCTGACCCCAGCGGGCGAAATCGATGATTTGCTCGCCGAGCTCGATGCAATGCATAAGCCATATAGGCTCATTCTGAATCAATCAGTTGATGTCAACGGCCTTCAGGGGCAGCTTTGCTACCTTGAGCAGCCAAACGATCAAGGTCAGCTCTACGTGTCCGGCTGGTTGGTTTTGCCGCACGGCATGAACCTCTTTCTGGTCTGTTCGATCAACACACTGGCGGAGCATCTGCCCCGCCTTCGACCGCTGCTGGACTCCAGTTTCAACACCATCAAGCTCCGCAGCGCTGAAGATTTGACGCAGGAACGCGAATCGAGGCTGGCTGCGGGTCGTTCGTTGCTGGAATCGATGACGCCACAGCGGCTTGAATCGCTGGTGGGCCTGAATCAGTGGTATCGCATCTACAAGCCGGCTGACGCCGCCGGTGGCAAAGGCGCTGAGCGCGGGTATTCCATGGTGGAAGTTCGATCAGACAAGAAGGGCGCGCTCAATCCCGGCCGGTCTGAGGCGGACTATTCAGCCGACGAGAGGAAAACCGGGCTCCTGGTGCGAATTCAAGGTCGGGCGGTGATCAACCCCGAGCGAGACACGTACTACGACACGATCGGGCTGTATTGGATGGCTTGGGATCAGTCGGAGGAAGCCTGGTCAATCCGCGGCACCTACCGGCAAGGCGAAAACGAACAGACCGAGGCTGAAACAGGAGTCCGGACACCGGAAAATCCCGGAATAGCGCCACTCTTGACGGTGCTGAAAGCCGACAGCGCCACCAACGCGCGCGATCCATTTAAATGCATCGTGCCGGAGGTGTATCTCTCACAACCGCTGGGGTGGCTCATTGGACGATTGATGCCCAACGACGCGGTCGAAGATCGTACGTATGCGTATTACTCGTATCACGCCAGCAGCGCCGAGCCGCAAGTTTCACAGCGCGTTGACCTTTGGGGCCCCTCGACTGAGCGGCCTGGGTATTTCAAGCTGATCACCAGGATGACCAGCGATGGGTTGCCCATCACGTCCATCTTCGATCGTGACGGCGGCCTCATCCGCCGGGTTCACGGCGACGGCACGGTGACCGAACCTTCTTCGGTGGCCCAGCTGCGCGAACTCTGGAAAAGCAACGGATTGCAGCTGGGCGGGTCGGGCAGATAATCTTCGACTGAGATGAAACCTGCTGCGTTGATAGCGTGGGGTTGTGCTGCCGCGGGCGTCGTTGGATGCGCGCAAGCAACAAAGCCGCTGGATGAAGCTGGGGTGGTTGGATCGCCGCTGCAGCTGCTGGAAAAGCCGCCGCCAAGCGGGGCGCTCACCGCGGCGGATTTTCGCCTCGAGGCGGGCGACGTTGTGTTTCTGGAGGTTGATGACCAGGGCCAGGCAGTCGAGCCGCTGACGTTCCGGCGGGAGAAAACGGATCAGTTTGGCGCATCGATGTCGCTTTCCGAGGGATCATCGCGCACGCAATTCCTCAAGAAGGATGAGCAAGGCAACATTGTGATGACGGCGGCGGTCGACCATGATGAGCACGCCGTCAGCTTGTTCGAGCCGCCAATGGTGGTTGTGTATGCGGAACTCGGCGCCGGGGAGTCGCGAACCAGCGAATCGGCGATGCGCGTGGTCGATTCGAACGATCATTCCAAACAGCGCGAGGTTGGCAAAGCGCGGCGAACCACGACGTATGCGGCGGATCAACGAATTCGCACCCCGGCGGGTGAATTCACCGCCAAGCGCGTTGAGGTGCAATTCACAGCCGACCTGGGTCTGGCGGACGCGACCGAGCAGAGCATTACGTTCGTGGTTCCCCAACGAGGGATCGTCGCCGAGCGCACGATCGAAGAGCGGAAAATACTCGGCGCGTTCGGCACGAAAACGCGGCGGACGATTGTGCTGGCCGAATCACCGAGATAGATCGGCGCATCGTGTTGTCATCGTGCTTGAGACGTCGACGCGAGGCCGGCACAGCGTTCGGCAGCCTGGTTCAGATCATCAATCATCTGCGGCGGGTAAAGGGGAAAGGCCCAGTCGCGCCGGCGGGCAATCGCACAATCCGCCGCGTAGCGCTTGGCCTGCTCCAACCGCTGTTGCGCCCGATCGATGATCGGCTTATGCGCCTGGCGAGCGTCGGCCAATCGATTGTGCATCTCCAGGAATGCCGCCTTTCGCTGAGCCGAATCGCGAGGCGCCGCCACAATCGCCCCCAGCAGCGCTTGCTTGGTCGGCCCGGGCCGGAATGATCCGGCTCGATACTCTGGGTCGTGCCAGATCCACCGTGCCTCATTGGTTGCGGCATCGACGTTGGAGACTTCTGAATCATCACAGCCAAGCGGCAATCGAAGATTGGCCGTCACCACGGCGATCGATCCGACATCGATGCCCAGCCAATCCTTGATCCATCGCTCCATGGCGCGATCGTAGTTGGCTCCGCCAGTGCCGTGGATGAACAAGTCGCACATGCAAAGCCGAACTAAGGCGGTCATAAACAACGCGCGGGGAAGCAAATCGATTTCGGATTTTGGATTCTGGGCTTTGGATTGGCCAGCCTCTCCTTCAATCGACTGCGCCACATCGTTGTCGTAGGCGCGGATTCGCCGGCCGTCCGGTCGAATTCGCCAGAGCGGCAGCTCAACATAGTCGCCGCGAACCGACAGCGTCGGAATGCCCACTTCGGGCAGGCTGAGCACTGCTCGGTTGTACGCATCGGCGCAACGATGTGGATCACGGGCCATCTCTCTGAGCATTGCTCGCGCCATGGAGGTTCGAATCAAGTCCGATGAGCAAACGCCCGGCATCGGCCGGCACCAGGGCTTCATGAGGTCTTCAAGGGCCTGCGCCATCTGCATCGCGGCATTCGTCGCGTTGCGATGAGCGGAAACAGCATCGAAGATGCTTCGGGCGCCGATCTCAACCGACGGCAGCGCGCCCAAGAGCGGCTGGGGCAGAGGCGGCGGCGTGAACGGCTCATGCCGCGCCATCGGCACATCCTTGCGCGGTCGGCACAACTCGATTCGGCGCACGCCCAGCGCGCCATCAAATCGACGGATTGGAATGTCAAATCTGCCAAAGCCTTCAGCATGCTGGTCCACAATCAAGTTGGCGCGGCCAAGGTCGTGTCGGCTGGCGAACGCCTCGACAACCAGGAACTTCGCAAGGATTCCCGGATGCCACAGCAGTGTCTGGTGGCCGGTGGCGATGATTGGTCGTTCAGAGTCCAACCCAAGTTCGCGGCGAGCGCGGCTGCGCCAATCGTCCAGAGTTTGGCCAAACGCGGTCCCGACCGGACGGCGCGCCATCAAATCGAGCCAGCGCGTACATGGGGGCTCTATCGCAAGATCAGGAATCACAGCGTTCCGGTGCGGCAGCGGCGTTCTGGAACAACGCCGTAGCGCTCCAGCCCCACCGAAGCGCTCGCAGGAAGTTGGTTGCGGCAACGTAGGACTTCGCGATGCATCGTGCGGCGATAGACCTCAAGGCGGGTCTTCGGATCGTCCAACGGTCCGCCGAAGCTGCGCGATGGATCGTTGTAAATCAACCGCACCGGCAATTCCTCGATCGCCAGATCGTTGGCTGCCGCCTGCACCCAAAACTGCATCGGAAAATCGTATCCATCCACATTTAGGCACAAGCGCTCGCAGGCAGCGATGCGATAGGCTTTGAACCCGCAGAACGCGTCGGTCAGCGACAGCTTCAACCGGCGGTTCAGTTCCTCGGTAATCGTTTGATTGATCTCGCGTCGATCGCTCGGCGGCGCATCGTCGTTGTCAAACTGCGCCAGGTATCGGCTCCCGGAGATGACATCGGATTCATCGGCCTTGATGCGCTCGACGAACGTGGGGATCGCCGCCGGTTCGTGCTGCTCATCGCAATCCATCGTGATCAGCCAATCGAACCCGTCCACCGCGGCCCAGCGAATCATGTCTTGCATCGACCGACCGTAGCCCCGGTTTTCGGCGTGGCGAATGACCTCAACCGGTTGCTGAGCCAGCAACATCGGTGTGCAGTCGGTCGACCCGTCATCCACGACCAGCACATCGCGCGCGTGCCGGCGCACCTCGTCCAGCACCTTGGCGACGTAATTCTGCTCGTTGTAAACGGGAATGCCCAGGAGGATTTTCGGACCGTGTTGAGCCTTCGCAAGCTTCATCGGAACCTCCAGCACCCAGTGTACCTTTGATCCATCATCGGGCCAACCTCGACCACGCAGAAGTGGCGGCTCCGAAATCAAACCAACAAGGTTTCGGCCGTATTCCTATACGATGCGCCCATGACGGGCGCGAGCATGATTCTGGCGGCCGGCGATGCACCATCAACCTACGTCGTCGTGAGCCTTCTGATCATTTTGGCGACGGCCGCGTTTGTCGCCATTGTGATGCAGCGAGTGCGCTTGGCGGTGATCCCGGCCTACCTGATCGCCGGGGCGCTCATCGGGCCGGGGGCGTTGAGGCTGGTCCGCTCATCCGAGGACCTTGATGCCATCTCGCAGCTGGCGATTGTGCTGCTGATGTTCGGCATCGGACTCCATCTGCACCTTTCGGTCTTTGGAAAAAATGTGGGGCGCATGATCGCGGCCGGAATCGGATCATGCGCGCTGTCGATTCTCCTGGGCTGGCCGGTTGCCATCGCCTTCGGGCTCTCGGCTCCGGCCGCGCTGGCAGTCTGCATGGCGCTGAGCATGTCGTCCACCGCCGTCGTCCTGCGGCTGATCACCGATCGCGGCGAGCTGCGGCATGCCACCGGACAGTTGGCGCTCTCAATCCTTGTCACGCAAGACCTGCTCGTCCTGGCGCTGCTCGCGGCCTTGCCCGTTGTTGCACGTTGGGCCGGTACCGGCGAGTCTCTTCTGCTCCCTGATCAGGAGGCCGTGGAAGCGCTGCCTGGCTGGGGGAAGTTCATCGTCGACGCCGTGCTTCGCATCGCCGGCGTGACGCTGTTGGTTCTCATCGGCAAGGTCGTCTTACCGCGGCTGCTGAGTGAGGCTGCGCGTGAAAGATCGGGCGAGGTCATGATGATCGTCTCGATCGCAATTGCGATCGGCGCCGGCCTGGCCATGCGAGCCATGGGCTTCAGCATGGAACTGGGCGCGTTTCTGGCCGGCTTCATGCTTTCGGCTACACAGTTTCGCCACCATATCAGCGGTCTGATCGCGCCACTTCGCGATTTGTTCATGGCCGTGTTCTTCACCGCGCTGGGCATGCAACTCGAGCTGGATGCGCTGGCCGAATCGTGGTGGATCGTGCTGCTTGGCGGTTTCGCGATGAGCACAATCAAAGCAATAGCGATCGGCGGCACCTGCTGGGCGCTGGGAGCGACGGCGGCCGCGGCGGTGGCGGTGGGGATGGCCTTATCGCAAGCCGGTGAGTTCAGCCTGATTTTTTTGGACGATGCGCAAGAGAGCGGAATCTTGGCCCAGACCGCCACGTCCAACGCCATCGCGATCGTCGTCATTTCACTGCTTCTCACGCCGGCGATGGTTGATTTGGGCAAGCGATTCTCCCAGCGCTGGCAAGCCGTCAAGCCCGCTCCATGGATTCGGCGCGCCATCGGGGAGGTGCACGAGCAGACAAGCCCGCGCGGCTCGTCGGGGCGGCACGTCATTCTCGGCGGCTACGGCCAGGTTGGCAGCGCCATCGGCCGCGCCCTGCGCCAGGGCAATGTCAGTTTCATCGTGATTGAAATCGAGCCGAGCATTGCACGCGATTCCAGGCATGCCGGCTGCAACGCGATTCTGGGAGACGTCTCGAATCCTCACATTCTTGAGGAGGCCGGAATCGAGAAGGCCGACGCGCTGATCCTCACCATGCCCAATGAAGAAGCGGTGCTCAACGCCTGCGCCGTTGCTCGCCGCCGCAACAGCAAAATCTTCATCGCCGTGCGCATGGGCGTGGAGCGCCATGCGAAGGTCGCCGCCGAGTTGGGCGCCGATCACATTACGGTCGAGGAAGTTGAAACCGCCAAAGCCATGCAAGAGGCGGTGATGAACCGCCTTGCCAAGTGATTTGCGCCGCTCATCTTTCCTTATGTGCGTTGTATCGTTTGACGATTTCGCGAGCGAATTCAGCTTGCATTGGCGGCGAGATGACTTGCCCCGCCTCATTGGTCAATAGCGCCCAACCTGTTCGGCCTGATGGTTCCACAATGTTCACGTGGTGCGGAAGCTCAAACTGCGGTGGCGGTTCGCGCTGATAACCCTCATCCACCTTTGTCGATGACTGCTCAACCCTCTTGCGCGTTTCGTCCAGCGTCATGCCGAAATTCGTCAGCACTTGGCCGGCGACGCCGTCGAATTCGCGGATGAGTCCCAAGAGCAGGTGCTGCGTGCCGACATAGTTATGGTGAAGTCCGCGCGCTTCCTCAATGGAGTACATGATGACGCTCTTGGCGCGAGGTGTTTGCGGCAGCTTGCCCAACGAAATTATTTCGGGGCCGGATTTAATCAGCTTTTCAACATCCGAGCGAGCCCGACGCAAATCGATCCCGAAGCTCTTGATCACTTCGGCGGCCACGCCGGAGCCCTCTCCGATGATGCCAAGCAAGATGTGCTCGGTCCCGATGTATTCATGATTGAATCGCTGCGCCTCCTGATTGGCCAGCGCCATGGCCTTGCGAGCTCGATCGGTAAGCCGTTCGAACATCGTGCTGCCTTCTAGTGACCTTCGGGGTTCTTCAACGGATCAGCCTTGTACAACCGCGTATCCAGCGCCCACACCTTGTCAGTGAACTCGGCAGCGCACTCCACCGTCGGCGGCGGATCGGGCCGAGCGCAGGTCAGCGAGAGCTGGGTCTTGGCATCGAGATTATCGAGCTGCGCAACAAAGATCGCCTCGGGCGTAGCCGGAACTCTCGCCGCCCCGAACTCCGGCAGCCCATGATGGCTGAGGATGATGTGCTGCAACACTCGAAGCGCTTCAACCGGCAGCTTCTGGCCAGACTGCTTGGCCGCCACCGCCGCCTTGAACTGCAGCCAGATCGCTCCCCGAACGACATGCCCGATCAGGTTGCCATCGGCGGTGTATTCAAAACCCCGGTCCCACTTCAGTTCGGCCGTCTTCCCCAGATCGTGCAGGAACAACCCCATCAAGATGATGTCGCGGTTGAGCTGCGGATAGAGCGGCAGCATCGATTCCGCCAGCTTCAGCAACTGCAAGGTGTGCTCCAGCAACCCACCGATCCACGCATGGTGGAGGTTCATCGCCGCAGGCGCGCGCCGGAACTTGCTCATCATCTCCTGGTCGGTCAGGTACGCCTCGCCCAGCGCCAGCATCGCCGGGTGCGAAAGCGATCGCATGATCCGGCTCACTTCCTCGAACATCGTGTTGATGTCCTTGGAAGTCGTCGGCAACAGCGCCATCATCTCGTCTTCGCTGATTTCGACGGCCTTGATCTGATCGAGCTTGATCTGCATCTGGCCGTTGAACATTTCGGTGCTGCCGGCAATCCACACAAAGGCGGCGCTTTCCAGATCGGGAAAGTTGGCCGCCTCAAACGTCCAGAGGCGCGCTGACACTTCGCCGGTGGCATCGCGCAGCAGGCACTTCAAGTAGGGCTTTCCTCCCCGCGTGGTGCCGATTTGGGGGTTGAATATTCCGTACACCCCATCGACATATGTGTTGGGGGGAAGGGCTCGAATGTTGACGTGCGGGCGGTTGGTGGACACGGGCTGGCTCGATACAGGTTCCAATGTTGCCGAAGGGTTCATTATTTGAGTGTATCGCCAACACGAGAATTCTGCGGGCATTGTGCCGGTCCGACCACGGCCTGACGAAGGCGGCGGAGCAAAAATGGCCCCGCCCGCACCTCCTCATCAGGTTCGTCGATCTCGACAATCATGGGCGAGGTCCGACGAACGATCAGCAGGCTAGATGCGGGCGGGATACCTTCGAGTCAGTTCACGCGCCGAGAATCACTTCGCCAGCGCGGCAGCCAGGTTGGATTTTCAATCGCTGGACATGCAACGTGGCGACAAGATGTCGTCCCCCCCGCTGACATGCAAGAGGCGGCAAACCCGCGTTCCCGGACTCAAAAACCACGGTTAGTTTGGGTTTAGTAACCTCTGATGCCTGTAATTCGGCCATATGGGGCCAATGGCGCCATAAGGCGAGAAAACTAATAAATTCTCCTGTATCTCAGCCTTCACCTGGATTCGCCTTCTTCAAATCGAGTTCGGGTGTGCTTTACTAGCGGAGCGCATGAAAGTCCTCCTCACAGGCCCTGATGGTCAGATCGGCTGGGAGCTTGCGCGAGCTCTCGCCGCATCGCATGAAGTCGTCGCGGTTCGGCCGATTGAAATGGACCTGACCGATGCCGCCGCGATTCGCCAGACGGTTCGATCGGTCAAGCCGGAAGTGATCGTCAACGCCGCCGGGTTCACAAATGTCGACCAAGCGGAGTCTGAGCCTGACCTGGCCTTCGCGGTGAATGGCGCTGCGGTCAGCGTGCTCGGCGCCGAAGCGGCGCGAATTGGCGCTGGGGTGGCTCATTTCTCGACCGACTATGTCTTCGACGGCACGAAGACCGAGCCGTATCGGCCGGATGACAAGCCGAACCCCTTGAGCTTGTACGGGCGCAGCAAGCTTGCGGGTGAACAAGCCCTTGCCGCCTCAGGTGCGTCGCATTTGATCATCCGCACCTCGTGGGTCTACGGAGCGCGGCGGCACAACTTCCTGCGCACCATCCTTCACCAAGCCTCGATCAAACCACAACTGCGGATTGTCGACGACCAGGAGGGTTGCCCAACTTGGTGCCGACCGCTGGCCGACGCCGTCGCGCGAATCATTGACGCGTCGCTGAAGAACGGCAGACAAGGAACTTCGTTCGGCGCCTATCAGGGGACGTATCACCTGGCCGGCGCCGGCGCAACCACATGGTTCGAGTTCGCGCGCCGGATTCTGGAAATGGCTCAGTTGCGGCCTGCACCGGAACTGGTGCCAATCTGCACTGATGAGTTCGCCGCCCAAGCGCGGCGACCTCCATATTCAGTATTGGATTGCTCGAAGACGGCTGAGACGTTCAACGTGTCGCTGCCGCCTTGGGAGGCAAGCTTGCAGGAGTTCTTCGACACTGAGCGAGCCATGTTGCCGCAACGGGAATACGCGGCATCGGGGGATTCGCCATGACGCTGTTCAACCGATTGCGAAAGCGCCAGGCAGCGGGTGAGACGATTTCGGTCGCGGTCGCCGGTTGCGGGCTCATCGGCAAAGGCACCGTGCGCCAGATCGACCTGACCCCAGGCATGCGCACCGGGCTGATCATCAACCGCACGGTGAGCCGGGCCGTCGATGCATATGTTGCTTCGGGCCATTCGGCAAGCGAAATCGTGGTCAGCGACAACTTGCGAGAGTTGCAATCAGCGATTCACGCGCGCAGGCCCGCGGTGACGACCCGCCTGGAGCCGATTCGCGATCTTCGCGGGCTGGATGTTGCCGTTGAGGTCACCGGCGCCGTGGAGTACGGGGCTCAAATGGCGCTCCTGGCGATCGCCGGCGGCAAGCACGTGGTGATGATGAACGCCGAGACCGATGTCACCGTGGGGTGCGTGCTCAAGCACCTGGCCGATGACGCCGGCGTGGTCTATACGAATTCCGATGGCGACCAGCCCGGCGTGCTCAAGCGGCTAGTGGATTTCGTGCAGGGAATCGGCTTTGAAATCGTCGCCGCCGTGAATTGCAAGGGCTTCATGGATGTGAATGCTACGCCCGATTCCATACGCCCCTGGGCCCTGAAGCAGAACACCAGTCTGGCCATGACCACGGCGTTCACCGATGGGACCAAGATGAACATCGAGAACGCGGTGCTCTGCAACGCCACGGGATTGATCCCCGAGCGACGAGGCATGCACGGCGTGAAGACCGATCTGCCAACGGCGCTGGCCGATTGCATGAAAGTGTTCGAGCGCCGGGGCATTGTTGACTACACCTTGGGCGGCAGCTTCGGCGGCGGAGTCTTCGTGATCGGGCATGCCGACGATCCCGACATGGTCCAACCGTACATGAAATACCTCAAGATGGGCGATGGTCCGAATTACGTGTTCTATCGTCCCTATCACCTCTGTCATTTGGAGACGCCGCTCTCGATCGCCGAAGCGGTTCTCGACCATGAGCCGACGATCGCACCGATCGGATCGCCAATCGCCGAAGTCATCGCCATCGCCAAGCGCGATCTCAAGCCCGGGGACGTATTGGACGGCATCGGCGGCTACACCGTGTATGGCCAAATCGACACCTGCGAGAACAGCCGGGGGCTGCTGCCGATCGGCTTGACCGACGGAGTTGAGATGGTTCAACCGGTTCGAAGCGGTGAGCCGATTCCGTTGAGCGCCGCGCGCTTGGACGACGAGTCAACCTTGGTGCGCCTGCGCCGGCAGCAGGATTGCATCGATCAGTTGCAGATCGCCTAGCGCTCTGACAACAGAAAAGGTGCCAGGCACCATTTTCTGGAACCGTTGTTCGGTGCCAGAGCAGGTCTTCAGAAAATGGTGCCTGGCGCCTTTTCCTCGTCCACCTTTTCCTTGGCGTTATCGCCCGGGATCACTGTTCTCAACAGCCTTCGCCCAATTCCCCAACATGTGGTAAAACGCCATCGCGACGTGCATGTCCGGCTCTGGAGATATGACTTTTCTGGGCGACATGACGCGGGCCCTGGGGAAAACGCGTCAACTTTGTTTGGGGATGGTTGACGTTTGTGGCCAGGGTCATGCTTTGCTCAGGCCGGTCGGCTGAACAGCGGGAATTCGCCGGAATCCGCGCGTCGCGTTCACCATCGAGCTCTGAAGGCGCCAACGTGGTGGCGCACCGTGGGCTTGCCGTCGAGGGGCCAGATGACGGCCAAGGCGTCAAAGCGAAACGGCCGATTCGCGTAACGCCTGGTCTGCTGGAGTCGCGAGGCCAATCGCATCAGGTGAAACTGCTTGGCCTGCGTGATGCTGAGTTCGGGAGCAATCGTGTCATCGCGCTTGGTCTTGACTTCGACAATCACGATGGTGCGCCCGTCGGGGTCGAGCGCAACCAAGTCCGCTTCATCGTCCCCGATGGGCACGTTGCGTTCGAGGATTCGATAGCGGCGCCGCCGCAGCCATTTGGCGGCAAACTTCTCGCCTTGGCGCCCCAGCGATTCACGACGCCACAGGAATCGGGGCAGCCATTTCATGTGCTTCACCCGCGGCCGTACCGCATGAGCGCTACAAGAAGCACGCGCCGCGACATCTCCTCCAACTCGCTGTAGATGCCCTTGTCGAACAGCGATTTGATGTATCGGTCGCGCTGCTCGGCACGACGACGGAAGTAGAGTTCCTCGGCAAGCTGGCGCTGCAAATCGTACAGTCCGCGCGGAGCGGGTTGATCGATCTTGTCTATGTGCAGCCAGATCGTACGGCCATCGTGCTCGATCGCCTCGGTTGTCTGACCCGCAGACAAGCCACTCAGATACGGCTTATAGGCTTCGTTAATGTCAATGTCGCTGATTCCCCCAGGGCCGATCGGGAAATCCGCGTCCCACAACCCGCCGTTGCTCTCCCCCGCCGATTCCGCAACCGAGGCAAAGTCGTCGCCCGCCGCCAGACGCGATTTGACCCGCTCGATCTCCTGCGGCTGATCATTCGAGAGGCGAATTCGTCGCAGCGTGACCTTTGCCGGCGGATTGAATTCGGCCTTTCGGCGCTCATATTCCCGCTGGACGTCCTTCCATGAAACGATGACTCGCGGCTCGATCTTCTCATTGATGAGGTTGGCAATGAGCACGCGATTTCGCTCCAACTCGACGTATTCGTCAACGCTGATCCCCTGCTCTTGCTGCAGCTCCCGCTCCCGCTGGCTCAGGCTGCCAAACCCCTCAGCCAGTGTCCGCTCGCGGAACGCTTTGAGGAATGCCAGCAAGCCCTGTTGCTGCTGGGGCGTCAACGCGGCTTGCGCTTCGGCCAGGAATAGCTCGCTGAGAACCACTTCGTTCAGACGAGCATTTACGATCTGGGCTGCCTGCTGCACGAACTGCTGAGTAGTGAGCCGCTCGCTCTCGCGCCGAAGCTGATCGGCAATCGGCTCCAGAAGCGAATCTGCAAAGATCGGCCGACCGCTCACCTGTCCGACCAGGCTCTCGATGATGACCGGCTTGCCGGTCTCCACCGAGCCCTCGCGGCCTTGGTCGCGCGGTTCACCCTCAGCGACCGTCAGGCCCGGCTCAGCGGGGGGCGCCAACGGCGCGGGGACTGGATTGCGGCGCCCGGAAACCAAGGCGTCAGATGCGAATTCCCCAAGGGCGAGCGGGCGACCGGTCGGACGGTTGATGCCGCTGGAGCCGCACCCGCAGGCAAACGCCATGAGAAACATGAGCTTGATGGTCAAGCAAGATGACCTGATCGGAAAACGCCATGAATCGCTCGCTCTTGACATGAAAGCCTCGGATATGGGGTCAGGTTGCGGAGATTGTAACCGCTTCGGCCACGTATACTCTGGTTCGCGCTAATTGTGAGGCACAACCACCATGGCAGAGCAAAAGCCCGCACCAAAGATCCAAGTGGACAGCGATTGGAAGGCAGAGGCCCAGCGCGAGCGGGAACGTTTGGCTAAGAAAGAGCAAGGCAAGGCTGCCTCAGCCAAGGGTGGCCAGAGCACACCCGCAGCCGCGACCGGCGAGCAGGGGAAGAAGGGCACTCGAGGCGGGCACGAATTGCCGGAAGCAAATTTCCGCTCATTGGTTGGAATGTTGGCATCGCAGGCCATCATGGGTCTGGGTGCTATGGCCGACCCGCAAACCAACCGGGTCGTGATCGACCTGGAGGGGTCACGCTTCGCGATTGACCTCCTGGATGTCCTGGAGCAGACGACCAAGGGCAACCTGACTCCGGAAGAGGCCGATGAACTGCGGCAGATTCTGGCCGAGCTGCGTTCGCGCTACGTGCAAATCACGAACCTCGTGGCCAAGCAGATGGCGGCCCAGCAGGGCGCGCCACAAGCGCCCGAAGTTCAGATCCCCGGCAGCGGCGTTCGCGCGCCCTAGTGTCCTGACTCGAACCGGAAAGGGTGCCAGGCACCATTTTCTGCGAAGGCATGTTGCTGACGAAGGACGTACTCAGAAAATGGTGCCTGGCACCTTTTCTTTCGGTTGTCTGCCGGTCCAGGACGCTACAGGACGTCACTGTCGGACCGGGAGAGCACCAGATCAAGTCGCTTGACGCGCCGGGTCAAAGACTCCCGAACCCGCACCGGTTTGCTGACGCATCGTGGCCACAAGTACCGCCAAGGCCAGTAGTTGTTGGGAATGGCGTAGGCGTGAAAGCCGGCGGCGATAAGCGGCTCCAATGCGTCGACGGGTCGCTTGGCGGTGTCGCTCCACCATGAAGGCGACAGCTCCACGAGGAACTCGACATCCGGACGGCTCTGTTCCAGCATGCCCTTCATTCCCGCAAGAACGTCGAGTTCAGCGCCTTCGACATCGATTTTCACGAGTCGCGCCATTCTGATATCAGTCGATGTGAGCAAATCGTCCAAGGGCAATGCCTCGACCTGACTCTGAAGCGGCAAGCCACGTTCCTTGACGGTTGTGGTCAACCCAACGTTGTGCGATGGGCCGGCGTACACGCCGACCAGACCGGGTCCGGCGGCGGCGGCCTTATTGATGGCCCGAACCTTTGAGCCGACCGCGTTGTGCGCGAGGTTCTGCTCAAGGGTCTTGAATACGACAGGCGACGCCTCGATCGAAACGACACGCCCCGATCGGCCCACGCAGCGAGCTGCCAGAATCGAGTAGTACCCGATGTTGGCGCCGACATCGATGAACCCATCGCCATCGGACAGCCGCCGCTCAATGAACCTTGTCAAATCGGGCTCCCAAACACCAAAGAGCCATGAATAGAGGCCGATCAAATCCGGCGGCCAGCACAGCAACCGGCCTCCCCAATCGGTCTGAGCCTCGATCTCGATCGGCCCGCGAGCAAGGGCGACGATTCGCAGGGTGAGCAAAAGAATGCAAAACAGCGGCAACATCAGGCCGGCCAGGGCCAGTTTGGCAACAAGCGGCACCGCCAGGCGTTGCGTGCGTAGCGCGCCGATGCACTTCCGCAATGGGTTCAGGAGGGTGGGCGTTAAACGGGTCATGGGCTCGCTTCGCGCGCTGCTCCAGCGCGCTCAGCGCCTCAAGTACTTCCAGTAGATTCGAATCAGGTTGGCCCCCACTGCAAACCAGTCGCGAAGCCGTATCTTGGAGCCGGCGACATCGCGCCAGGTCATCAGCGGATGCTCGACGATGATCTCGCGCACCGGCGGAAGGCTCGTCCTGCGCCGAGCCTGGATCTCGCGCGCAATCATTTCCACATCGAAAATCCATCCACCGATGAACGGCTCCTGCAATCGCTGGATGAATCCATCGGAAACGCGAAAGAGCTTGGCCCCGCATTGAGTGTCGTAAATTCCAACGCCGAGGACCCCAGCAGCGGCGGTGGCGAAAATGCGGCCAATGTAGTGCCTCAGGAGGTTTCGCCGCACGGAACGCCCCAGGAGATTCACGCGCGACCCGAACGCCATTTCGATCGCAGGCCGGCTTTCGAGAATCGCGAGCATGGGTGGGATTTCGTCCAGCGGCGTCGCCAGGTCGGCATCCCAGAAACCAACATACGTCGATCCGTTTCGCGAGGCTTCCAGCAATCCATGGCGAACCGCCTCAGCCTTGCCCGCGTTGCGCGGCAACGCCTGAACCCGGAATTGATCTGCGTTCTGCGTCGCCAACTGCTGCAGCAGCTCGATCGTGCGATCGGTGCTGCCATCATCCACAAACAGGAAACGCACATTGGCGTGATCGCGTACAAAATCGCTATAGGCCTGCACATTCAGCCGGCTGGCCTCGTTGTAGCATGGAATGACAATCGTGGATTTCGACATACAAGCGGCGTGCATTCATGGGAGCTGGAGGCTGTTCGACCTGCACCCACACAATGGTCTAGTCAAGAGCCGTCCAGATCAACCGGCGAAAGGGCAAGCATCGAGGTACCTCAACTATGCGCAAGCGCCGACGCCGGTTCGAAACGCGCTCTTGGGAACCCCTGGATCCGCCCCTTCAGATCAGTGGCGCAATCACCGAATCCGCCAACAGCAGCCCCCTCCGCGAAAGCCGCAGAGATCCGTTGAGCCCAACGAGGTATCCCTCGCTCAGGCTACGCTCGATGGCCAGGCGTCGCTGTTGGCCGCGCCGGCCGTGCGAGAGCAGCGCTTCAACTTCTTCAAGTTTCATGCCTTCAATCAGCCGCAATCCGAGCATGAATTGCTCGCCGATGCGTCCATCCTGATCCAACTGCTCGACATCAATGATGGGGGGAAACGGCCCACCATCGAGATACTCACCCAGGCGTGGAACGTTTTTCCAGCGCAAGCCCTCAACATGGCCCGAAGCGCTCGGCCCAAGCGGCCACCAGTTCCGGTTGGTCCAATAAATCATGTTGTGGCGGCACCGATTCGCTGTTGCCATGGGGTTCAGCGGCTGGCGGGCCCAGTTGCTGATTTCATAGTGCTCGAAACCTGCGGCCGCCAGACGATCGATGGTCGCTTCGTACATCTGGGCTTCCAGGTCCTGTTCGACGGGTTGGATCCGTCCAGCCTTCATCTTCACAGTGAGCGGCGTATTTGGCTCGTACATCAGACCATAACAGCTGATGTGGGTTGGTTGGAGAGCCAGCGTCCGATCCAGGTCATCGAGCCAATCGTCGAGGGTTTGCCCCGGGATCGCGAAGATCAGGTCAAGGTTAAAGTTCGCCAGCCCGGCTTGGCGCAGAATCTCGACGCTTCGAAAGACGTTCTCCGGATCGTGCCATCGCTCCAGAGTCTTGAGGTGATGGTGGTTGAATGACTGGCATCCGATGCTGACCCGATTGACCCCCCCGCTGAGTAAGACGTCGGCGAGCTCGGCAGTGACGGTTTCCGGGTTGGCCTCGACGGTGAATTCGCGGCGGTCCAAGTGGGGCATCACCCGGTTGATCACCCCAAGCAGGTGTTCCCACTGCTGGGCCGCCAGCAATGTGGGGGTTCCCCCGCCGAC
Source organism: Phycisphaerales bacterium (assembly GCA_022616475.1). Lineage (GTDB taxonomy): Bacteria > Planctomycetota > Phycisphaerae > Phycisphaerales > SM1A02 > JAKEEP01. Next base: position 4,453 of record JAKEEP010000255.1, on the reverse strand, counting down.
AAAGATCGTCTCAACCGGCCCGGACCGGCAAAGGACCGGCGAAGCAGCATTAAGCTCCTGAATCAGCCGCTGGGTAAAGGCTTGCTGCCGGTCGTGGCTGTCGACAATGCTGTAGAAGTCGCAATAGTGGCATTTGTGAAAGCAAAAGGGTACATGGATGTAGACACCCGGGATGTCCCATTGGCGAGGACCACCGGGGCGATCAGCCAGCAGGATGCCCTCTATGGTTACAGCGCGATTTTTCCCTTGGATCGCCGGCGCTTCGATGGTAATCTGGGCGGTAGTGGACGTGTGAAGAGGCGGCATCTGCGATAGGACGGAAGGGGGCACGAACGCAATCTGGAGAAAGATCGCGGCGGCGGTCCCGCGCCAACGTTGGCTCGTACCGCGATATCGATGATAGCCCACATTGGGCAAGGGCCACGAAGGGACACGGATGAACATCTATCTAGTCATGCAAGGAGGCGACGGCCGAGAGCGATCATTTGCGGTCAGCAAACCCACGACCATCATCGGCCGGGAAACCACGTGCGATGTCCGTGTGCCTGTGCCATCGGTTTCGCGAAGGCATTGTCAGATCACACACGATGGAACAGAGCTGAGGCTGGTCGATTTGGCATCGGACCGCGGGACATATCACAACGGAACCCGTGTGCAGGAAGCAGTCCTGACCCATCAGGACAGGCTGACAATCGGGCCGGTGACGTTTGTGATCCAAGTCAGGGAAGATGGGCATTCGACCAATGGGGAGGCGATGCCCATAGTGCTCGAGCGGCAGCCCCAAGAAGCCAATCAACCCAAGGGCTCGGTCGAATCGCAGTGGTGATATTCAGCTTAGCCGCAGCTGCGATGCGACACGCGATTGGCATGCGACATCAGCCTTTCGCGGCGGCACCCGCAGGTTGGCGCCACAACAACGGCATCGCACCATCCTGCCGGCAGCGTGTGCTGGGACCGACAACACTTGCCGGCATCTGCCATTCGGGCACAGGACTCGAAATTCGCTCGTAGAAGTCATCGGATTTGCCCTTCGCAATGAGGTCGCATGCGGTTGCAGTCAACGAACGTTGTTCCGACCATTTTCGACACAGCGCGATCCTGACTTGATGGTTGTTCTCGCATCGTGGATATATAGTCATCGCTTGGCGTCGAGCGCAGCGCGCGAGCGGCGACTCAAAGGGCTTAGGCAGAAGTGGTGCTGACAATGCGAAGGGCTCAAATCAAGAACCGCCGTGCGACCAACAACCGGGACGAAGCGCTGCACACTGCCGTGGTCGGCCTTCAATGGGGCGATGAGGGCAAGGGCAAGATCGTCGATCTGTTGACGGCCGATCACGATGTGATCGTGCGCTACAACGGTGGGGCCAATGCCGGTCACACCATGGTCGTGGGCGACCAGCGGTACGCGGTGCACCTGATTCCGGCGGGCATCCTCTATCCGGATAAGGTCTGCGTGATCGGCAACGGTGTTGTGGTTGACCCCCAGAAGCTCATCGAGGAAATCGAAGCGCTCCGTGGCCGCGGCGTCGAGGTGGGCGACAACCTGCGCGTCTCCGATCGCGCCCACGTCGTCATGCCCTATCACAAGGAGCACGATGCCGCTCTGGAAAACGTGCTCTCCAAGGCGGTCTCTGGCTCGGAAAAGTCCGTGGACCTATCGATCGGCACCACCCGCCGAGGCATCGGCCCGGCCTATGCCGACAAGGTCCAGCGTTCGACGGCTATTCGAATGGGCGAGTTGCTGGATGGCGAGCGTCTGCGCGCGAAACTGCGCGTCATTTGCGCCATCCGCCAACGGGAACTGGAAGCCCTGGGTGTCCAGGCAGCGCCGCTGAATGCCGACGCCCTCGCTTCGCAGCATGCCGCGATTGGTCGCCGGCTCGCCGGCCACATCACCGACACTGTCTACCTACTGCACGACTATCTCGAGCAGGATCGGCGCATCCTCTTCGAAGGCGCGAACGCTTGCTTGCTGGATATCGATCACGGGACCTACCCCTACGTGACCAGTTCGAACTGCTCGACCCTGGGGATTCCCGCAGGCACGGGAGTCCCCGGAACGCACATCCATCGCGTTTTGGGAATCATGAAGGCGTACTCCACACGCGTGGGCGCTGGGCCGTTTCCGACCGAGCAGGTCAATGCCATTGGCGATCGAATCCGGGAGCGCGGGCACGAATACGGCACGACGACCGGCCGACCGCGCCGGTGCGGCTGGCTTGACCTTGTCGCTGTGCGCTATTCGGCCATGGTCTGCGGCGCGACCGGTTTGGCCTGCATGTTGCTCGATGTCTTGAGCGGCATTGATGAACTCAAAATCTGCACGCAATATCGGTTGCCCGACGGCTCGGTGACCGACCGGTTTATCCCGGACGCCGTCCGCCTAGGCGAGGTCCAACCCATTTACACCACATTGCCGGGTTGGTCCGAGGAAATCGATGAAGCGACCGATCGAACGGCTTTGCCGGCCAACGCGCGCCGGTATCTTGAACGAATTGAGCAAATCGTCGGGATTCCGGTGGAAATCGTCAGCGTCGGCCCGGAGCGAACGCAGACGCTGCTGGAAGTTTGAAACGCTGATTCCGGATCAAGAGTCCAGTTGCAATCCTTAGCCATGCGGCGAACTGTTGTCGCACGCAATGAGTACGATACCTTTTGGCATGACGCAGATTTCCGCCCAGCCTATTGACGCGCGCGATGAATTTGATGTGCCGCCGCAGCGCCGGCCCCGGCACATCGCCATCATCATGGATGGTAATGGTCGCTGGGCCGTTGAGCGGAAGCTGCCGCGCGTTGCCGGTCATCGCGCGGGCGCTAGAAGCGTCCGCGATATCGTCATCGAATGCGGCAAGCTCGGCATCAAGGCCCTGACGCTCTATTCCTTCTCGGTCGAGAACTGGAAGCGGCCAGCCACCGAAGTCAACGCCTTGATGAGCCTCTACCTGGAGTACCTGGCCAAGGAACGCCAGGAGCTGGTCGACAACAATGTTCGTTTCATGCAGCTTGGGCGGCGCGACGGGCTGCCCGAAAAGGTGCTGGCAGAAATGGATCAGACCATCGGCGCGACCCGGCACTGCACCGGTCTCACACTGGCGTTGGCGCTGAACTACGGCTCGCGAACAGAGATCACCGATGCGATGCGGGCGATCGCCGAAAAGGTGAAAGCCGGCAAGCTCGAGGTCGAGGCCATCGGCGAAGAAACGATCAGCGATCACCTCTACACCGCCGGCCTGCCTGATCCCGACCTCTTGATCCGCACCGCCGGTGAGCTGCGCGTCTCCAACTATCTGCTCTGGCAGATCAGCTACGCCGAGATTCATGTCTCCGAGCGATATTGGCCGGAATTCGGTGTAGCCGATTTGCACGCGGCCATTCGCGACTACGCGCAGCGCAACCGCCGCTTCGGCGCGATCGACGAAACGAATTCGTAACAATCTACCCTCTCGAGGGTGCCACGGCCAGCGACCGAAGGGAGTCGGCCGTGCGGGCGCGCAGGCACACGTGCCACATGCCACAGATTCGCTTGACCGTGGCACGAGGACGTCAACAGCCCCGCGTATCCATCTCGGATTCCCTCAAAACGACAATCGCAACCCAACCCCAATCAAGTATTCCGATTCGGCGCGATGCTCGACCTCCTGCCACACCGGCAACATCACCGTCGCATCGAGCGTGAACGTCCTCGCCTCGAACATCACCCCGGGCGAAAGGTACACCTCCGTATCTCCGTTGGTCCCGTAGAACCCGTTCAACTCCGCCACCGCGTACAACGCACCCCCGCTGTCGGCGGTGTACGCTTCAGGCAACAGTCGAAACAAATACGAAGCATCCGCTCGCAACGAATCGGATTGATCATCGTCATTGCCGGTGTAGAACTCCCAGAAGGCGCTGACGTTGAAGCCGTGCCGTCCGCGCACCGTCGAGAATATCGCGCCAATGATCGGATCCCACGCGTCGTTGGATGAATCCATCTCGAAATCGACGTTCCCGGGAATCTGCAAGCCGCCCGCCAGGCTCAAGCGCGTCGTGTCGGTCGGAGCTGGATCATCGCGGTACACCCGAAGCTTGGCCAGCAACGTCGTGTCCCCGATGCCGGCTTCATGATCATCGGCGCTGCCCGGGCCGCTGATCTGCAAATCGCGATACCCAACCGGCACATCGATCTGAAGCGAGAAATTCTGCGAAACCCCATAGGCGATCTGCGAGAGCACGATGTACTCCCGGCCCCCGAGAACGTTCGATGTCGGATCGGAACCGATCTCTCGATACATTGGCATAATGTGATACACGCCCGTGCCAGTCGAAGGCTGCATTGCTCCGGGGGCGTTGATCGGCGTCTGTGCTGTCGCGATTTCGTTCACACCAAAAGGGGTGATCGCAATAACAACGATGAAGGGTCTGGCTCTAAACACGGCTGATCTCTCCTGAAGGTCTATCAAATTCCCGTCCGGGG
>JAKEEP010000254.1 GCA_022616475.1 Phycisphaerales bacterium | reverse complement strand
TGGCGGAGTTCTGCCGCAAGTGGGACATTGTGCGCCTGGAAGTTTTCGGCTCGGCGTTGCGCGATGATTTCGGCCCCAAAAGCGATCTGGACTTTCTGATCACCTTCGCGCCGGAGTCCAGGCACGGACTACTCGATCTCATTGCCGCCGAGGAGGAATTGGAGGAAATGCTGGGGCGGCCGGTCGATCTGATGACGCGCGCCGGCATCGAGAGCAGTCGCAACTGGATTCGGCGGCGCGAGATTCTTGAATCCGCGAGGCTGCTCTATGCAGCGTGACGCGGATGCGGTGCTCGACATGCTGCTGGCCGCGGATTCGATCGGCGAGTTTCTCAAAGGCGTCAGCTTTGACGAGTTTTGTTCCAATTACGAGAAGCAGTCGGCGGTTGTGTATCAGATCGCAGTATTGGGCGAGGCCGCCAAACGGCTCTCCAGCGAGTTCCGCACTGCACACAACTCAATACCGTGGTCGAGAATCGCGGGCATGCGCGATCGCTTGATTCACGCGTACGACAAGATCGATCTCAAGGTCGTGTGGGATGCAGTGACGTTCGAACTTCCGCCCGTTGTAAACTATCTGAAGCGTCTGGCGCCGCGCGAGTAGTTCATGGGAACCAAAGACTTCAAACTCCCCGATCTTGGTGAAGGCGTGCATGAAGGGCAGATCGTGCGCGTGATGGTCGCCGTGGGCGATCAGGTGCGCGAGGATCAGCCGCTGATGGAGGTCGAGACAGACAAGGCGGCGGTGGTGATTCCTTCGCCGTTCGCCGGCGTAGTGGAGACTGTGCACGTGCGCGATGGCCAGATGGTGCACGTTGGCGATGTGATGGTGAGCTTTGGTGCAGCAGGCGCGGAACCGATTTCCCCTCTCCCTCTGGGAGAGGGGTCAGGGGTGAGGGCCGGCAGCCCCACCGATCATCAGCGACTTGGTACGCCTGCTCCGCGCGTGCCCTCACCCCAACCCTCTCCCAGAGGGAGAGGGAGTTCAACGGCGACTTCGTCGCCGATTGCGGGGAAACATCAGGTCGGCCGCAAGCCCGCTTCGCCTGCGGTGCGGAAGTTAGCGCGTGAGTTGGGCGTTGATATTGAAACGGTAAACGGAAGCGGTCCTGGAGGGCGCATCGAGCGCGTGGATGTGGAGATGGCGGCGAGTTCCGGCAATCCCCCTCTCCCTCTGGGAGAGGGGTTAGGGGTGAGGGCCGGAAGCGCGATGAGCACACCGGAATACGGAGCACCCCCTGCGCGCCTGCCCTCACCCCAGCCCTCTCCCAAAGGGAGAGGGAGTTTGGCGGCTGCGCCGCGCGTCGTGGCTGCCCGCGTTGCGTATCCGGCGGTGCCCGAATCGGTCATTGTCGAGCCGCAAGGCGCCGACGCCAGCGATCAATATGGCTCGATCAAGCGCGCGCCGCTGACCCAGGCGCGGAAGACCATTGCGACGGTCATGTCGCAATCGTGGTCGACCATTCCGCACGCGACCGATTTCGATGATGCCGACGTCACCGAGCTGGACAAGCTGCGCCAGGGCTATGCTCCACCAGAGGGCTCGGATCGGAAGATCACGCTGCTGGCATTCGTCGTTCGAGCTGTTGCTCGCGCGCTGCAGCGCTTTCCGGACTTCAACGCTGCCATCGATATTGAGAAGAATGAGATCACCTACAAGCGATACTTCAACATCGCCATTGGTGTGCACACTGAGCGCGGCCTGGTGCCGATGGTCATTCGCGATGCCGATCAGATGAGCATTCCTCAGATCAGCGATGCGCTGGCGGTGATCGGTGAAAAGGCCCGCACCGCCACCTTCGCGGTGAACGACACGCGTGGCGGAACTTACACGATCTCGAACGCTGGCGCGATGGGGGGCAGCCGATATTCGACGCCCATCATCACGCCGCCGCAGGTCGCTGTACTAGCCGTCGGGCGCACGCGCTGGAGACCATGGGTGATCGAAGGCGATCCCCCGGAATACCCCCACCTGCCGCCCTCGCCCTACTCGCATCAACGCGGCCTGGCGCCGCGCTTGATCATGCCGCTGAGTCATTCAATCGACCATCGCGTCCTTGATGGCGGCCAGGAAGTGCAGTTCATGCAGCAGGTGATCGGCGATTTGCAGAACCCAGCGCGCCTCCTGCTTTGATCGCACAAACAGAGGAATGGGCTCAAGCGGCCCCGCTACACTGAATTGTGTGAAAGCTGAGCGATTCAACGCGATAGCCCGGCGGCCGTACACCAAGGGGCTGCCAGAGTGGGAGATGTTTCCCGACGAGGAAAGTCGCCGGAAGGCGATTGAATTCGTTGAGCGCGGCATGACGCCGCGCTCGATCAAGGGAGTGTTCCAGTTTCTGCTGGCGGTCGCAATTTTCCTAGTCGTACCGCTGGTGGTTTCGATGCTGATCGCCGCTCACCTCCTGCCGCCGATGGGGAAGTGGAACGAGCGCATCATGTGGGGCATGGCGCTGACCGGATACACCGTCATCGTGTTTCTGGCGATCCGACGTGACATGCCCAAGGCGCTGCGCCGCCAGTTGCTGGAATGCGGTGTGCCTGTGTGCATCAGGTGCGGGTATGACCTGCGCGGATTGCCGAGCGATCGCACGCATTGTCCGGAGTGCGGAAGGGCGTTTGATGAGCAGGTTGCGAGGTTGGTGCGCGAGGGTGATGCGGGAGCGCCGCCATCTAATGAAACACCAACGGCGGGCGGGCCCGCCCGCTAAACGGACGAACGCTACACTGCCAGCATGGTTGTTGGCGAATTCACGCAGGAAACCGACCTGGTGGTAATCGGCGGCGGGCCGGGCGGGTACAGCTGCGCGTTTCGCGCGGCGGAACTTGGGGTGTCGACCGTCATCGTCGATGCGCATCCTTCGGGCGCGCTGGGTGGCGTTTGCCTGCACGATGGATGCATTCCATCCAAGACGCTTTTGCACATCGCCGACATCATCAACGCGGCGTCTCTGGCATCTGAAATGGGTGTCAGCTTCACCAAGCCCAAGTTCAAGGCCGAGGGCGTGCGCGAATGGACCACCAAGGCGATCGCAAAGCTCGCGGCGGGTCTTGACAGCCAATGCCGCAAGTTCGGCGTCGAGCGCATCAAGGGCCGCGCTGTTTTTGAGGACTCGCGAAATCTCGCGATCCGCGATGGCGATGTCGCCCGGCTGCGCTTCAAGCGCGCGGTGGTCGCCACCGGCTCAATTGCGGCCGAGCACCCGGCTCTGCCGTTCGATCAGCGCCTGGTGGTCACCCCGGAAGCGGCGATGGCCGTAAGCGAGATTCCTGATTCGATGCTCGTTGTGGGCAGCGGCTACATTGCGGTGGAGCTGGCTTCGATCTACGCGGCGTTGGGAAGCAAGGTGTCGCTGGTTGATGAAGGCGAGCAGTGGCTGCCGGGGGTTGACGCCGACATTGCCAGGCCGCTGCTTCGGCGGCTTGGGGACCGGTTGCGGGGCATGTGGCTGAAAACGAACGTGAAATCGGCGCGGAAGAAGGATGGCACGATGGAAGTTTCCTTCGAAGGCGACGACGCAGCCAAGTCGGCTCGCTTTGATCGTGTGGTTGTAGCCGCCGGGCGCCGCCCGAACCTTGGCGACCTGCATCTTGATCGCGTTCAGGTTGGTCTAAATGGTGAGGGATTCATCACAGTTGACGGCCACATGCGCACAAGCAATCCTCGCATCTTCGCGGTGGGCGACATCGCCGGGCCGCCCTTGCTGGCCGACAAAGCCCTGGCGCAAGGCCGAGTTGCGGCCGAAGCGATCGCCGGCAAGGACCAGGGCGCGCGGTTTGATCCGCGGGCAATACCGATCGCGATCTTCACCGATCCTCAAATCGCCTGGTGCGGTCTGACCGAGCAGGAAGCCAAAGCCGAGGCCATTCCGCACGCGGCGGCGAAGATCCCGTGGGGCGCTTCCGGCCGCGCGGTCGGCATGGGACGCGGCGAGGGCCTGACCAAGATTATCTACGATCCACCAAGCCAGCTCGTGCTAGGCGTGGGAATGGTCGGCCCGCACGCATGCGAGATGATTTCCGAGGGCGCTCTGGCGATTGAAATGGGCGCGACGCTGATCGACCTGGCGGCGACCATCCACCCCCATCCGACCCTCAGCGAGTTGGTCAGCGACGCCGCACGCCAAGCCGAGAAAACGGCATCGAACGCCGCCGCCCCTGCTCCGTAATTCCTTTGGATCACGTTCCGGCAAGCGTCGGTTCTCACAGGTCAGCGCATGGTTGATCGAGTCTTTGAATTCCGGCTGCGCCGGGAGCTGGCATGGACGCTGGCGGGCGCGGCTTTGATCGTCTTGGCGACGGTGGTCGCCTATCTCCCGGCAATCCGCGGCGGATTCATCTGGGACGATGATCTGTACGTGAGCGCCAACCGATTCCTGCGTGATCTCGAAGGCCTCAAGCAGATTTGGATTCCAACTCACACGCCGCAGTACTACCCGGTCGTGTTCACGAGCTTCTGGATTGAGCATCACCTTTGGCAACTCAATCCGATGGGGTATCACATCGTCAATGTCGTTCTGCACGCGCTCAATGCGCTATTGGTGTGGCGATTGTGCACTGTGCTGAAGCTGCCGGGCGGGCTGCTTGCGGGTTGGTTGATCGCAGCGGTCTTCGCGCTTCATCCAGTGCACGTGGAATCGGTGGCGTGGATCACCGAGCGCAAGAACGTGCTTTCAGCTTTCTTCTATCTGACCGCAGCGCTCGCGTATCTGAGGTTTGAGTCACTGAAGGATGTGCGAGCGGCGCCGACCGGGGAAGATGCAAGACCAACTCAAACCAAGGGTCAACCGCGTCGCACAAGCGCAGCCGATTCGTGGGGCTGGTATGGCTTGAGCTTGCTGCTGTTTGTGCTGGCTCTTCTCTCCAAATCGGTGACATGCTCGCTTCCGGCAGCGCTGATCCTGATGATGCTCTGGCAGCGAAAGCGACTGACCATTCCTCGGCTGGCTCCGCTGGCGCCGATGCTCATCATCGGCTTGCTCCTGGCCCTGCACACGGCACACATCGAGCGCGAGCACGTTGGCGCTGAGGGCGATGACTTTGTGTTCTCGTGGATCGATCGAATCCTGATCGCCTCCAACGCGCTGCTGTTCTATCCGCGGCAACTGCTGTGGCCCCAACAGTTGATGTTCGTGTACCCGCGCTGGCAGATCGATCCGAATTCGGTGATCCTGTGGATGGCGGGAGCGGGCGCAATTGCGATCGGCGCCACGTCGCTGTTTCTCTATCGACGGGGCGTGCGAGGACCGGCACTGGCCCTCGCCTTTTACGCGGGCACGATTTTCCCGGCTCTGGGATTCGTGAACATGTACCCGATGCGCTTCTCGTTCGTCGCCGACCATTTCCAATACCTGGCAAGCCTGGGAATCATCGCGCTGGTGATCGGCGGCTAGGCGCACGTGGTTCGGCGCCCGCGCGCGCTGGCGATGGCTGGCGTTGCGGCTGGCGTTGCGGTCCTGCCGATTCTCTTTGCCCTGACCTGGCGGCAGGCCGGAACGTACCTTTCCGCGGAAACCGTCTTTGAGGACACGCTCTCGAAAAACGATGAAGCGTGGATGCCCCACAATAACCTCGGAAACCTGCTCATTCGTCGCGATCCGGTTGCGGCCGAGGGGCATTATCGAGACGCCCTTCGAATCAAGCCGGAGCATCACCCAGCGCGCTCGAACCTGGCCGAGGCGCTTCGCATGCAGAGTCGATTCGAGGAATCGATCGCGGAAACGAACGAGTCAATTCGGCAGATCCGTGCGAAGATGACGAACCCCAGCGCCCGACCGCCACGATTCCTGGCTCGCGAATATCACCGGCTTGGCCGCTCGCTTCAGTCGATTGGACGCGCCGCGGAAGCCGAGGCGGCGTTCAACGGAGCATTGGCGATCGACGACAGCAGCGCGGCCTATCACCAGTCGCTCGCGCAGTTTCTGATCAAGGAAGATCGCGCCGATGAGGCTGCTGCGCAGTTCATCGCGGCAGCCGAGCGCGACAAGAGTGATTGGTCTTCCATGCGGTCGGCGGCGGTGATTCGCGCGCGGCAGAATCGACATGCCGAGGCTGCCACGTGGTTCGGGAAGGCGCTCGCGGCCGCTCCATCGTTGGAGGAGTACATCCAGGTCGCGCCGCCGCTGATTCACCTGCTGTCGTCATCCCCTGATCCGGCGCAGCGCGACCCAGCGCGGGCGATTCAACTCGCCGAGCAGCTTTGCGCCGCCACCGAATGGTCGGACCCGGGCTCACTCGACGTGCTTGCGGCTGCTTACGCCGCGGCTGACCGAATGCCTGAGGCGCTTCGCACGGCTGAGCGATCGCTCGAATTGGCCCAACAACTGGGGTTGAGCGATCTGACAGCGGTGATCGAGCCGCACGTTGAAGAGTATCGACGCCGGTCGAACGATGCCGGCCCTTAGGCGTCGCGTTCGTGCTTGGGCTGATAGATCAACTCTGGAACGCGCCGGCGATTCGATTCGACCTGGGCCAGAGGCTTGGTTTCCTTCATCGTGGCCAGGTATCGGCGCGCCAGGTGCTGATAGTGGCCGGTGCCTTCGGATTTCCATTTGACTTCATCGGCCGTAAGCTCGCGAATGACTTTGGCCGGAACGCCTGCGACGAGCGTGCGCGGCGGCACGATGGTTTGCGCTTTGACAAACGCCATGGCGGCGACGAAGGAATCTTCGCCGATCACCGCATCATCCATGATGACCGCGTTCATGCCAACCATCGCGTTGCGCTTGATGGTGCAACTGTGCAGCACCGCGCCGTGGCCGATGTGGCCATCTTCTTCAACGACGACGTCCTTTCCAGGAAAGCAATGTAGGGTGCAGTTGTCCTGCACATTTGAGCCGGCTTTGAGGATGAGCCGGCCGATGTCGCCACGCAGGCTGGCGCAGGGCCCGACCAGGCAGCCGGGACCGACCATCACATCGCCAATAAGCACCGCCGAGGGATGAACGAAGGCTGTCGGATCGACAACGGGGCGGATGCCTTCGAATTCGTAACAGGGCATATCGGCACAGTACGAGATGTTCGGTCCCCGCGAAAGTCAGGCGGCCGTGGGCTCGACGTCGGGTCGATGGAGATCATTAGCCATGGGGAGATTCATGCTGAAGCGGCGGCCGCCGCCTCGGTGCTGCGCGCGGCTTGATCGACCTGCTGCGGCAACGCAGTGCGAACTTGCATCACCTTGAATCGCGGCGTCACGAACGCGCTGTCGGTCAATGTGGCATTGCCGGCGGGGTTGCAGCCACTGACGTGGTAATCGCTGAACGCGGCCGCCTGATTGACGTAGATCGGCCCCGTGAGGTTGATCGAAAGCGGCACGGCCGCCTCCAACGCGGCTTCCTCGATCGCGGCGGTTGTTTGCGGGTTCGTCGAGTACGCCGCCCATGTAATGGCGCCAAGCTCCTTTGCGGACTTGCTGGCAAGCTCAATGCTCTGCGGCGTGTCGTCGGTGGCGATGATGTACGAGATCGGGCCGAACATCTCGCGCATGTAGAGTTTTTTCTGGCCGGCGGCGACCTTGATCACCAACGGGCTGCGCGTGCGCGCCTTGGGAAACTGCTCATTCAACACCCATTGCGACGGCCGAAGAACCGTCGCGGCCTCCTCGGCTTCGTTCGCCGCCTCATCGATTCGCTTCAAGGTCTCTTCGTTTTGGATGGCCCCAAGGATTTCCGCAGCGCGCTTCGAATCGCTCAACAGCGCGTTCATCTCATCGACGATCGCCCACGCGGCATCTTCAAACGATTTGTGCTCGTTGCCCACGTCGATGCCGCCGCGCGGAATGAAAATGTTCTGACTGGTCGTGCACATCTGCCCTGAATAGAGGCTGAGGGTAAACGCCAGGTTGGCCGCCATCGCCTTGAGGTCGTCAACGCTGTCGATGATCACCGAGTTCACGCCCGCCTTTTCGGTGAAGACCACAGCCTGTGGCGCGTGGCTTTCGATCCATTCGCCGAACGCCGACGAGCCGGTGTAGTCGATGATCTTGACTTCATCGTGGGCCACTAGCTTCTTGGTGATCGGTTTGCCATGAGTGTCGGCGGCGAGCGTCACCAGGTTCGGATCAAAGCCGTTGTCGCGCAAGACTTCGCGCGCGACTTCGACGGTGATCGCCAGCGGCAAGATCGCCCCCGGATGAGGCTTGACGACGACCGCGCTTCCGATCATCAGGCTCGCGAAGAATCCGGGGTAGCTGTTCCAGGTTGGAAAGGTCGAGCAGCCGATCACGACCGCCACCCCACGAGGCACGATCCGGTAGCTCTTTTGAAGGCGAATCACATCGGTCTTGCTGACCTGCTTCTGCCAGTTCGCGGTCGCCGGAATGCGCGAAAGCTCCTGGTAGGCGTACGCGACGGCTTCCAACCCACGATCTTGCGCATGCGGCCCGCCTGCCTGAAAGGCCATCATGAAGCCCTGGCCGGTCGTGTGCATGACGGCATTGGCGATCTCAAAGCTGCGCTTGTTCAGCTGATCGAGAATCTCCAGCGCGATGCCAGCGCGAGTTTCAACATCAGACTTGCTCCAAGCCTCCATTGCCTGCTGGGCGGCCGCGAGCAATTCATCCAGATCGACCTGAGGATACGTCACGCCCAGCTTCATGCCGAACGGAGATACCTCGCCGCCGATGAACTTGCCCGTGTTCGGTTGATCGATTGGGAACTTCCTGTTTTTCAGACGGGTCTCAAACGCGGCCAAGCCGGCGTCCCTGGCAGTTTCACCGTAGATCTTTCCGCTGGGCACTTCGGGGTAGGCGCTCCAATACGTGCGCGCGCGAATCGCTTCAAGAGCCGATTGCAGAGTCTTCTGATGGCGTTCGAAAAGGCGATGAGGCATGGAAGGACCCTCGGCAAGCCAAGAGAGTATGTTAACGAGAATCAACGCCGGGGCTGAAATGTTCCACCGATGCCGAACGAACGCGTGTGTGACGCCCGTTGGCCCGAGCCTGGTGGTGTTTCACCGGTCCTTCCGCCCGGATTTGCGACTCTCCAGCCAAGCCAGCAGCGCCGGCAGAACGATGACCGATGCCAGCATGCACGCGGTTGAGCCGACCGCCATCACGATACCGAGGCTGCGCAAGCCCCGGTGGTGGGCGATGATCAGCGATCCGAAGCCGATGATCGTGGTCAGCGACGAGAGGATCACCGCGCGGCGCGTGGCACCCAGGCTGAAGCGCGTCGGCCCGCCTTCGTGGTAGCGGTGCAAGATGTGCACACTGGAGTCCACGCCTAGGCCGATCAGGATCGGCACCGAAAAGAAATTGGCCAGGTTGAACGAGACCCCCAACAATCCCATCAGCTCAACGGTCCAGGCCAGGCCAAGCAAGAGCGGCAAGATCGCCAAAGCCACATCGCTGATGCGGCGGAAGTCCAGGCCGACAATGCAAATGATCGCCAGCAGCGCCAGGATCGACATGATGACGAACGAGCGCAGCATTTCGTCGAGCGATTCAAAATGAGTGATCGGCGCGCCGGTCACGTTCGGATCGACCTCGCGCATCTCCCGGATGAACCGGCTCATCGGCTCGTACTCCCACACATCGTCCTTGGGATGCAGCATGATCAGATAGCGGCCGCTGGGTGAAATGGACTGTTGCCGCAGAGCGTCAGGCAACGCGGAGCGCAGGTCGAGCTGATCGCCCTCCAACAGCAGCCTCAGAGACTGCCCGATGCCGTGAACGGTCTGATCGATCGCGAACCGAATCGACGGATTCTGCTCGAGCTGCGCGATGAGCGTTTTCAGCTCCATGCCAAGGCGTGCAAGCTCGCGGGCCTCCGCGGGCGCCCGCCGAAGAGCGCCAAGAACGATGGCTTCGAGGGACGTTACGGCTTTGCGCAGATCGTCGATCGACCAATCGGCTGCCGGCTGAGTTTGGGGCGCGTTCGCGGGTCTGGTTTGCGCGCCAATCGGCTCGTGGAGCTTGATGCGCAACTCGTCCCGCTTGACCGTTTGCGGCCCGATGACATCGAAGACGCTGCGCACCGCGCCAATCGAAGGCTTGGTCTTGGCGCGCTCGGTGACTTCCAAGGCGCGCTGCTGGGTATCGGCGCTCACGGCGCCGAACCACGTCGCCGAAGCGGAGTCTTCGAGAATCCTCCTTTCCCACTCGATCGACTCCAACCCTTGCGCCTGGAGATTCAAGAGGTTCTGCTCGAAGCTCAGGCTTCCGGGCGCGGCGATCAGGCCGAACGAGACCACCGCGGCCGCGACAAGGACCGCCGTCGGCCGCAGAACAATCCATCGCAACACGCCCATGTTTGATGAAGCGTCGGGCTTTGCCTGTGTCGCCGCCGGTGCGATCCCCGTGACAGCATCACCACGTTTGCGATCGACCAGGACCAGCAGCGCCGGCAACACGAGCGCCATCGACGCCCAACACAAGAGCAATCCAACGCCTGCGATCAACCCAAGCTCGCGCAATCCCTGAAACGTCGTCAACAGCGCCATGAAAAAGACGATGCTCGACGTCATCGCGCCGGTCAGGTTGCTGCGCACCGCTGTGAGCATCGTGCCGCGGATCGCCTCGCGGACCGACTGCGTACGGCGAAACTCCCGGTACCGCGAAATGACGTGCACCCCGTAATCCAGTCCCACGCCAACGAGCACCAGCATGAACACGATGCTCAGCAGGTTCAGTTGGCCGACGAGAAGCGTCGCCGCGCCGTACGTCCACGCCGAGCCGATGCCGAAAGCAACCATCGCCAGCACCGGCCGCAGAATGCCTCCGATCATCATGATGAACAGCAGCGCACAGAGGACAAAGGCCATGATCGAGGCCTTGGTCATATCGGAGTTGCTGGTGGCCATTTCATCGGCCTGCAGCACCGGCTTGCCAGTCAGGCCGATGTTGATGCCGGGAAATTCAGCGCGGGTTTCGGCGATCGCGGCGCGAATTTTCCGCAGCGGCTCCTCGATCACCGACAGGGTGCTGTAATCCTTGACCGGAATGATTGTGATGAAATAGAAGCGACCCGTGTCTGATTCGAAGTACTCCGACCGGCGATCGGCCCCGATCAGAAAACGGACCTCCCGGCGGCTGGCTGAGTTCTCGTCTGCCGCCGCGATGGTTTTGAGCAGAAGGACCGCCGCCGCGCCAAGCCTTCTCTGCTGGTCTTCCGGGAGATTGGCGCCGGTGCGGATGAGCTGGGTGAGATACTCATTGGCATCGCCGATCACGCGTGGCGTTGGATGATCGGACATCAACGCGTGAAACGCCCCCGAAGCGATAGCGAGGTCTTCAAGCTCCTGCTCGGCCATCGCGCGGCTGGCGATCCGAAGTTGTTCGCGCGGCTCGATCGCACAGTAGACGCCTGGCAATTCGGTGATCGCGCGCAGCTTCGCGGTCAGCGCCTCAACCGCCGCTTCGGTGCGCTGCACATCGCCGGTGTTCTCGACCACCGCGTAGATGTATTCCAGGTCGCCGAACTCATCCAGAAACTGCCGATACTTCTGCATGTATGGCCGGTCGGCGGCGATCAAGTCATCGAGGTTGGCGTTGAGTTGAAGCGATGTGGCGGCGTAATAGATCGATGCCCCCGCAAGGAAAACTGCCGTCAGAAGAATCAAGATTGGGGCGCGCCAAACCAACTGAGCCAGCGCTGTGAGAATCCGGTCGCGCATCGCGGGCATCGTAGCTGAACGTTTGAGCCGAGTGACTCAAGGGTGGCATGGGCAACCGTCAAGGTTGCCCGTACTGGAGCATCCAACTCCACGGGCAAGCTATCGCTTGCCCATGGCACCCTTAACTCACTTCCTTCTTGGGATGAAGATCAAGCATCACGCCTCTACCGCTTCGCGCGGCCGCTTGGTCACCGCATGCTTGCCGAGCTTCTTCATCACTTCCCAGATTGGTCCGGGGAACTGGTGCAGCTTTCGCATTACATCCTCAAACGCGGTCAGGAACCAGCGAACATCCTCTTGGGTGATGTTCAGCGGCGGCGTGAGCTTGACCACATCAATGTGATGACCGGCCACCTGCGTAATGACGCGATGATCATCCATCAACGGAATCACTACCGCCTGCGGAAAGAGATCGGCGTTCATCTTGTGAATGAGCGACCACGCCGTTCGCAGACTGAGCGATTTGGGCCGGCCGAACTCGATGCCGATCATCAGCCCGCGCCCGCGCACGTCGCTGATCAATTCGAATCGCGGCTTCATCGCGTTGATGCCGTCGATGATCAGCTTGCCCATGCGATTGGCGTTCTCCATCATGTTCTCTTCTTCGAGCGCTTTGAGCGAAGCTAGGCCGGTAACCATCGCCAGGCTCCCCTGGTGGAATGTCGAGGAGTGCACGATGGCGCGGTCCATCGACGAGAAGACACTTTCCCAGACTTTCCGGCGCGTGAGCACCGCCCCCACCGGCACATAACCGCCAGAGAGCGCTTTCGACACCACGATGATGTCCGGGTCGACATCGCCCTCGTGATCGATCGCCAGGAACTTGCCGGTGCGACCGACGCCGGTTTGCACCTCATCAACGACAAAGAGCGAACCATGGCGGCGGCAGAGCGCGGCCGCTTCGCGCAGATAGCCCGGCGATGGGATGTTCACGCCCTTGCCCTGGATGGGCTCCACGATGAACGCCGCCACATCCCTTTTCGACAGCGCCTGCTCCAGCGCAGCCAGATCGTTGAAGGGAATCATCCGGCATTCGGGCAACAGCGGCTCAAAGCCCTTGCGAAAACTCGCTTCGCCGTTGAGCGAAAGCGATCCACTCGATAGTCCGTGAAATGCCTTCTCGGCAAACAGAATCGCCGGGCGGCCCGTTGAGCACTTGGCGAACTTGATCGCCGCCTCGATGCCCTCGGTGCCGGAGTTGGTGAAGAACACGTAATCGAGCCGGTTCGCTGTTTTCTTTTTTAGCTCAGCCGCCAGCAGCCCCGAGAGCAGCGGCGCATCGAACGCCACGATGCTCGGATAATCCTCGTTCAGAAAATCGATCAGCGCCTGCTTGATCGCAGGATGGTTCCGCCCCATGCTGAGCACGGCCCAGCCGCCCATGAAGTCCAAATACTTGTTGCCCCGGTTGTCCCACAGATATGGCCCCTGTGCTTTGCCATATACATGATCGAAGCCGATCGTCTTCAGCACGCGCGCAAAGACCGGATTGATGTGATCGCGATGCAGGTCGTAGTTCCGACCCTGGTGGCTCTGCAGAAGTTGCTTGATATCCAATGGCACCGGACGCGGCTCCGAGCAAACTCAACGGTACGACTGTACACACAACCGTCGCGGGCCTCAACGAAAGGCGTCGCGAATGGCCTGCGGCACACGACGAGCCGGCACGGCCATCATCGACCAGCGAACCGTGTGGCTCTGGCCTTCCTGCCATGTGGCCGGCAGTTCCGCGAGGACCCGCCCGTATTCATGCTTCTCGTTCAGATCATCGACGCTCTTGTCAACCCCAACCTGGCAGCGACGCGGCTTGGAGAACACGATCAAGTGAACCTCGTCGGCCCCCGTCTGAAACTTGACCGCCGTGGCCGGTTGGTCCTGCACCGGCCGGCCGCGCCCATCAAGCAACGTCACGCTCATCCTCTGCGGCTTATCTAATGGATATGGAAAGCACTCCCACATCGCGCTGAAATTCGCTCCCGCCGTAGCGCGTAGCGTCAAATCGCACTCAACGTGATCTTCCATGAACCGATATTTGCGCTCAAAGCCTATCGGCTGATCGCGAAGGCTACCGCCAATCGTGGCTTCGGAGCGATCCTGATCGAACGCGCTCTGAATCGACCAGTAATCCTCCCAATCCGCGCCCCCGGAACCACCCCCGGAACCACCCCCGCCCCCGAGGGCATTCTCCGCGATGATCGTGTGCGCCGCGTACGCCGACCAGTTCTTGCTGAGAATCGATGAGCCAAAACTCGGCGACCAGAACATGCACAGGCCGCCGCCGTTGCGCGGGTGCTGGCGATGCGGGTCCTTCGGCCGCCGAACGTTCAACCAAGGGCTCATCGTGCGCCCGGCGTAGATGAACGCGTAGTAGTTTGGCCGGCGCACGCAGAAGAACTCATCCCCGAAGTTGCGCGTGAAGCGATCCTCGGCCACAACTGGAAGGTCGTGCGCCTCGAACGGTCTGGCATAGTGCTCCCAGAGCGAAAACAACAGTTCAGATGACCCGGCAATTGCGGCCGGTTTATTCGCCTCGCTGAACGCGTTCATGTCCAGGTACCGCAGCATGTTGGCCAAGTCTGTTCTCGCCTTGGCGAGCTCACCTGAGTGTCGCGGCGTCGGCCAAGCCAACC
Organism: Phycisphaerales bacterium; assembly: GCA_022616475.1. Taxonomy (GTDB): domain Bacteria; phylum Planctomycetota; class Phycisphaerae; order Phycisphaerales; family SM1A02; genus JAKEEP01. The sequence continues at coordinate 21,137 of JAKEEP010000254.1, read as the reverse complement.
AGGCCCGGCCGGCCAGCGGCGCCGCTTCCGGAAAATCATCGAACAGCATCGCGAGCCCGCTGCCTGACTGCGTCTGCGTCCAGTCCTTGGGAATGCGGTGGTTGAAGCTGCACGAACCCAGCCACGCGGGCTTGGCCAGCAGGCTCGCCGAGGGCTCGGGCGCAACGGTGTGATTGAACAAATCAACGCAACGGCGCAGCGCCTCCAGCAAAGCCGGATCGCGCGTCCGCTCATAGATCCATGCCAGATTGTGATTCGTGATGCCGTTGTAGCTCGCGTCGGGCCCCTCGCATTCGTCGAAATACCCGGCCTCGCGCCGCCCCATGCCCCAGAAATTGCGCGTCATCAGCCATCTCAAATGACGTTGGACCAGCGTCGAATAGGTCGGGTCCTTTGATCCTTCGAAGAAGTTCTGAAAGCCGACGATGATGGGCGTCCACTGGTTCACCACTCCGGCAACCTGGCTGATCGACATCCGATCGACATACCGGCGCAGCCCCGCCGTCCATACCTCGCGCACATCGGCGGGGCAATCGCCGATCACCCACGGAAACACTCGTGTGTCGCGCGAGAAACTGAATGCTCGTTCACCGCCGTAGTAATGAGTAATCTGAGCTTGCGGCCCCTCATGCTCCTGCAGCATCATCAGCTCCTGGAGCGCGCCGATGATGATCCGATCGCGCAACGCCGCGCTCTTGAACAGTGGATTGAACGGCTCATCGATGGCGTACACCGCGCCAAAGACCGTGATGTGCTCGGCCACATGACTGAGCCCAAGCCTGTTGTACCAAGTCCATGGATGGTCTCGGCGCGACTGCCCATCGGGCCCCCGCCACACGTACGTGCTTCCGAACCACGGACTTGTCGGATCAAGATTCTGTTCGTGCAGCGTTGCTGGAAGCGACGAGTACACACCGTACGGCCCAAGCAAATATTGATTGCGCATCGGCTCGGCCAGCCACTGATTTCGATACTGATTCAGATTCGGAACTTCAACGGCAAAGGCGGCTGGATCGAAGGCGCGATAACGCTTCAGAATCTCATGCGCGCGTCTTTGAAATTTATGAAAGCAGATCGTGCCGTCGTCGAGCACATCGACGCTGCCGCGAATCGATCGCGCCGTGTGCGCATCGGGGCAGAGGATCACCGGCGCGCCTCCGAAATTGAGCGAATGGCGACCCTGCGACTCGATCGACAATTCCCACACGTGCTCGCCATCGTCCGGAAGCGTGGCCTGACCAATCTGATTCGGTCCCCGCAATTCGATTTGCGAAACGCCGGTTTCGTCCTTCAGTTTCAATTGGTCGACAGCGCCGTCGCACTGGATCGAGAGCGTCTGAAGCTTAGGTGGCAGATACACAAATGACCGGTCGAACTGATCGTTGACGCCGACCAGTTCCGGTGAGCCGAGAATGCCCCACGGCAGCGCTGGGCTTGTGGTGAAATCCAGCCCCCCATCAATGGCCGTGACAATGACCTGATACACCCCCGCGCCGCGCGCCTGAATCGGCAGTTCGATCATGCGCGGCGGTAGCTCGCCCTCGGCTCGCTCGCCCGGATCGTCGTGCCGCAGAATCAGCTCTTCCTCGGGATCGAACACGCGAACCAGCATCGGCCGATCCATCGTGGCCTGCTGCTTGTCGTGATACTGCAAGCGAATCGTGAAATCGCCGCCCGATGCATTCACGAGGTAGAAGTTCAGCGCGTCGGCAACGTGAAATGGTCCTGTGAAGTTTCGCGGCTCGCTGGCCGCACTGCGGCCCACCGGCGCGCTGACCGCAACGGCCGCGAAAACGCACCACGTTTTGAATCGCCACGGCTTCATCCGGTCAAATTCCCTTTGCACCGTAAGATATCGCCCGCATCATGCACGCACTGACTGCCCACGAAATCACCGTCGTCCTGTTGTCTCTGGGAGTCATGCTGGCGCTGGCGCGCATCCTGGGTGAAGTCTTCCGAAAGTTCAATCAGCCGGCCGTGATCGGTGAACTCCTAGCCGGGATCATTCTGGGCCCGACGGTGCTTAGGCCCGTCTGGCCGGAGCTGGAACATTGGCTGTTTCCAAAGGGCGGCGGACCGGAAGTGGTTCTGCAAGGGATAACGACGGTGGCCGTGGTCTTGTTCTTGCTCGTAGCCGGAATGGAGGTCGATCTTTCGAGGATCTTCCGCCAAGGCCGGGCTGCCGTCGCGGTGAGCCTCTCGGGCATCTTGGTTCCCTTCGGAATCGGGCTGACCGCAGCCTGGGTGACTCCCGATTTTCTGGGCCGCAGTCCCGAGGTTCAGCCCTACATCTTCGCTCTGTTTTTCGCGACGGCCATGTCCATCTCGGCGTTGCCGGTCATCGCCAAGACCCTGATGGACCTGAATCTCTATCGAAGCGATCTGGGAATGATCGTGATTGCGGCGGCGATCTTCGACGATCTGACCGGATGGTTCATCTTCGCCATCGTCCTTGGCCTGATGCAGCATGACACCGGCGGCATGCTGATCACCAGCACAATCGGCCTGACCATCTTTTTTGTGGCGTTCATGCTCACGATCGGCCGCTGGCTCGTCCACTGGATTCTGCCATGGATACAGGCCAAGACATCCTGGCCGGGCGGGGTACTCGCATTTGCGCTGGCCTTGGCGCTATTTGGCGCGGCGTTCACCGAATCGATCGGCATCCATGCGGTCTTCGGCTCTTTCATGGTGGGCGTCGCCTTGGGCGATTCACCGCACTTGCGCGACCGCACGCGCGCCACCATCGAGCAATTCGTCTCCTTCATCTTCGCTCCGCTGTTCTTTGCCAGCATCGGCCTGCGACTGAACTTCCTGGCGTTCTTCGACTGGGATATCACCCTGGTTGTCCTGTTCATCGCCATGGTCAGCAAAGTGCTTGGCTGCGGACTGGGCGCCCGGCATGCGGGCATGGGATGGCGCGAATCGTGGGCTATCGGCTTCGGCATGAATTCCCGAGGCGCCATGGAGATCATTCTGGGCACGCTGGCGCTCGAGTTCAGAGTCATCACCGAGCGATTGTTCGTCGCCCTGGTCATCATGGCCATCGCCACCTCCATGATCAGCGGCACAGCGATGCAGTGGGTGCTCCAGCGACGCGCCCCGCGCCGCTTTCTCGACTACCTTCATCCAAAGGGGTTCATCAATCCCTTGCAGGCGATCGAGCGCGAAGAGGCCATTCGGGAATTAGCGCGGGCAGCGTCGGGCATCAGCGGATTGAATGCAGAGGCGATCGAAGGCGCCGTTCTGAAGCGCGAGCGCATGATGCCGACCGGCCTCGGTTTATGCGTCGCCGTTCCGCATGCGAGGCTGCACGGAATGAACAAGCCGCTGGTTTGCCTGGGGATTTCGCGCCAGGGGATCGAGTTTGCCGCACCCGACGGCGAACCGTCGCAGATGATCTTCCTCATTCTCACGCCCGCCGACGATAATGGAGCGCAGCTCGAGATTCTGGCCGACATCTCGCGCACGTTCCTCGATGCACACGTGCGCCAAGGCGTCATGCAGGTCAACGGCTTCACGGAGTTCATCGCGCTGCTGAGAACGCGCCAAGCCGGAACGCTGGGCGGGCCGCGCTAAGCAAGGGGATCACGGGCGCCGGCCCGTATCGAAACTTTTTCGCCTGCGCGAAGATAGGGCAAACCGCGCGACCTTGGCTTCCACTGACCGTGCGCAACAGGGTGTTGAGCGCGCCCGATACGAACAACACCCTACTAACCCGAGCAATCGTCAACATCTGTGACTTTTCCGGGCGCTCGAAGGGTGGACATTACGCCACGATGAGCGCAGGCCTCCGTCGTAAGAAGATCAGCTATGGACAATGTCGAATTCGCGGCGATGATGATGACGATCGCTTTCTGCGTTCTACGAACCTTCGCTTTGCCGGTGTCGGCTAGCTGTTGCTATTCGATCACTGCGAAGGAAATCCGCAGTGTTGTGGATCGCGTGCGGCTTGTGGCGGCGCCAGAGGTCTGGTCGTGAGCCTTGATTCCTGTCAACTCGAGGAGGTCTCAGCGGCGTCAACACAACAGGATTCGCACGGCGGCGAAGCCTCCGCGCCGCAGGACGGCGGCGAGGTCTCCGCGGCACGGAACTGGTTCCCGTTGATCTACAACGAGCTGCGGGCCCTGGCCCAGCACCAGTTGAACGCCGAGTCGCCGGGCCTGACCCTTCAAGCGACGGCGCTGGTTCACGAGGCGTATCTGCGTTTGAGCAAGCATGAAGGGAGCGCGTGGGGGTCTCGAACTTATTTTTTTGGCGCCGCCGCGGAGGCGATGCGCAGAATTCTCGTCGATCATGCGCGGCGCCACTCGGCAATCAAACGGGGGCGCGACTGGACGCGCTGCCTGACCCGTCTGGACGACCTGACCCTCTCACAGGACTGGGGGGCGTTGGTCGCCCTTGACGAATCGCTGAACCGGCTGGCGGCGGTCGAGCCGCAAGCGGCGGAGGTCGTCAAGCTCCGCTTCTTCGCCGGGATGAGCGTTGACCAGACCGCCGAGGTGGCGGGCATCTCCCCGCGAAGCGTCGATCGCGCCTGGGCGTTCGCGCGGGCGTGGTTGTTGCGCGACCTGCGCGGCTCGGGCATCAAAGACCAAGGCAAAATGGAGAAGGCTCATGACAGCTGAGAGGACCCCAATGGATGTCTTCGGCGAAGCGCTGGACCTGGCGCAGCACCAGCGATCGGCTTACCTCGAGCGAGCCTGCGCGGGTCACCCGGACCTCCGTGCGGAAGTAGAGCAATTGCTGGTCGTGCATGATGAGTCAGGGAAATTCCTTCGCGATCCAACAGCAGATGAGGGACCCCTCGCTGACGGCGCCGCGATCGCCGAGGGGCTTGGCGCGACAGTCGGGCGGTACAAGCTGCTGCAAGTGATCGGCGAAGGCGGCTTCGGAATCGTGTACATGGCCGAGCAGGTCGAGCCCATCCGCCGCCGAGTGGCGCTGAAGATCATCAAGCTCGGCATGGACACCAAACAGGTGCTGGCGCGTTTCGAGGCCGAGCGGCAGGCCCTTGCGCTGATGGACCATCCCAACATCGCGCGAGTGCTCGACGCCGGCGCCACTGAATCAGGACGCCCCTATTTCGTCATGGAGTTGGTCCGGGGTGTGCCCATTACGGAGTTCTGCGACACCAACGAACTGTCGCCGCGCGAGCGCCTGGAGCTCTTCGCTCAAGTCTGCTCAGCCGTGCAGAATGCGCACGAGAAGGGGGTCATCCACCGTGACCTCAAGCCCAGCAACATCCTGGTGACGCTTCACGACGGGGAGCCGGTTCCCAAGGTGATCGATTTCGGCATTGCCAAAGCGACCAACGCCCGACTGACCGAGCGCACCCTGTTCACCCAGTTCCATCAGTTCATCGGCACGCCCGAATACGTGAGCCCCGAGCAGGCGGAGATGTCGGGCTTGGATGTGGACACCCGCAGCGACGTGTACTCGCTGGGGGTGCTGCTCTACGAGTTGCTGACGGGCGTCACGCCGCTGGACGCGGCGACGCTGCGCCAGGCAGGCTTCACCGAGATTTACCGGATGATCCGCGACTGCGAACCCGCAAAGCCCTCCACGAGAGTCAGCACATTCGGAAAGGAGAGCCTCACCACCGTCGCGAAGCGCCGGCGCATGGAGCCGACGAAGCTGAGCAGCGCCATCCGCGGCGAACTTGATTGGATTGTCATGCGCGCGTTGGAGAAGGATCGACGCCGGCGCTATGAGTCGGCCTCCGCGTTGGCGCATGATGTTCGGCGCCATCTGCGCGGCGACGCCGTGCTCGCTTCACCGCCGAGCCGCATCTACCGGTTCAAGAAGCTGGTCCGGCGGAACAAGGTCGCCTTCGCCGCCGCCGGCGCGATCGCGCTGGCGATGTCGGCGGGCTTGGCGGCGTCGGCATATGGGATGGTCCAGGCCCAGAACGGCCGCCGCGATGAGGCCAAGGGACACGCCGAGGCTCTGGTCGCGCGCGACGCCGAGGCCAAGGCACGAGCCCACGCTGAGGAGGAGGCTGCCAACGCCCGCGCCGTCACCGAGTTCCTGCGGAAGATGCTCGCGTTGATCGATCCAACCATCGCTCCAAAGGATCGCTTGGGCGGGGAGAAAGCCTGGGACGATCCAAGCCGTGCCGCCACGCTGGACGCATTGGCCGCAGCGCCCGATGCGCGCCCGGGTGAACTCAAAGTGGCCGAGCTCCTTCGTCGCGTCATCCCCGAGATCCCTACCGCCACCGCGGGGCGTCCGCTGGTCGAAGCAGAGATCCGGATGATCATCGGGCAGGGGCTGATGTGCATCTCGTGGCAAGACGGCTTTACGCAGATGATGGACGGCGCCAGTATCTACGAGCGCACGCTCGGAGCAGAGCATCCAACGGCGCTGAGAGCTTTCGTTCAAGCGCGCGACACGCCGACGACGGCCATTGATGAACTGGAAGAACGGCTGCCGGTGGTGGTCAAGGTGCTCGGCCCGAATGATCCCGACACGCTGCGGGCGCGCGTGCGCGCGGCGTACACCGGATGGTTCGCCACGGCACGCCCCAGCGCGGTGGCCGAGGCGCGGGCCGTGGTCGCCGACACTGAACGCATGCTGGGGCCCGGCGACCCCTTGACCTTTCGCGCCCACATGGCCCTGGCCGATCGCTTGGCACTCGAGGATGAACCCGAGGAAAGCAGGCTGGTCCTCCGCCGCGCGCTGGATGACTTGCCCCAGGGCGCTCTCCACGACGGCGCGTACCTTGAAGGGCGGCGCTCGGTCACCGATGTGCTCTACGAGCTCGGCGACGTGGAGGAGGCTATCGCCTCCGCGCGCCAGGTGTACGACGACTATTGCAGCATCTACGGCAGCGACGGCGTCGGGGCCCAAGTTGTGCGGCGGGACCTGATCACGATGCTCGATATCGAGAATCGCCCCGACGAGATTCGCGCCGTGTCGGCCGAATTCGGCCATTCCATGTATGTGGCCGGCGCCAAGGTCGGTCCCCGCGATCTGGCTTGGCAAGCCGCGACCATGGCCGACTTCGGCGACATCGACGGCGCATCGACCATCCTCGAGCGCACGATCCGCGACGCCGCATCGGCTCAAGGCATGCCCGCTGATGTGAGAGAACAGGCCGCCACCCTCTCCATCATTGGGCATTACGTCCTGTCACGGCCGTCGCGCCGCGCCCTTGCCGCGCGCCTGCTGCCGACGGCCGTCGAACTGCACGAACAAGCCGTTCAAGAACACTCGCCCGATCACCCGCTGCGCAGATCACTGACCTACCTTCGGGGAGTCACGTTGCGCACGCTCGGGCGGTACGATGAGGCGCGCAGCCTATGGTCGGATCAGCTCGAGGCGCTCATCGAAACCCTCGGATGGCAGGCCGAGCCAGCCTTCAGCGCGTTTGTCAATTTGCTCACCGCGATCGAAGCGCGACCCGCGGCGCCGCAGGACATCGCGCAGGTGAATGGGATCCTCGAACGAGCCGGGCGCGAGTTGGCCAACCAGCCCGAGCGACTCTTGCGCTGGCGCAGCCAGGCGGCGGTGAGACTTGCTCGCGAGGCCGCACGCTACCCGGACATTCGTCAATGGGCCCAGCGTAGTCACGAGCTGGCGACTCTTCACTTCGCCGACGACCTCGCGGCCGCGCGCGGCTACCTCGACGCTGTCGCGCTCGTTTGGATGCATTCGGGCGACCTGGCCGCGGCGCTGCCGCTTCAGCAGCGGCTGGTTGCGACGCTCGCCGAGCGCCCGGACTCGCGAAACATCGGCGAAGGCGCGGTGCTCCACGCGCACCTCGGCCTCATCCTCGCGGCCGCCGGACGACACAACGAAGCGCTCGCCCACCTGTTGCCGGCCTGCCGGCTGATCAGGCGACGCTACGAGCCGACCATCGGCGACTACGACAATTATCGGCAAAGTCGTGGGCACTTCGAGGCGCTGGCTGACCTTCTGGACACGCTCGGCCAGCACGACCAGGTCAAGCGCTGGCGCGCGGTTGTGCGCTGATCGGTGATCCTCGAAGTTCGCGTGTGGGGGAGGTTCCTCGCCTCCTCCCGGAACCGCTGCGCGGCGACTCGCTGTCGGGCGGCGGCGCGCGTGCAACGCGGCAGAGATCGCGCCACAACATCGCGCAGCTCGCCGGCGCACGGGATGGTCAGAAATGCCCTAGCGGTGGTGCTGAACGCGCTTGATTCGGCTTGTGTTCAATCGCGCCGCAAACTTCATGGCGTCCGGAGAATGTGTTCCGCGCCACGATGGGGTCGGATGAGCATCCGAGGCGCTGGAGCATTGGAGCCAGTGCCTTCTCTACAAAATCAACGTGAGGAGGTTCGAAATGAAAACCTGTCTCGATGATCGGAAAGAGATTGGCGATCGACGTGGCGGCGCGCAGACCCGCCGCAGTGCTTCAGCTATGCGGTTGCTGTCGGCCTTCATGACCGCCAGCCTGTTCATCACGGCGGATGCACGTGCACAGCCGCAAGGCTGCCCTGGTCAGGAAGACTGCTGCGTGGCTCACGGCACACCAGGTTGCAACGACTTTGAGTGTTGCCAGGCGGTGTGCGCGATTGATCAGTTCTGCTGCCAAGTGGCCTGGGACGGAATCTGCGCCAATGCAGCATTGCAACTGTGCCCCGATTGCGGCAAGAAGCCTCCCTGTCCCGTCATCTTCAGCAACCTGACGCCTCCGCAGTGGGAGGAAGATCCGGTGCTCTGGTGCCGCGACACCCAGCCGCTGGACACGGTGGCGCCGCTCAACAAGATCGACTACCTGATTGACCAGGAGCCTGATCAACTGTTCGACATTGTCGTCAACTATCGGCGCTGCACCACCCCGCAAGACATCCAGTTCCTGGACAATGTGAGTCCGACGGCCGAGATTCAGCACATCGGGAAGTACATTGTCTACGTGGCCCTTGGCGGCGTGGACAAGGCGGCCATCGCCCTGATCGCCGCCCGGCCCGAGGTGGCGTTCATCGAAAGGCAAGTTGGCTTTGAGCCGACGCTGAACGTCAGCGTGCCGGCGATCAAGGTGACGCCGTCAAGCGACTATCCCACCGCCGTGCCCCAAGGGATCGATGGCACGGGTGTGAACATCGTGATCATGGACACCGGCGTGAACAACAATCACCAAATGTTCGCCGCCACCCCCATCATCGGCGGGTATGACGCTGCGAGCGGACTGTTCGTCGACCCTCCCGACATCGTTGGTCACGGTACTCACGTGGCCTCGATTGCCCTGGGACAGGGGACTGCCATGCTCTCTCGTGGCGTGGCGCCCGCAGCGGGTTTGATCGACGTGAAAATCTTCGGCGCCGGCACAACCTGGATGACCACCACCAAAACGCTGGAGATCGTCTATGACAAGCGCGGCGAAAGCGACTGGAGCGTGGACGTGATCAACATGAGTATCGGGCAGGGGTCGCCGTGCGCACCGCTGCGCAGCGACGGTCTGGATGCGTTCAGCCAACTCGTCGACCTCGCCGAGGCGATGGGGATCGTGGTGGTCGCGGCAGCAGGCAACAATGGCGGTGAATGTGGACCACCGGGCACCTTCCTCATTCCGCCGATCTTGTCGACGCCGGCAGCCGCAACCAGGGCCATCACCGTCGCAGCGTCGGACGACGCGGTCACGGTCAACCGCGCCGATGACGGCATGGCTCCGTTCTCCAGTTACGGTCCGCGCTCCAGCGACAGCGACGCCGATGACCTCGACGAGCTCAAACCCGAGGTCTGTGCGCCCGGTGTCAACATCTTGGCCGCCGATTGGATGTCTCCGGGCGGTGGGACGATCAAGAGCGGCACGTCTATGTCGGCGCCGCATGTCGCCGGCCTGGCGGCTCTGATCATGCAGGCGAAACCAGGCATTAACGCCGCGTCGGTCAAAGACATCATGATCGACACCGCCGAACCGCTCGCCGGGTTCGGTCCGACGCCAAACCAGGCGGGGGACCCGGTGTGGAACTACAAGTCGGGATGGGGGCTGGTTGACGCCTTCGAGGCTGTGTCGGTTGCGGCCGGGCAGGATATTCTGTTCCCCAGCCATCCGCCTAATCCCGGGTGGCTTTCGCCGGACCTGGGCGTCAGTCCATTTCCGCCCCAAGTGGGTCAACTGGCAACCGTGACGGCGAACGTCTTCAACGCAGGCTTCCCGGTTTCGAGAGTCAAGGTTCACTTTGGCGTGCATGTGTTCTCGGCATCGATACCAACATTCTTCGACATTGGCACGAGGATCGTGGACTTGCCATCGGGGCTCACCCCCGTTTCGATTGCCTGGATACCCCAGAAATCTGAACACCAGTGTCTGTATGCCGAGATCGGCTACGGCAACGACACCAACTACTCCAACAACGTCGCCCAGAGGAACATCACGGTTACGCAGTCGCCGGTGACTTTCCAGGTTCGCAACACGGTGTCCATCGCGCCGCAGCTCATCACCTTCGATGTCGTGATCGCCGATCCACTCTGGAGCGTCAGCATCGATCCCCCGACGGTGACACTCGGCGCTGACGATTGTCCCGTGGATGTTGTCGTGCTGCCCTACCCGCCGCTGCCCTACCCCGATGGCGCAAGCACCATGATCCACATCGCAGCGCAAACCCCAGATGGCTGCGTGCTCGGCGGCGTGAGCATCCTGGCCACCAAGGAGGACTGCAACGGCAACGGTGAGGACGACTACTTCGACATCCTGAACCGCGTTTCGCTGGACGCCAATTTGAACGGCGAGCCTGATGAATGCGAGGCTCCGCCCTGCCCAGCCGACATCTTCCCGGCTGGCGGCGATGGCGCGGTCAATATCGGTGATTTGCTCTTTGTCATTGGAAGCTGGGGGCCCTGCGCTGGTTGCCCGGCTGACATCGCCCCGCCCGGCGGCGATGGCGTGGTCAACGTCGCCGACTTGCTGGCGGTGATCGGCGCCTGGGGTCTGTGCCCGTAGCGCCAGGATTGTCGGAAAGGAGGATCGAATTGGAACGCCCCCTGCAAAACGTGGGGGCGTTCTCCTTTTCTTGCAGAGGCGCAGGTGACTTCATCGAGGTGAATTTCGCCCTTGCCGCAATCGGTTGTTTCGGTTTGTTTTCGATCGCGTCGCAAATTCATGGCGTCGGGGGAATGGGTTCCGCGCCACTGTGGGAGGTCGGATGAACCCCCGTTGCACCGGACGGACCCGCACCACCTTTGTCGCAAGCACAAAAACCACAACTCAGGAGACGAGTCATGAATTCGCACAACCTCTTCAATCGCTTAACTCAAATCGCCTGCTTTGGCACGTTGGCGTCGGTATCGATCCCCATCGCCAATCGATCCTGCCGCGCCGACGCGTACGAAGGCTTCGCATACTCATCATCGCTCCTGGTGAACGGCCTGGCCGGAGGGGTCGGATGGGGCCCCCCATGGACAGCGGATTTCCCGGCATCCACCGGCTTTTTCACACTCGCGCACGCGTCGGCCCTGCCGAGCACTGGCGTCGCTGCCCGAACCAATTTCTCGGCGACCGCTGTGCGCGAGTTTGATCACCTCATCGGCGACTTGGATACGGTCGAGAGGGATTGGCTCAGCTTCATGATCGAGCGAGATGCCGACAACACCGGCATGGTCATCGAACTGCCGGGCGCGGGTCAACAAGTTGGTGCGTGCACGATCACGGTTTTCCCGTTCGGAACGGTCCAGTTGCAATACAACTTCGGACCGCCGTCAGTTTCAACATCGTCTGCATCGGGTGGCTTCATCACCGACTTCTTCCTGGTGCATTTGACGAACACATCGATCGACTTGTGGGTGAACCCAGTCGCGCCGCTCGGTTCGCCTCACGCGTCGGTTGCGGTGCCCCCGAGCGTGCACTATGAGGCGATTCAATTCACCCTAGACATCGCGCAGACCTTCGATGAGATTCGCACCGGCGAAGAACTGAGCGATGTCTCCATCCTCGAGGGGCCATGCCCGGGCGATGTTGACCCCGCCGGCGGCGACGGCGTTGTCAACGTCGGCGACCTCCTGACGATCATCGGCAACTGGGGACGGTGCCTGCCCGGCGCGCCCTGCATCGGCGATGTCGCCCCGCCCGGCGGCAATGGCGTGGTCAACGTCGAAGACCTCCTGCTGGTCATCAGCGAATGGGGCGCCTGTCAGTGACGAGGCCCGCATGCCGCCACCACAGGAAACTACACCTTCATCGCAAACTCACAATTCCAACTGAGGAGAATCAGTCATGAACTCGCACAACCTCACCAATCGCTTGGCTCGAATCGCCTGCCTGGGCGCGCTGGCGGCGAATCTCATCACCAGTCAGCGCTGCCTCGCCGACGCCTATGAAGGATTTGTCTACGCCCCGGCCCTGCCTCTGGCCGGCTTGAACGGCGGCACCGGATGGACGGCGGGATGGGGAGCCTCGATTGCCGCCCAAACCGGTTTCGCTCCGCTGCTTCATCCCTCGGCCCTGCCCGGCGCCGGAGTCGCCATGCGGACCATCGATCCAGCCACAGCGGCGCGCGAATTCGATCCGGTGACTGGCGCCATCGATTCCGCCACACGCCCCTGGATGAGCTTCATGTTTCGGCGCGAGCAGGCCAACCCGATGATGCTCGAGATGGACGGGCTCTTCACCGATCCAGTGAAGCTCACGATTCTCGCCTCCAGCACGGTCACCCTGCAATACGGGATCAATCCAGCGGTGGTGTCAACCTCGCCGGCGTCAGGTCCATTGGTCACCGATTTCTACTTGCTTCGCTTGAAGCCTGGCAGCATTGACCTGTGGATCAACCCCCCGACACCGCTCGGAGCGCCGCACGCATCCGTGGCCGCGCCCGCCTTCGTCGACTACGGCAATGTCGCTTTCACCTTCGATTATGGACAGACGCTCGACGAGATTCGCACCGGGTCTACGCTCGACAGCGTGGCAGCGTCGCAAGGGCCGTGTCCCGGCGATGTCAGTCCGCCCCCAGCGGGCGATGGCGTCGTGAACGTTGGCGATCTTCTGATGATCATCAGCAACTGGGGAATCTGCCCGCCCGGCGCACCCTGCGTCAGCGATGTGGCCCCGCCCGGCGGCAACGGCGTCGTGAACATCGAAGACCTCCTGCTGGTCATCAGCGAATGGGGGCCATGCCAGTGACGGCCAGTCCCGCTAGCCCCCGCCCGCCGCACCACCACCAGAGGGAGTTCCACCCTCATCGCAAATCCTCAATCCTCAACTCAAGAGAATCAGTCATGAAATCGCACAACCTCTCCAATCATTTGGCCCGAATCATTTGCCTCGGCGCGTTGGCGTCCCCTTCGATCCTCATCACCAATCAATCCTGCCTCGGCGACGCGTACGAAGGCTTTGTCTATGCGCCGGCGCTCCCGGTCAACGGCCTGAATGGCGGCACGGGATGGAATATAGCCTGGTTAGGCACTGTGGCCGCACAGACCGGTTTCGCTACGCTCACTCACGCCCTGGCCCTGCCTAGCGCTGGCGTCGCCTTGCGAACCATCGATCCAGCAACCGCCACGCGCGAATTCCACTCGGCTACTGGAGCGATCGCCGGCACCGGCCGACCGTGGATGAGTTTCCTCTTTCAGCGCGAGCAGGCAAACCCGATGACACTCGAGATGCTGGGGTTCTTCGTCGACCCACTCAAAATAACGATCCTCGCTTCGGGCACCGTCACCCTTCAATACGGACTCAATCCAGCGGTGGTGTCGACCTCGTCGGCGTCAGGCCCATTCGTCACTGATCTGTATTTGCTTCGCTTGACGCCCAGCAGCATTGATCTTTGGGTCAATCCGCCTGCGGCGCTGGGGCCGCCGCACGCTTCGGTCTCCGCACCGGTCAATATCAACTATCAAACTGTTGACTTCACGTTTGGCTACGGCCAAACGCTGGACGAGATTCGCACCGGCCCTACCCTGGGCAGCGTGGCAGCGGCCCAAGCGCCATGTCCGGGCGACATCACTCCACCCCCCGGCGGTGATGGTCTGGTCAACGTTGCAGATCTCCTGATGGTCATCAGCAACTGGGGACCATGCCCCCCCGGCGCCCCTTGCCTCAGCGATGTAGCACCGGCCGGCGGCGATGGCCTCGTCAACGTTGCAGATCTCCTGTTGGTCATCAGCAAATGGGGGGAATGCCCCTGACCGCTTGCCGGTATATTCTCTAGCCGCTCAATGCTGCTTTCAGAGTTTCAGCAACTGATCCGCGACCGGTACTTCGCGACTGACTCGGCGCGCGGCGCGCCGGCCACCTTCCTGTGGTTCGCCGAGGAAGTCGGTGAGCTGGCTCACGCCATCGGCAAGCACCAACGCGGCGAACGCTCAACCGCCGATCAAACCAACCTCGAAGAAGAATTCGCCGACGTGCTCGCCTGGCTGACAACGCTCGCGAACATCCTCGAGATCGACCTGACCAGGGCCGTGCACAAGAAATACCTGGACCGCGGCGGGCCCAAGGGAACCAAGTGATTCCAGATTTTGGATTTGGAATTTGGACTATCAGTTTGGATCTGGATTCAACAACGATGAGAGTCACTGAGCGGAGACTACCCAATCCAAAATCCAAAATCCACAATCCACAATCGCGGATCTCGGATCGATTCCATATTCGCTGACCTGCGCAGGACGGGTCGCCGCGCGCTCATGCCATTTGTCTGCGCAGGTTTCCCGACGGCCGAGACAACCGAGCAAGCCATTCCTGCCCTGGCCGACGCCGGCGCACCGATCATCGAAATCGGCATCCCCTTCTCCGACCCGATCGCCGATGGTCCGGTCATCGCCGATGCCATGCACAAAGCTCTGAAATCCGGCATCACTCCCGCCCGAGTCTTTCAAATCGTCAAGAGCGTGCGCCGGCGCACCCAAGCCGGCCTGGTCGCGATGGTCAGCGATTCCATCATCACCCGTATGGGCCCGGAGCGATTCATCTCAGAGGCGGCCTCTGCGGGATTCGATGGCCTAATCGTCCCCGACATCGACTTGAACGCCGCGGCTCCTTTATCCGGCCTTGCTCGCCTCCATCACTTGTCGTTCACCCTCTTGATCGCGCCCACAACCGCGCCGCACCGCATCGGCCAGATCGCCGGATTGTGCACCGGCTTCATCTACCTTCTGGCCCGCGTCGGCATCACCGGTGAGTCCGATCGCCTGGACATTCAAGATCTCAAGCAACGCATCGACACCATACGAAGGCAGACAAAACTCCCTATTGCGGTCGGCTTTGGCGTTTCCCGGCCGCAGCAGGCCGCGCAGGTCGCGACCGTCGCCGATGGCGTCATCGTCGGCTCGGCATTGGTGCGAAGAATGGGAGAGTCGCCCGATCCCGTGCGGACCGCCGTGGATTTTGTCGCTCAGTTGAGTCAGAAAATGGACTCAGCCATCGCTCCGGCTTGACCGCGCTCCATCTCCCATTCGTCAACTTTTCCACAGGACCCAGGTCAATTGATGAGTCGGCTTTGCAGCGATCATCATCTGCGTATCATGTGCCTTCGCGCAAACCGCTCGCATCACGTTTCTGGATACGCAGACGCCATGACCATCATCCGCAGCAATCGAGACATTCTTGACCCACACATGGATTCGACCCCGCTCGCAACCATCGACGCGTCGAACTTTGGCTCGTTGACCTTCACCGGCGACGTGATGCTCAAGCGGCTTCCCGCCGAAGTGTTCGAGAAGCTTCAGCAGACCATGCGGCGCGGCTTGCCGCTCGATCCGGCCATCGCTAACACCGTCGCCAGCGCCATGAAAGACTGGGCGCTCGAGCACGGCTGCACCCACTACTGCCACTGGTTCCAACCCCTCACCGGCGCGACTGCCGAAAAGCACGATGCCTTCTTCGTTCCCGACGGCGAGGGCGGCGCGATCGCCAAGTTCTCCGGCAGCGCGCTCATCCGTGGCGAGCCCGACGCCTCCAGCTTCCCATCCGGCGGCATTCGCGACACCTACGAAGCCCGCGGCTACACCGCATGGGACGCCACCAGCCCCGCCTTCATCCTGCGCACCAATTCCGGCGCCACCCTCTGCATCCCCACCGCCTTCGTCTCATGGACCGGCGAGGCCCTCGACAAGAAAACTCCCCTGCTTCGCTCCATCGCCGCCGTCAGCAAGCACGCCATGCGCATCCTGAAGTTCTTCGGCAGCGACAAAGGCGTCTCTCAAGTCATCACCACCCTCGGCTGCGAGCAAGAGTACTTCCTCATCAACGATGAGTTCTACCGCGAGCGGCCCGACCTGCGCATCTGCGAGCGCACCCTCATCGGCGCCCACGCCCCCAAGGGCCAGCAGATGCACGATCACTATTTCGGCTCCATCCCCGAGCGCGTGCAGGCCTACATGCACGCGGTCGAGCGCCGGCTCTTTGAGCTGGGCGTTCCCGTCGCGACCCGTCACAACGAAGTCGCGCCCGCTCAGTATGAGCTGGCGCCGACGTTCGAGAACGCCAACGTCGCGACCGATCACCAGATGGTGATGATGCACGTGATGGAAACGTGCGCCCCCCACTTTGGGCTTCGTTGCTTGCTTCACGAAAAGCCCTTCGCCGGCATCAACGGCTCCGGCAAGCACAATAACTGGTCGATTTCCACCGACACCGGCGTCAATCTGCTCGACCCTCAAGAGGAAACGCACTCGAACATGCAGTTCCTGGTCTTCCTCTGCGCGGTGATGCGGGCTGTCGATCTGCATGCCGATCTGCTGCGCGCCTCGATCGCCAGCGCCGCCAACGACCATCGCCTGGGCGCCAACGAAGCGCCCCCTGCGATCATCTCCATCTTCATGGGCGAGATGCTCTCGGACATCCTCGATCAGCTCGAGAAGGGCGAGCCCAAATCAACCAAGAAGGGCGGATCGCTCGATCTGGGGTCGCACATTCTGCCGAACATTCCCCGCCACTCCGGCGATCGCAATCGCACCAGCCCCTTCGCCTTCACCGGCAACAAGTTCGAGTTCCGCGCTGTCGGCTCCAGCGCCGCCGTCTCCTGGCCCAACACCGTGCTCAACACGATCATCGCCGAGTCGCTCGACTTCGTCGCCACAGAGCTTGAGAAGAAGGCTGGCGCCCGTCCCGCCCCGGCACAGCAGCAGGAAGCGGTCTGGAGCGTGCTCAAGCAGATCGTCTCCAAGCATCGCCGCGTCCTGTTCGATGGCGACAACTACGCGCCCAAGTGGCACAAGGAAGCCGAGAAGCGCGGCCTGCCGCATCTGCGTTCCACTGCCGAGGCGCTTCCGATTCTTCGCTCCAAGAAGTCCCTCGAGCTCTTTGAGAAGTACGGCGTGCTGAACAATCGCGAGCTCAACGCCCGCGTCGATGTGCTCATCGAAACGTACATCAAGACCATGGGCATCGAAGCTCGGATGCTGACATCGCTGCTCAAGCAGCAAATCTTGCCCGCTGCGCTGCGATATCAAACCCAGCTGGCCGAGACCGTCGTCGCCACCAAGGCAGCCCGCGTCAGCGCACCCGACACGGTCATACAGCTCAAGAAGCTCGTGAAGATGATTACCGATCTGCGCAAGGCCATCGCCGCCGTCGAGCAGGCTGAGTCGCATCACGTGGCCGAGCCCGAGAAGCACGCCAAATTCATCCATCAAAAGCTCGTGCCCGCGATGGAAAAGGCGCGCAAGGCTTCCGATGCACTCGAAGCCGTGATCCCCGACGATCTCTGGACTCTCCCGACTTACGCGGAAATGCTGTTCGTGCGGTGATGAACCTGCGAAATGTCCGAAGACTCACAGCCGATCATCGACGGGATCGGCGTACACCAACTTCCCGTTCGCTTCCACAAACTTGACTGGAATTTTCGGATTGTTGATGTCCTTGCCGCCAGAAGCGTGCCATTTCCTTTCCCATTTTGCAAAATACTCCACCTCGAGCTGCGAAGGTTCCATCCGATAGATTCTCACCAACTC
Organism: Phycisphaerales bacterium; assembly: GCA_022616475.1. Classification (GTDB taxonomy): domain Bacteria; phylum Planctomycetota; class Phycisphaerae; order Phycisphaerales; family SM1A02; genus JAKEEP01. The sequence goes on along the minus strand of JAKEEP010000254.1, from coordinate 3,290 downwards.
AATTCCTTCATAGATCGAGAAATACCAGGCGTGCACTTTCCGGTACTTCGCGAGAATGACCGGATTCAGATGATGATGCGTCGAGAACGACTGCGTGAGTAAGACGTTAACCGTTTTCAACTCGTACTCATTTCCAAAGCAATCTTTGGCATCGTTCCCTTCGCGGCTTCCCACACACGTCAGGTCAAGAATGAGCAGCGACTGCAGGAGTTTTCCTCCGTTGTCTTGGAAGATGTCGCCGATACCATGCCTGGTCGCCAATTCCTGATACTTGCGGATAGCAGGAAAGAGCTTATCGAGTTCTGCTTTGTCTGGATGATGGCGAGGTGTTGCGGCCATGCTTGACTCGTTCAGTCGCAGGCGGAATGAGCGACGCGGGCTCGACTCTCAATGCAGCGGCAAGGCGTTCGAGGGTTTCGAGTCTGACCGATCGATGGTTTCGCTCGATAAGACTGACATGCGTGCGATGCAATCCGGCGGCGTGAGCCAGGTCCTCCTGGGATAGACCCCGCGCTTTGCGAGCCTCCCGTAGCCGGTCACCGAATCGCTTCGTGAAGTCACTTCCGCGCATTGGGGTTGCACACAGGGTCGCGGGGGCGTAAAATTGCTCAACAGACAAAGCGCAACATCAAAGATTGGTGCGAATCATGTTCAAACCACTTTTTAGGACACCGCTTGGTGAAGCCGTGGTCGGAGATTCGATGGAAGTGCTTGCGGGCATGGTCCAGGAGTCTGTCGACCTCGTCGTGACCTCGCCGCCATTTGCGCTGCTTCGAGAGAAGACCTATGGCAATCTCGACCAAGAAAGCTACGTCAAATGGCTTTGTGATTTCGGTCCGCTTGTGCATCGCGCACTCAAACCCACTGGCAGTTTCGTCCTCGATCTGGGCGGGGCATATCGCAAGGGTGTGCCAGTACGATCGCTCTACAATTTTCGCGTCCTGATTGAGCTTGTGGATGATTGCGGTTTCCATCTCGCTGAAGAGTTCTTTTGGCATAACCCGAGCAAGCTGCCGTCACCAATCGAATGGGTGAACAAACGGAAACTTCGAGCCAAGGATTCCGTCAATACTGTGTGGTGGCTCAGTAAGAGTGAATGGCCCAAAGCAAACGTCTCCAATGTCTTGGTCCCGTATTCGGCACGCATGAAGACTCTTTTGAAGGACCCCGCGGCTTTCTACTCTCCAAAGAGCCGCCCTTCAGGTCACGAAATCGGCGATGCCTTTGGGAAAGACAACGGCGGAGCAATTCCACCCAATCTGTTGCAGTTTCCCAACAGCGAGAGCAACGGGACATACTTGCGACTCTGCAACGAATATACGATCGACCCGCATCCGGCGCGCTTTCCGCGGGACCTGCCGGAGTTCTTTATCAGGTTTCTGACCGACCCCAAGGACTTCGTCTTAGACATTTTCGGTGGTAGCGGAACAACCGGGGAGGCGGCCGAGCGACTGTCTCGAAAGTGGATGACCATAGACTTGAATCTTGAATATGTGCGTGCGTCACTGTTCCGTTTTGTTTCTGAACGTGATTCCCGAACGATCTCCGATTTGCTGACGAGCGTCGATGCTGGAAACGTGCCAACCGTGGAACCGCTGCAACCGCAGCTTCTGTGACCGCATTGCGGCGGGGTAGGTGACAAGTTGGATTCGTCAGGCGGGCGTGATATCCTTCGAGCTTCGCTTCCAGAATCGCTCGTTTTCCACCGGAATTCCCTATGTCCCCCGCCACCGCCACCACCGAACCCACCACCTCCACCAACCAGGTGAAGATCGAAGACGCCGGCCCCGCTCGCAAGCGCCTCACCATCACCATTCCGGCTCACGCGATCAACGACAAGCTCGCCGAGTCCATGACCGTGCTGGCGGGCCAAACCGTCCTGCCCGGCTTCCGCAAGGGGCACGTCCCGCAGAAACTTCTCGAACGCCGCTTCGGCACCTCAGTCCGAACCGAAACGAAAAATCAACTCATCGCCAGCGCCTACGCCACCGCCATCGAAGAGCACAAGCTCAAGCCCGTCGGCGAGCCTGAGCCCGGCGACGACATGAAAACACTCGAGCTCGAGCCGGGCAAGGCCATGACCTTCTCGCTCGAGGTCGAGGTCGTTCCCAGCTTCGAGCTTCCCGCCCTCGACACCATCGAAGTCAAGAAACCGATGGTCGACATCACCGACGAGCGCATCGCCCAGGAGCTTGAGCGCCAGCAACTGATGCATGGCGTCGCCTCTCGCATCGAAAGCGACTTCACCGAAGGCGACCGCCTCGGCGGCTACGCAACCGTCACCAAGGAGGACGAAACCGAGCCCTTCTTCCGGCAGGACAACGTCATCATCATCATCCCCGGCAAGGCCGATGGCGGCCGCGGCCAGGTCCTTGGCCTCATGATCGAAGGGCTTCGCGATCAGCTCATAGACAGGAAGATCGGCGACAAAATCGTCATCGAAACCGTCGGGCCCGAGTCCCACGAGCGCGATGACATCCGCGGCGTGAAACTGACCATCGAGTTCGAACTCCGCCAGGCTGAGCGCGTCGCTCCGGCCGAGCCTGCTGTCGTCGCCCAAAAGTACGGCCTGACCAACGAAGAGATTCTGCGCGAGCAGATCAAGCTCGCCCTCGAGCATCGCCGCGATGATGAGCAGGCCGCCGCCATGCGCGAGCAGGCCGTCGAGCAGCTCGCCGAGCTGGTTGAGTTCGAGCTGCCCGAGAAAATGTCGGCCCAGCAGTCGGCCCGGCACCTTGAGCAGTATCGCCTGGAATTGCTCTACCGCGGCTCAACCCCGGAAGAGGTCGAGGAGAAGCTCGCCGAAACCCGAAGCGACTCCCTGGCCGAGGCGCGCCGCCGCCTCAAGCATTTCTTCCTTTTGCAGCGATTGGCTGAGCATTTCCAAGTCGAAGTCTCGGAGCAGGAAGTGAACGGCCGCATCGCCCTCATCGCCGCCCAGCGAAACGTTCGGCCCGAGAAGCTGAGGACGGAATTGTCGCAATCGGGTCGCTTGGGCGAAGTCGCGCGGCTGATCCGCGACGAAAAGGCGGCCCAACGAGTCGTTGAGCAGGTCAAGCAAGTCGAAATATCCGCCGAGGAATGGAACGATCTGGTCAAGAAGAAAAAGCAGGGCGGCAAAACGCCCGCCAAGACCACGCGCACCCGCAAGTCCGCGGCAAAATCAGAGTCCGACGAGCCCGCGAAGCCTGCCGCAAAAAGCGAAGCGACCCCGAAGAAGAAAACCTCCAGAAAGAAGTGATCTGACGCGCGGCATTTGATTGAGGGCCAGGCGAGGCGCTCAAATGATG
>JAKEEP010000253.1 GCA_022616475.1 Phycisphaerales bacterium | reverse complement strand
GACGCCGGCGCCGCTACGTCGAGCTTCCACAATTGCATTTTCTGGTGGAGCGGCCTTGATGATTCGGCCTTGATTCGCCTTGATGATGTTGACGACGCCGTGGAATTCCGTCACTGCAACATCCGCGGCGGCCTCGTCGCCATCACCGGCGCGGCTGAGCCGACGGTCTACGCCAACAACTTTAACCAAGATCCCATGTTTGTTGGAGGAGACCCCTTTGAATATCGCGTGGCTTATTTGTCGCCATGCCTCAACAGCGGCGATCCTGGGTTGCTGCCCCAGGACGAGTTCGACCTCGACGACGACAACAACTTCGTCGAGCCGATACCGTTTGATCTCGCGGGGAATGCTCGCCAAATCAACGCCAGCATGTGCGTGGACGTTGGCGCTTATGAAAACACCGTCGCGGAAACATGTGCTGGCGATGTCACTGGCCCCGATGACCTCCCCGACGGGTTCATCAATGTCGCAGATCTTCTGTATGTGATTGTCTCATGGTCGACCGTGGGCGGCGTCGCCGACATCGCGCCGGCGCCGTGCGGCGACGGCGTGGTCGGCGTACAGGATCTGCTCGCGGCGATCAGCGGATGGGGTGAATGCGGAGGAATCGCCGGCGGCATGCCCCAGAGCGTGCAGGATTGCATGGACATGTGCAGCGCTGAATGGCCGACGGGCAGCCAGACTTGGGGAGATTGCGTGGACAAGTGCGTCGAAGGGCTCTGCGCCGCCCAGATCATCGACTGCGATTGAGGCGATAGGCTGATTGAGACGTTCAATGCCGCCCGAGGCGTTCGCCGCGGGCGGCTTGTCGTTCCATTCAGCCGTAGCGCTGCTCGGCGCCGTTACTTCACAGATGCTGCCGCTTCACGACTTCGCCTGCGCCGTAACGCCGATGTGCGCCAGTACGCGGTCGGCCAGGTTCTCGACCGAGTAATACTCCGCGACGCCCGGGCCGGCGTCGGCGAGTTTGCGGCGCAGGGGTTCATCGTCGAGCAAGCGCGCGATCTGGTCGGCCAAGTCGCCTGAGTCCCAGACCTTGAAGCGCAGCCCCGCCATTTCGCCATTGGCCTCGATGGCGCACGCGACGCCGCCGTAGTCCGGCACAATCGCCGGTGTGCCGTGCGCTGCCGCTTCCGCAGCCACCATTCCAAACGGCTCGCGGTGAATCGAGGGATACACCACACAGTGTGCCAAGCTGAAGAGCGCGCTGCGAACATCGTTGGGGACAAACCGCCGCCACATCACATCGCAGCGCAGTTCCTCGGCGATTTGCCGGCACAGCTCGCCGTAGTGATCGCCCCACAGCGTCGGGCCGCAGATCGCCGTCTGAAACTTGTAACCGCGTTGGCGCAGAATCTTGATCGCGTACAGCAGCAGATCGATGCCCTTCTCCGCATCGCGCCGGCCAAGATAGGCGATCAAGGGCACATCCGGCTGATACCCATCGAACCTTGACTTCAGCAATTCGACGGCGCGCTCCGCCTGCATCCGCTTGGCAGGCGGAACGCCCGGCGGAATGGCCCGAAGCGCATCCCGGGGAACGCCGACATCTTCGATGACTCGCTCAACGTAATCTTCACTCACCGCAATCGCCGGCCAATCCGATTGGTTGACGGTTTCAACCAGCCGCGCATACAGCTGCGTCTCCAGCCCAATCGCGCGGGCGTAGGTTGAGTAGAGCTCATAACCCTGGAAAGTCACGAGGTACTGGACCGGATGACTGACATACCGCCGCGCCGTCGCCACCCACGGACAGAGCATTTCCAGCATCGGCAAAACGTGTGTGACGCGCGTTTGTGTGAGATCGCGCGCGAACCGGCGAACGATGGTCTGCTCGCGCTCAACGCCATCGCACACGCAGCGCATGAGGTTCTGCATCATGCGCTTGAGGTTGCCCGGACGCCGCTGCAGCCAGTGCGAGCGCCGCTTGTCGGCAAAGGCAAAGTTCGCGGTTCGGCCAATCGCTTCCAGCACGTTTCGGCCTACGGGCAGCCCAATGAATCGGAAGCCATTGAACAGCCAACGTTGCTGGATGCTCGGATCGAGTTCGGCGGATTTCGAGCGGTCCATCGCCCACCAGACGTGCACGGTGCAACCCCGGCGAGCAAGCTCATTCGCCAGCCGCACATCGCGCACCAACGCGCCTGACAGCGGACCGCCCATCAGGATGAATCCAAATACGGGTGAATCACCGATCGGCGCGTCGGGCCGCGCTGAAACGTTCGATTCCTGGGGTTGGAGCACTGCCTGAGTCATGTGAGAACACGGACTAGCCTTCGGTGGGATGCGCGCTTCCAAAACGCGCTTGGTGATGCCCGTCGCTCGGCGTCTATCATCGGCCAATGTTCGTCGTCGTCAACGGCTTCCGCATGCATTATCAGGTTTACGGCCCCGCGAAGTCACGGCCGCTGCTCTTTGTCCATGGATTTCCGCTCTCAGGAGCCGTCTGGTCGCCGCTGGTCGAGATTCTGAAAGATGAGTTCCGGCTGATCATTCCAGATTTGCGCGGGTTCGGCGAAAGCGAATTGATCGAAAGCGTTCAGCCCGGTGTCATTCCAGCCGTCAGCCTGGAGCAGTACACCGATGACCTGTTTGTCCTTCTGGAAGAGATCGGCGAGGATCGCCCTTCGGTCATCATCGGCCTTTCCATGGGCGGGTACATCGCGTTTGATTTCTACCGGCGGTACACCAGCGATGTGTTCGCCATGGTGCTGGCCGACACGCGAGCGGCGGCCGATCCGCCCGAGCGTCGCATCGAGCGATACAAAACGGCCCAAGCCGTGCTCACGCAGGGCAGCGCCGTGGTGGCCGATGCGATGGTGAACAAGCTGTTTGGTCCGGCAGCGCCGCGCGACTTGCGCGAGCAGTGGCACGCGAACATCAGATCCATTCGACCCGAGAGCCTCGCCGCGGCTCTGCTGGCGATGGCGGCCCGGCCCGACTCCACCGAATTGCTGGAGCGCATCCTCTGCCCGACGCTGGTCGTGGTCGGCGAGCATGATTCGATCACGCCCGTCGAGGAAGCCAAGCGGATGCAGCGGGCGATCCTGGCTGCCGAGCTGGCGGTTATTCCCTACGCCGGGCACATGACCCCGGTCGAGCAACCTCAATTATTTGCCGCGGCCCTTCAGGGCTTTCTTCGCGCGGTGGGCTGAGAGTTGATCCAACCGGTTGCGCGCCCGGTCAACGATCGCCTGAAAGCCATCGTCGCTGTGATACGCGTCGTGCAGGATGTCCGAGAGCGCATCGATCAGCGCGCGCATGCGGAATTTTTCCGCCACCACCTGAGCCTGATCCACCGCGTGCTGCGAATCAACGGCGCTCGCTGCAATTTCATGAAGTTGATCCTCAGTGAACGGCTTCCCCACCACAGCGCTTATGATGTGCTCCGAATCAACCGGGGGCTGCTTCTGACAAACCTCAATCAACAAGTTGTATAGCCGCCCGTGCTCGGGCCTGAAAAAGACCCTTCCATCGGCCAGGATCGACTTGATCTCGCGCAAGACCGACGGCTCGGTCAGGACCGACCCCAGGACGATCTTTTCGGATGCGACCGAATAGGGCGGCGACTTCACCGCGCTGGAGCGAGCGCTGCTCATGCGTATCAACTCGAATCGACACGCGCTCGGGCATGAATTTTCGCGCCACGCCCGCAGCGATGCCATCGAAAACGCAGGCCGCCGCCGGCGCTAAGTGGCGCCGGCGGCGGTTCCTGGGCGACGATCGATCTGACGTGCTTGCTCGAGCAAGCCGCTCAGTCGTCTGAATCGCGGCTGATCACGTCATTCGACGTCCCAGACAGCAGGCGGTCGCGCTCCTGTCGATTGATCTGCTTCATGCGGGTGATCACTCTTCCGCTCACGCCGTTGTCGCGAAGCACATCTTCCTGACTTTGATTCAGATCGAAGATCTGGTTGGTCGCTTCGAGACGCTGGATCATTTCATCGTCGCTGAAGCCGGCGCGTTCCATGGCGACAACTTCATCGAGCGTGACAAAGCCGTCGTTGTTGATGTCGGCGGTTCGCGCTCGCCGCGCTTGCTCGGGTGTGGCCGGATTGCGCTCAGCTCGATCGACGGCCTTTTGAACTTCGTTGCGGGTCTCATCGTCATCCTTGCCAAACCAGTCGGTGTTGGCTCCGATGAGGTATCCGCCGCCCGCCCCCAGCAGACCCCCGATGAGGGCGCCGAGCAGCCGGTTCTCCTTCGCCAGAACCGCGCCGAGGACGGCGCCGCTGGCCCCGCCGATGACGGTGGCTTGCTGAGTCCTGGTTCCGGGAAGGTCCTCGCAGCCGGTGAGAGGTGCGGCCGAAAGGCTGATGAGCGCTGCGAGCGCGATGCTCAAACTGGCGGTGTGTGTTCGTATGTGCATTTGGAATCTCCTGGTTTGCGGACTCATGAGTGACACCTCACCGTAGCGCGGCATACCGTGGATTCTGATCGGAACCCAGCCCTAGTTGGCGAGCTCGGCCGGACGCTGTTCTGGCCACTTGGGCCAGCGCGTTTTGTGATATAACAACCTTCGTATGGCTGAGCCCGCTTCGCCGTTGGTTGGAATTCTCATGGGAAGCAAGTCCGATTGGGAGACGATGCGCCATGCCGATGACACCTTGGCGAAATTTGATGTGTCGCGCGAATGCCGGGTGCTCTCAGCACACCGCACTCCGCACGAAACCGCCGAATACGTTTCCAAGGCCGAAGGTCGCGGCCTGAAGGTGATCATCGCCGCCGCAGGTGGGGCGGCGCATCTCGCGGGTGTTTGTGCGGCACACACGATGCTGCCTGTGCTTGGCGTGCCGATGGAGAGCCAATCGCTCAAGGGCCTGGATTCGCTCCTCTCAACGGCGCAAATGCCCAGCGGCATCCCCGTTGGCACGCTCGCCATCGGCAAACCCGGTGCCATCAATGCGGCGCTGCTGGCCGTCGCGATCCTGGCGCTTGAGCGGCCGCCGCTTCGCACCAAACTGAAACAGTTCCGCGAGGAACAGGCGCGAAACGTGCTGGCCGAGAACCTCGACTAATTGGTCCCTCCGAACGAGCGATATGGTCTACCTCTGGCTGGCATTGGCGATTACGTTCGAAGTCGGCTGGGCTCTTGCGATGAAGCTGTCCGAAGGCTTCACGCGACTGTGGCCGACCGTCGCCACCATCATCATGTACTTGCTCAGCGTCGTCTTCCTCGCGTTCGCCACCAAGAAGATGGATATTGGCGTGGCCTACGCCTTATGGGCTGGCACCGGCGTCGCGCTCATCGCTATCGCGAGCATGATCTATTTCAACGAACACGTCAACGCGTGGAAGGTCGGATCGATCGTCCTGATCGTCATCGGAATCGTGGGCTTGCAAATCAGTCGCGGTGGACATTGAACATGAAGTACAAAAGACTCATCGATGAATTCGCGGCATGTGCCGATGTGCCAGGCAAGGGGATCAAGGGACTCACAGCCAAGGAACTCAACACCCTGCCGTCGGGCGCCCCCGGGAAATGGACCATTCAGCAGATCATCGTCCATCTGATGGACAGTCACCTCATCGGCTCAGATCGCATGAAGCGGATCATCGCCGAGGACAATCCGACCATCATCGGCTACGACGAGACCCGCTTCGCCAGCAACCTTCACTACGACAAGCTCGACGCGGCCATGGCCGCTGACGCGTTCCGCATCAACCAGCTGCTCACCGCCGAGTTGCTCCGCCATTTGCCGGATTCGGCTTTCGACCGTGCCGGCATGCACAGCGAGCGCGGACGCGTCACGCTTGGCCAGCTTGTGAAAGACTACAGCGGCCACGTGGATCATCACATGAAATTCGTGCGCGAAAAGCGCAAGCTGCTTGGCAAGCCGCTGAAGTAAGGGCCACAGCCAATCGAGTGCCTTCATGCGCAGCATCGTTGCCATCATCGCTGTGCTCGCCGCTTCACTACAGGCCCAAGCAGCCGATCTGGCCAAGCTCTACCCCGCCACGCTCGATTTCTTCGAAGGCCAGCCCACACGCGAATGGACCTGCACCAAGGACGATGTCTGGGCGCTGAAGTCGTTCGTGTACGAGTTCGACGACAAGCTCAAAATTGAGCTTGGACCATCCAACGTTGTGTGTGGTGTTCACGACAAGAATGTGGTCTGGGCGGCGCTTATACCGGACAAACCTGGGACAGTCACAGCAGGCGATCGCAGCTCTCTCGTCGCATCGATCTGGATGCGCTTCAACCCAAGTCACCTCGGCGCGCTCTTTCCCGAGGCCACCGTCATTGGAAACGGCGCCCAAGGCATGATCGTGTGGGGAAAGCGCATCTGTGCCTGGAAGATCAACAGCGGCTGGCAGGCGGGCAACTTGCCCGTGATCCCCAAGAAAAGCTCGCTCGTGTTCGATATCGACACGCCGCAGGGTGAGCGGCACTACTTCATGGTCGACACGGACAAAGGAACGCTGGATCACGTCGATGCGTTCAACAACCGAGCCTTGCCGGCCCTCGTTTCGTTCGAGCCCGAGCAATCCCTTCGCGCGTTCGACACGGTGTGGGATGCCTTCGATCGCGAATACGCGAAGTTCATCATTCGGCCCGATGTCGATTGGAATGAATGCCGCGAGCGATATCGCGCCGCTGCGGCCAATGCGAAATCGACCTACGAGGCGGGTGCAGCCATCGGCGCGCTCCTCACTGAGCTGCGCGACCTGCACATCTTCGTCAAGGTCGGCAACGAGTTCGTTCCCGGCTACAACCGTCCGCGCCCGCTCAACGCAAGCTGGCAGGCCCTCCCGCGCTTGATCGGCGGCTTAACCGACACCAAGCAGGACATCAGTTGGGGCAGAACCGATGATGCCATCGGCTACATCAACGTCTACGCCCTCAACCGCCGCGAAGTGCCGAGCGTTTTTGACGATGTGCTGGAGCAACTCGCCGAGACCTGGGGACTCGTGATCGACTTGCGATTCAACGGCGGCGGCGATGAGCTGCTGGGCCGCGAGATCGCCGGGCGATTCCTCGACCACAAGCGAACGTACAGCATGAGCCAGTATCGCAGCGGACCCAAGCACGATGAGTTGGGCCCCAAGTATGAACGGGCCTTCGAGCCGCGCGGCCCCTGGCTCTGGGAAGCGCCGGTGGTGGTGCTGTGGGGACAGCGAACCATGAGCTCAGCCGAGTCGTTTGCGCTGATGTTCGCGCAGTGCCCGAACGTGACGACGATGGGCGATCGCACAGCCGGCGCCAGCGCCAATCCGCGCCGAATCGAGCTCGAAGGCGGCATCGTCGTCAACCTGCCGCGCTGGCTCGATCTCGATCACAACGGCAACTCCATCGAAGACGTCGGCGTCGAGCCGCAGATCAAAGTCGAAGCCAAACCCGAAGAGTTCACCCCGGCTTCCGATCCGGTATTGGAAAAGGCCCTCGAGCACCTTCGAAAGGTCCCCGAAGCCCAGCGCAAGACGCGAAACTAGGAGCGCCTAACGGAATTGGTGGTGCGGGCATTCTGCCCGCACGATTTGCACGGGCAGGATGCCCGTGCCACCCGTGGCCCACCGATTTCATCTGTTCAGAGGCCAAAAGAAAGCGCACCCGCGATCAGGTGCGCTGTAAACAGCCTACTTCTCATCCGCGTCCTGACGGATCAGGCCGCGAATGTTCTCGAGCATGTCGCCTTGACCGAAGACGAAGGTGCTCTTGGAGCCGGCCAGCATCTCGCCGAGCATCTCCAGCTCCTTCAAGCGCGTCAGCGCCGGGTTCTCCGCCAGCAGCTTGGCCGTGTTCGCCTGGCTGCGGGCCGCCGCCGTCTCCTCGCGCCGCTTGATCAGGTTGGCCTCGGCCTGCTTCTGCGCCGTGATCACCTGATTCAAGATCGTCTTCATGTCGCCCGGCAGGATGATGTCCCGCAGACCGACACTGCGAACCGTCAGACCGAACTCCGCAGCGCGATCCGCCAGCGCCTTGAGGACTTCAGAGCCGATCGACTCCTTATCCGT
>JAKEEP010000019.1 GCA_022616475.1 Phycisphaerales bacterium | reverse complement strand
TTGAATGCGACGTTGCAGGAGTGGTTGAATGAATTTGAGAGGGTGCATTTGCTGCTGCGCTTGAGCACGCGGTTGCGGCAGATGCATGGGGATTGAAGGGGGTCAGAGGGCAGAAGTCAGAGGTCAGAGGTCAGAGGTCGTTCGTTGTTCGTTGTTCGTTGTTAGTTGTTAGTTGTTGGGAGGTGCGATCATGAGAGAGGCACGCCCCGGTTGTGAGGGAGGCGCGGGGACGGGCGGCCAGAGGATCCAGTCGCCGTCGGGGGGGTATTGCTGGGCGGTCGGGTATTGGAAGCTCGGTTGGCCAGCCTTGACTTGAGCCAGCTTACCCGCGGAGATCCATCGAGCCGCGCTCTGGTTGTTGGGGCTGCCGTCGGCTTCGCGCGGCGGCTGGCCGGCGTCGTCATCGCGATCGCTTCCGACTGAGTAGATCAGCGGCTTGCCATCGATGAGGCGGTAGCGAATCGGCTGGCCGTCGAAGCGATCGACGGGAACTTGAGGCAGAAGGGCTGGCGCGAGTTCGGTGAGTGATTGCGGCCAATGGCCGTGACGTCGGTGATGAAGCTCAAGGGCGATCGCCAGCAACGCGGCGTCGCGCTGCTGGCTCATCAGTTCGCCTTGCACCTGTGCCTTGGAAACCGCTGGCACGAGCAAGGCCATGGGTGGATAGCGCATGCGCAGCCAGATCGAATCGAGGTATTTGCCGACTTCCTGTTCAGCAGGGTGGTCCCATTGCCACATCGGTTTGGCGGCGTCGGATTCCAGCAAGGCCATCATCTTGTTGTATTCGGCCACGACGTCGCGGCGCCCCGCGGCAACCAGAGAAGTGAGCGGAGCCAGAGGCTCAAATTCGTAGCCCGACATTTGATTGGCGGCTTGAACGAGGGAGAGAAACTCAATGCCGGCATCGGTGAGTCGACCGTCGCCGCAGCCATCGTCGGTGTAGGAGCGCTGGACAAAGTCGTGGAAGAACATGCGCTCGCCATCGAGGCGGATGCGGATGGCTCCGCCGCCGGCGGCGCCGGGGAACGATGAAATTCGATGGGCGAGGTCGCGGAGCTGGTGATCGTTGAGAAGCTGCGGCGAGTCGGCCAGGATTTGCTTGAGGTCCTCGACGGCGAGGCCGAAGATGGCATAGCTCACCAGGTCGTTGATGAGCACGGGCATTTCGCGGGTGTGCTCAGCGATGCCGATGATGGCGAAGATGTTGGCATTGACGGCGGCGCCGTCGCCGGCGGCCGCGGCGCGTTGGATATCGATGTCAAGGATTCGCGCCACACGGCGCAGCGAGCCCAAGTGCGGCAGGAGAACCGACATCACGCCTCTATCGGCATCCGACTTGAGGCCCGGCCAGAGAGGGGTGTCGAGAGGATCGATCGATGTTGAAGCAAGGAAGCCGAGGGCAGGTTTGTCGGCCGCCCGCCGGACAAGCTGAAGTTCGGGGTCGTGAGCGGCTAGGTACTCCAGCCACGCTTGCCATTTTGGATCGTTGTGGTTTGGTGTGCTGGAATTGAAGTGCTCGGGCTCGGTTGGCAGGGTGAGGAGGGCTTGGCGGTAGAGAGGCCAGGCGCGTTCAGCTTGTGGCGCGGCCGCGGGCAGGGCATTGAGATCGGCCAGAAAGTCGTGCGAGATCCTTGGGGAGCCGGTGAGGTAGAGAATCAGAGCGTACAGATAGATGCCAATGAGCAAGAGAGCGAGCAAGCCAAGGCCGTGGCCGATGCGGCGCTGGGTTCGCCACCAGAGCGGGCGATTGCGTTTCATGGCGCGGCGAATAAGTGCGGCGGCGCGAATCGGATCGCCAAAGTCGTCGACCAATTGCTCTGGCGTTCGGCCCGCATCCAAGCCATCGGCGAAGTGGGCGATCAGTTCGTTGGCGACATCGACCTTCTCGCGACGCCAAAGGCGCGACTTTCTCACAATGCCCTCGATGAGGCGGGTGATCGATTCCGGAAGGCCGGCGTTGCTCAGGATTCGGCCGAGGGTCGCGCGGGCTCTCCATTTGCCTTGAAGCGCATCGGATACGGGCGTGGCGAGGCGATCGCGAATCGTGATGCGATCGTTGGATGAGTCTTTGGCTGCTGCGTCCATGATTGGAGTCACTCAGATGACGGGCTGACCGGCCTTGGGCGCGGGGAGTACGCCAAGCGAAGCCATGGCTTCAGCAAGGACCTTCCATTGTCGAGTTTCGGCTGCGAGCTTGCCGCGGCCTTTGCGGGTCAAGCTGTAATACCGGCGGCCGCGGCCGCTGGGGGTCTGCCGCCACGATGATTCGATCAAGCCCTTGGCCTGGAGGTTATAGAGTAGGGGATAGAGCGTCGATTGTCCCATGGCCAGTACGCCGTTGGATTTACTGGCGAGGGCCTCGACGAGCTCATAGCCGTACATTTCGCCGCGGCGCTCCAGCAGTTTGAGCACGGCGACGGGCCCGGCCCCCCTCATCAGTTCGCGTTCGATGCGCATCGGAGTGTCCTTGGTATTCATACTATGTCTAGCATAGTATGCCAAACCAGCGATAAGTCAAGTCATTTCCGGCTGGTAGACTTGTCGATCATGCAGCGGTCGGTTCAGTTTCGGGGGCGAGTGTCGGGCCGAGTAATCGGCCTGGCTCTTTGTGCGATCGAGGCAAGCGCCTCGGCATGGGCGTGCGGGCAGCCGGGCACGGGGGCAACGCAGCCGGCCACTCAAACGACCGACTCGAACCAACCAAGCGCCGAGCCGAGCCGTCCGGTTCTGGCCGATGCCCCGGAATTGGAGCGGCAGACGCTCGAGCGCATGCTGGCTGATGGAGCATGGGCGCGGCGGGCGATCGCCGCGATCAGGCTGGAGCGGTACGGGTGCCCGGCGAGCCAGAAAATACTTGTCGGGCTGCTGCGCGATCCGGTGTGGCAGGTGCGCGCTTTTGCCATCCGATCGTTGGCGCGGCGCGGTGCGCCGCAGGAAGGCGATTGGTTGGCCGAAGAGGACGACCTGCGGGTGATCCGCGCGGCGCTTCGACATCGATACCGGATCGAGTCAGATCGATTGGCGCGGGCGATCAGGATTCTGTCCAAGTCATCTGATCTGGAAGACAAGATGCTGGCGGTGGAGATTGCGGCGGCCAGCGGCGACAAGGAATGGCAGGAATCGGCGCTGGAGACCGTGCGGCAAGTGATCTTGAAAATGGATCGGGTGCAAGCCGGGGTTTTCTCATCACGGCTGGCGGCGTTGTTGAAGCAGCCGCATCTTCGAACGCGATACGACTGGCAGCACTGGCTGCTCAAGACGGGACGGGGGCTTGCGATACACGAGTGCTTGAGCCCGCCCCAGAAGGGGCAACGGGTTCAGCCATCCCAGTTGGCGGCATTGGAGCCCGAGCAATTCAGCGGCCTGGAGGATTACATGACCAAGCTGGGCGAACGCCAGATCGATTTGGCGATCTGCCTTGATTGCACCGCGAGCATGTCGGGCGAGATCGCGGCAGCACAGGCGGGGATCGACGACATGATGCTGTTTGTGAGCGGGCTGGTCGAGTCGGCGCGGATGGGACTGGTCGCGTATCGAGATCAGAAGGACGAGTTTGAGACCAAAGCGTGGGATTTCACCAACGATCTGGATGCGCTGCGTAAGAACCTGTGGCAGCTTTCGGCTGAAGGGGGAGGCGATCATCCGGAGGCGGTCTACCCGGCAATGAAGCTGGCATGCATGCAGCTGGGTTGGCGAGCCGAGAGTGCGAAGATTCTGATTCTGGTGGGCGATGCGCCGCCGCACGTTGGATTCGGCGCGCGTTGCGTAAGCCTTGCGGAGCGCGCGCGGGAGCAATCGAAACTGACGGTGCACGCGATTCAAGCCGAGAACAAGGAAGTGAAGCACTTCGCGGAGATCGCAGCAGCCGGGGGGGGCCGATGCGTTTCGCTCGAGGACGACGATCTGCTCATGGCCGAGATAGCAGGATTGACCCTCGGTGACCGCTACCGCGACGAACTGCGAGAGTTCTTTCAGATTTACCTGGAATTATGCCGATAGCGGCCTATTCCACCGGGTGACTTGACGTTGGCGGTTCGATGCCGGACGATGTTGGCTGTTCCATTGTGGCCTCACAGGGAGGCGAAAAGGTCACATTCGTCCATTGTTTAGGAGAACATGCATATGACACGCATTTGGCGCATCGTTATGAGCTTTGGAGTTGTCCTGTTCTGTGCCGTCGGCTTGCTGGCGGGCTGCAGCGGCCAGACCAAGTCGGGAACATCGTACTCGAAGTTGCCCAATGGCGAGCTGCAGATGTACATGCAATCGGATCTGCGGACCATTCACGACAAGGCGGTCGTGGTTCTTCGCGATCAATTCGGCTACAAGATCGAGAAGCACGATTGCGACGCACTGGCGGGGCAGATTGTGGCTCGAACCGCGCGAAATGAGCGGATCAGCGTTGAGACCTACAAACACGCCGACAACTCCACCAAGGTCCAGGTCTCGGCGGGCTTCGGCAACGAATATGTCTCTCGCGAGATTCTCAGCGAGCTGGAAGCAAGCTTCCCGGCCATGAGAACGACGACGACCACAACCGCCACGGGCGCGACCACCAATAAGTAACTCGATCGGTGCGCATTGCCTGCCGGTTGGAGAACGCAAGCTGAACGTTTGCACGACCCGCCGGGGCGCTGCGACAGCGTCTTGGCGGCTTTGTTGTGCGCGGTTCTGGCGGTCGGGCTCGTGGCCTGCCGCAACACGACTCGTTTGCCGCCGTCCTGGAACGATGCGCACGGCAAGCCGCCTCAATGGTCGCAGGTGACGGACGAGCCGGGATTGCGGAACTTCCGCAGAGTCAGCGATGACTTGTTCTGTGGGGCGCAACCGACGGCGAAGGGAATCCGGCGTCTGTCGGAGATCGGCATCAAGAGCGTTTTGAACCTGCGAACCGGGAATGAAAGGGGTCCCAACGATGAGGCCGTGGCGTTGCGACACTTTTTCATCCCAATGTCGGCGTGGGATGCGCGCGATGAGCAAGTGATCGAGTTTCTGCGCCTGGTGAACGATCGAGACAATCTGCCAATGTTCGTGCATTGCCAGCATGGATCGGATCGAACAGGACTGCTGTGCGCGATGTATCGAGTTGCGGTGCAGGGTTGGACGAAGGAGCAGGCGATTGATGAGATGACGCGCGGCGGCTTTGGATTCAACAGCCTGTGCGCGGGTCTTGTTGAGTACATCCGAGATGCAAATGTGGAAGACCTGAGGCGGCAGGCAGGCATGTCAGTCGAGCCGGTGGTCAGTTCAATGGCGACGCCGTGAGCCTCTGCTAATCGCTGGCTATCGCGCCCCGGATGTGCCGAGCCGGTCGAGCGTGTACGATCCGCATCCGCGTATTGGCAAACGTCGTCAACATCGGAGAAACGGCCGTGCTCGAACTGTTCACCGTGGAGAACCTGCTGGCGCTGTTGACGCTGACGGCGCTGGAGGTGGTGCTGGGGATCGACAATATTGTCTTCATAGCGATCTTGAGCGGGAAACTGCCGCCGGAACGGCGGAATGCGGCAAGAAAACTGGGGCTGATCGCGGCGATGGGAATGCGAATCGTGCTTCTTCTGGGGATTGGGTGGGTCAGCCGTGCGACCAACGACTGGCTGAAGTTCTCCGTTCTTGGGCAGGACTTTGCTTTCTCGTGGCGGGACATCATCCTGCTGGTGGGCGGGTTGTTCTTGATTGCCAAGGCCACGCATGAGATCCACAACAAGCTTGAGGGCGACGAGCCGGAAGACGGCGTGGGGCGCCGGGCCGCCACGATGGGGTCGGTGATCGTTCAGATCATGCTGATGGACATCATCTTCTCACTGGATTCGGTGATCACGGCCGTGGGTATGGTGGATCAGCACGAGGGCCGCGAGTGGCAAGCATTCACGATCATGATCACGGCGGTGATCGTAGCGGTGTTGGTGATGCTCTGGTTCGCCCGCCCGATCAGCGAGTTTGTGGAGCGGCACCCGACGATCAAGATGTTGGGCCTTTCATTCCTGCTGCTCATCGGCGTGATGTTGATGGCGGAGGGATTCGGCGCGCATGTGAGCAAGGGATACATCTATTTTGCGATGGGATTCTCGCTTTTCGTCGAACTGCTGAATCTTCGGATGCGCAAGGTATCGAAACCGGTGCACATTCATCAGCCGCATTTGCCGAAGGAATCGTGAGACGGTGAGATTAATACCTGCGGGCGGGCTCGGCTGGAGCCGCGCGGGGTTGGGGCAAAGGACGGACAGAGGCGGGAGGAAGATCGCTCTCATCGGTGCGTGAGCGGCGGAGTTCGAGATGGGAGTTGCCGGTGATCAGCCGCGCGCCGCGCTGAAAGATGATGTAGGCCCAGGCCCATTGGAGCATGACGATCAGGCGATTGCGAAAGCCAATGAGTTGAAGGATGTGGATGAGGGCCCAGAGGAGCCAGGCGAAGGGGCCGGCGAAGTTGAACCCCTTGATCGAGGCGACAGCGCGAGCGCGGCCGATGGTGGCGAGCATGCCCTTGTCGACGTAATGGAAGGGCTGGCGCTGCGTGCTTGACTGCGTGCCGCGCGCCTCTCTGGCAATCATCGACGCCACGTACTTGCCCATTTGTATGGCTGCCGGGGCGACGCCGGGCACTTCCTTGCCGGTCTTGGGATCGACCGATTTTGCCAGGTCACCGATGACGAAGACTTCGGGGTGGCCTGGGATGGACAGGTCAGGCAGGACCTGAACGCGGCCGGTCCGGTCGATGGGAACGCCAAGCGTGGCGCCGAGGGAAGAGGCTTGGACTCCGGCGGCCCAAATGACGTTCTCGGCCTCGATGCGATCCTGGCCGACCTTGACGCCCTGGGCATCGATTTCGGTCACGAAGCTGTTGAGCCGGACTTCGGCGCCGAGCTTCGCGAGATCGCGCTTGGCGCGCGCTGCAAGCTTGGGCGGATACGCTTGCAGGAGGCGATCGCCGCCTTCCAAAAGGATGACGCGCGCGGTGGTGGTGTCGATGGCGCGAAAGTCCTTGGGAATGGATCGGCGCGCCAGCTCGCTCATGGTGCCGGCCATCTCGACGCCGGTGGGTCCGCCACCCACCACGATGAACGTGAGCTTGGCGCGGCGGGCATCGGGATCGGCTTCGCGCTCGGCGGCTTCGAAGGCCAGGAGGAAGCGGCGGCGGATTTCCAGGGCGTCGTCAACGGTTTTCAGGCCGGGCGCGAACTTCGACCAGTCTTGTTCGTGTCCGAAGTACGAATGGGTCGCGCCGGTGGCGACGATCAGGTAATCGTAATGAATGACGTCATCAACCAGGTGAACCACACGGTTGGCAGTGTCGATGCTCGCGGCCTGGCCGAGCAGGACGGTAGTGTTCTTCTGTTTGGAGAGAACCTTGCGGATGGGTGCGGCGATGTCGGCGGGCGAGAGCGCGGCGGTGGCGACTTCGTAAAGAAGAGGTTGGAAGAGGTGGTGGTTGCGGGAATCGAAGAGCGTGATGTGCACGGGCGCCTTGCGCAATTTTTTCGCGGCGTACAGCCCGCCAAAGCCCCCGCCGAGGATGACGACGTGCGGCGGTCGTTGAGACTGCATCTCAAAGGCTCCTTGGGTTCATTTTAGGACGCCGACTGGCCGATTGCGGAGAACTCATCGCGCCTCCTCACGGAACTGGGGAAATACCATGGGAATCATGGCCGACACAGCAAGCCAGCAGCAAGCGGAACCGTCAACGGCGGCGATCGCGACGCGATTGGGCATGAACCGCTCGACGGGCGCGCTTCTGTTGGCGATTCTCTTGATCGGCATGGGACAGGAACTCTGGGCACCGTTCATGCCCAAGTTCATTCAGGAGAGCATCGAAGCCGCAAAAGCGGGACGCCCGACCTTTCTCTCAAACTTGGGGCTCTCGCAGGCCGCAGTCATCATCCTTGCCGTTGGCTTGTTCGGCTTCTGGAAAGATCTGCAAGAAGGCGTGTACTACTACCTCGGGGGCCGCATCGGCGGAACGCTTGGTACCCGCAAGGCGCTCATCGGCTTTGCTCTGCTGCCGCTTGTTGGATACGCGCTGCTGCTAACGGCGGTGACCCCCGGCTTGGCGACGATCATGGCGTTCGCGGCGCTGCCGTTCATCACCGCGTACGACTCGATCTCGCAGCCGGCGACGTTGACGGTCGTGGGCGACACGCTGAAGGCGCAGCATCGGACGATGGCGATTTCGCTGCAATCGATTCAGCGGCGCATCTCGCGCATCTTTGCGTACTTGATCGGCGGAGCGCTGGTGTACACGTTCGGCGCGGTGATGGGCGTGAAAATGGGCGTCGCGCTGAGCGTGATTCTGGTTCTGCTCGCCGTGCTGGTGCAGGTCAAGATGCTTCGCACCGACACTAAGGATACGGCAAAACGATCAGTAGGCTTCAGCTTCCGATTGATCAGGCGATTTCCTTCGGAGCTGAAGAAGCTGCTGGTGGCGGATATTTTGGCGCGGATGGGCGAAGGAATGCCGCGCGAGCTGTTTGTGCTGTACGCGGTGGCGATGAGCGCTCAAGTGGTGAATGCCGAGGGCTTCGGCGTGTTCGGGATCAACGCCAGCACCTTTGGAGTGCTGCTGGCGGTGCAGTCAATGACATCTTTATTGCTGTACGTTCCGATCGGCTGGCTTGCCTCGCGGCCGGGAGCGCAGAAGAAGCCCTTCATAACGTTGACGTTTGTGTTCTTTGCGCTTTTTCCGCTGGCGTTCTGGGGGTTGGGGACCCAATTCGGTTTGGTTGGCTTGGTGATTGCCTATGTGATCGCGGGCCTGCGCGAGATTGGCGAGCCGGCGCGCAAGGCGATGATCACCGAGCTGGTTCCGCAGGATGCCAAGACGGCGGCGACTGGTCTCTATTGGTCGGTGCGGACGTTCTCGGTGATGCTGGCGCCGATGATCGGCGCGGCAGTGTGGCTGCTGGCGGGGCCGGAGTGGGTGTTCATCAGCGCATCGATGGTTGGGATCATCGGCGCGGCGGGGTTCCTGCTGTTTGTGCGCTCCAAATCGTGATCGGATATGCTGTAAAGTGGTGGCTGTGAGCGGCCATCACCAATGAAATCCGACCTTCATCGTGCGATGGAGCTGATGCGCGTGGCGATCCTGTCGCAGAATTATGTCTTGACTCCGCACGCGGTTCTGGAAATGCAGCAAGACAACGTTGATGTGGTCGACATGGAGTCTGCGATTCTGACGGGTACAATTCAACGTGTGTTCGACGATGATCCGCGAGGACGGCGATTTGAAGTTGTTGGCAAAGGCTGCGATCTTACAACTTCCATTGGTGTGGTCACAAGGTTTGTGGGACCGCTGTTGATCATTACGGTGTACGAGATCAGACCATGACGATGTACGATTTCCCATGCGAGTATTGCACCGGCACCGTCCGAGAGTGCATCGTTGACCTGGAGCCGATCAAGCATCATCGAGGCATCGTGGTGCTGGAGGAGGTTCCGATCGGCGTCTGCGATCGGTGCGGGGCCCATTATTACGCGGCGCCGATCATGCGTCGGGTCGAGTCTATCTTGACTTCAGGTTCGCCACCGGACCGAACCATTCAGGTCCCGGTTGAGAGATATCGCAAGGCTGTGTAGCGACGGCCAACAGCGCAGCTCGAAATTACCGTGGCGTCATTGAGGGAACGAATGTGACGACCGCCTGATCACCATTCTGCACCTCCCACTTGTAGTGGCCCTTGAACGGATCAAAGGCAGGCCGCCACAGCAACAATCCAGTTATCGCGCTTGGAATCGACTCGCCATTCACCGAGCTGAATTGCAGCGTAAGCATGAGGTCTTCAAGTGATGAACCGAATCTGTCAATTTGCCCAGTCATGGAACAACGCAAGTCAACCGTTTCATGACCTCTTGCGAACGTCATGATCACGTTTTCAGCGATCATCTCCCCGCTAAGGTACGAGACGTTCGAAGCCTCGACTTTGACGCCGCCAACCGCCAGCCGAAGTTTATATGAACCATCCTTCATGATGAACCTCCATGTTCAAGTTACTCCAATCGAACAAGCCTAGCGCTTCGAGGGCCCAACAATCAAGATCGATCGTCATCGTCGGCGTGGAAGGCAGGCTAAAGTAATTGCGCATCGGTGCGCAGATCCTCAGCGGCACCGGTTATGCCGGCGGCGGCTCATGGTTTTCGCTCAATCAGAATCCACCGATTACTGATGATCGCGCCCATTCCAACAGCACCGATGACCGCTGAGACGTAGCCCGTGATGGCAATCGTCCGAGGCGCAACGCCAATTCCCCACATTTCCGTCATTGTCCGCTCTGACATCGATGATCCTCGTTTGCCAACCCAGTACATCGGCCTCACCTCTGCGCTCCATTGCGAAGTATCGGTGCGGGCGTAATGAACAGCAGCCAGTCCACCCATCAGGAACGTCAGAAAGAGTACGATCGCCTTGAGCATCCTGTTGTCTTTCATTGATCCGCGTGCACACGCTTGAGAACTGGCTGGCCTTTGCCGTCATCCACAAGCATCATCGAATCGACCCAGCCGACAATTAGCACACGGCCATCATTCAAGAGGACGGGCAGCGAATCGTCGCAGGCCGTGGCCCGCGCCGTCGATTGATCGAACCATCCTTTGTCGCCCACCTGCGCAATCTCATCGGATTTGAGAACTCTGGATAGCTGCACGCGCTGATTGTCCATGAACCAATACTGGTCGGTCTTGTCCCAAATGACGACCTTGCCACTCGCATCCACGACTGGTGCTGTGATTGAATCAGGCGTGTCGGATTGCGCTGGCTTGCGCGGCTCTTGTGCGCTGCATCCTGTCAACGCGATAGTCAGCACGGTCAGATATTTCAAGGCCGACTCCCTTCGTTTGTTTCTTACGGTGCCATGCGACACATACATTCTACACCGAAACATGCCTGCTGCGGGCCCTATACCGGGAATCGCTTCAAGTGCGAGCACTAGTTCTTGCAAGCCATGTGGCCGGTTCCCCACGTTTTCCTCGCGCTGCCCAACACGCCTCCAGCATCTCCTTCACCCCTTCGCCGGTCGCGCCGCTGGTGAGAATCGGGTTCACATCGCGCGGCAACCGCAGCTTGGACACCATCGTTTTCACCGCGGCCGCGCGCTGATCTTGCGGAACCAAGTCGATCTTGTTGAACACGATGATCTCGGGCTTCTCGGCCAGCTCAACTGAATAGTCGAGCAGTTCCTGCCGGATGACCTCGTAGTTGCGCGCGGGGTCAGAGCTGTCGAGCGGCGCCAGATCGAGAACGTGGACGAGCACAGCGGTGCGCTCGATGTGGCGAAGAAAATCGTGGCCGAGGCCCGCGCCGTGGGCGGCGCCTTCGATCAGGCCCGGAATGTCGGCGACGACCAGGCGGCGATCCCCCGGAAGTTCGGCGATGCCCAGGTGCGGTGAGAGCGTCGTGAACGGGTAGTCGGCGACCTTGGGGGTGGCGCGGCTGACAGCGCGAAGGAGCGTCGACTTGCCAGCGTTGGGCAGGCCGACCAGGCCGACGTCGGCCAGGAGCTTGAGTTCGAGTTTGAGCGTGCGATCCTGACCAAGCTCGCCCGGCGTCGATTCGGTTGGAGTCTGGTGCGTTGCGCTCTTGAAGTGCTCGTTGCCGAGGCCCCCCGCTCCTCCTTTGGCTGCCAGGAAGGTCTGACCGGCCTGGTTGATGTCGGCGAGGACCTGGCCGCTGGCGGCATCGGCGACGACCGTCCCGAGCGGGATGGGAACCATGATGTCGGCGCCATCGCCACCGTGCATGGACTTTCCCATACCGCCGCCACCGTTCTTGGCGCGGTAGTGGGGATGATGGGTCAGGTGCAGCAGGGTGTCGTAGGAAGGATCGCCAACGAGGATGACATCGCCGCCCTTGCCGCCATCGCCCCCGTCGGGACCGCCCTTGGGGACGTACTTTTCGCGTCGGAAGCTGACAGCGCCGTTTCCGCCGTTGCCGGCACGAACGAAGATGGTGGCGCGGTCAATGAAGAACATGAAAGAAAACGGGGCGTCGTAAGACGCCCCGCAGATTCAGGATTGCCTTATAGGGCAAGCCAGCGGGGCGCTCACGCGGTCTGGGCCTGGGGGCGGGAACGCTGGGGCTTTCGGACCGTGCCGCCATTGCCGTTGCCTGCGGCGGTGTAATGCGGAATGGCGGGATCGGCGGGGATGATGTCGACGAATCGGCCGCGGAACTGGACGGTGCCATCGGTGGTGGCAAAGAGCGCGTCGTCATTGGCGCGCTTGACGAGATAGCCGGCCTTGAACTTGGTGCCGCACTGGCGGACGATCAGCGCGCCGGCGCGGACGGCCTCGCCGCCGTAGAACTTGATGCCGCGGAACTGCGGGTTCGAATCGCGGCCGTTGCGTGTAGAGCCTTGTCCCTTTTTATGTGCCATGAGTTGATCCGTTGCTTGGAGAGTGGACCAGCCGGCGTGCAAAACGCCCCAGGCCCATGAACGTGCATTCTGGAAGCGAGCAGTTTACTCCCCGATCAGCGCAAAATCCACGTCTCGGTCACCAGCTCGGCGGGCGCGCTGCCGCGAGCCACAGCATCGCCTGGGACCAGGTAATCGCGCTGCAGGGTCTTGCGAAGCGTGACTTCGCCACCGGTCACGGGGTTCTTGACCCGGGCGGTTTCACCGCTAATGCCGGCGACAAACAGCGACAGCTCATTCACGTTCAGGTTTTTGGCGGGCCACACGACCAAGCCCTCCTTGGCGTGCTCGCGGCCCTGAAGCAAGTCGCCGATCACCTCGTTTTGATCTTCGAGCAGCTCATTGCCCAACAACTCGAGGAGGTCGTCAGTGACTCGGCTGGGAACATCGCGGCCGGCATCGAGAATCTCGCCGGCATCGGTGAACAGCACCATTTGCGGAACCCACAATTGGTCCTTGGCGGTTCGATTGGTGACCGTGTATGTGAAGTACCAGTAGGCTTGGCTGCTATCGGAATCGACGTAGAGCCGCAGATCGCCCGGTTCAAAGTTCAACTCCCATTTGTACGGGACCGAGGCCGGCTTGGGGAAGGCCCACGCCGCGCAAGCACAGGCGAGCACCGCGATCAGAGCCAAGGCAGGACGCCCGATCTTGCAGACCGTTCGGGATGATGACAACATGAAGTTCTCCAGATCGCCCAAGGAGTTATTCTAATGGTAGCCAGAAGCCCGTCAACACCCCCACTTCTATGACCCTTTCGCAAATCAATCCCAATCAGTTGCGTCCACCTGGGGGGCCGGAGCTTGAACGTATCGTTCAAGTTGGTTCGGACCGGCGGGCACAGGCGATCGAGAAGCTGGTCCAGACGGGGCTCGGCGGCGATGGGGCTCACGCCCAGCGATTTCTTGAGTATGCCCGATCGCACCGGATCAACTTGGACTGCATGTGGGCTCGGCTGACCAAGCAGGGGCAAATCGAATCGACGGTTCTGGTTGTGCCCAGCCCCGGCAGGACGGCGATGGTGTTCAGCAGCCATCCGGTTGGATCACATCAGGTCGGTCCATTTGGCCAGTTAATCGACCACGCGTGCCGGCACCTGGCGGAACTCAATGTCAATCTGGCGCAGGCGCTCCTGGAGCCGGCTGGGATGGTAGATCGCCAGATGTTTGAGGCGGGCGGCTTTGTTCAACTGACAACTCTGAACTACATGGAGCGTCCGCTGAAGCCTGGGCAAGCACACCAGAACGTGCAAGTTGAGTGGCCGGCGGATGCACAGACCTTCAGCTACGCGGAGAATCAGCGCGATGCATTCCTTCACGCGCTTGATCGGAGCTACGAGCAAACGCTCGACTGCCCGGGACTACGAGGCTGCCGGAAGACGCGAGACATTCTGGAAGGCCATCGAGCCTCGGGGGCGTTTGATCCACGACTGTGGACGTTGCTGGAGATCGGGGGCGAGCCCGCCGGAGTTCTTCTTCTGAATCCATCAAGCGATCAACAATCTGTTGAGCTTGCCTATCTTGGGCTCGCCAAGCCGTGGCGTGGCAGGGGATTGGGTACACAGCTCTTGCGGCACGGGCTGACGTTGCTTGGAGGCCGACGTGAGCGCGTCATGAATCTCGCGGTCGATGAAAGCAATGCGCCGGCGATCGCGTTGTACCGGCGGGAAGGATTCCGCACGGTTTTGCGACGGTTGGCGATGATTCGCCCGTTAGAGGAGAGGGAGTTTCGACCACTCTGATCTGCGAGCGCGCCGCTCGGATGCATGATCCTCCAAACGGAGAGGGAGTTTGAGCGATTTCGGCGGTAGGACAAGCGCTTGCCGCGACAGGCGTTGGCAGAGATTTGGCGGTCACCATTTTGTCCACCGTGGATTGATGTTTTGGGGATAACTTTGTCGCGAAATTTTTTTTCTTCGCGTTCGCCTTGATGTATCGGGCCAACCGACTGGCGCGCGATTTCGTGATCAGAATTCGGGTTGTCGAAACAGAAAACAAAGGTACTCTTCGCACTTCGCTCATGGAACGAGCGACAAACGACGCCCGCTTGCCAATCGGAAATGCAACCTACTTTGGCGTCGCTCGGAGCTCACTGGAGACGATCGCGGTTTCCCTGGAGCGCGGAAGGACCCGAACCCAGCAACTGGCTGTTGTCAGCACGGCGCATTTGGCGCCGAGGGCTGAACCGGGGAAGCGTCTATGCGATGGTGCACGGACCAAAGCTTCGGTGGAAGGAGTCCTTTTGTGTCGATTCAACTGGAAACGGCCGCCCATGAGGTTGTGCCAACCAGGTCAGTGCGAGCCATTGACAACGAAACCAAACGTCAGACGAACCAGGTTTGGGACCGACTCGCTGAGAGAATCGGCGCTCAGAAGTTCGACATGTGGTTCGCGCACACGACATTGAACATCGATTCGGATCGGTTGGAGCTGTCGACCGGCAGTCCATTTGTCGCGCGGTGGATCGAATCGCGGTTTACCGAGGACCTTCGCGATGTGGCGCACGAGGCGTTGGGACGGAACATGCAGGTGCGGGTGAACGTCGCGGCGGCGAAGGATGCCGAACCCCTGCAGCCGACTACGGCTCCTGCGGCTGAGGGGAATGGCCGGCTTGGAACGAAGGTGAATGGAGAGACGCGCCGAGCGCCGACGCTGCGACGGCTCAGCGACTTCATTGTGGGGTCGTGCAACAAGCTGGCGTATTCGGAAGCGTGCAGGCTCGCCGAGGACCCCAACGGCCGCTCGATCTCGCCGCTGTTCATTCATGGGGATTGCGGAGTTGGGAAGACGCATCTCCTTCAGGGGATTTGTCATCGGTATATCGAGCTGACCAATCGACCGCAGCAGGTTCGGTATGTGACCGGGGAGCAATTCACCAATGAGTTCATCACCGCCGTACGCAACGACACGATCGACGCGTTTCGTCAACGCCTTCGGAAACTGGACTTGCTGGCCATCGATGACGTTCACTTTCTCTCCAACAAGACACGAACCCAGACCGAGTTTCTCTATACGCTGGATGCGATCGATTTGAGCGGCGCCCGAGTGGTGCTGGCGTCGGACAACCACCCCCATCAGATCAAGCGATTCGACAAGTCGCTGGTTAGCCGCTTCCTCGCTGGAATGGTGGTCAAGATGGATCGGCCGGATCGAGCGACGCGGATCGAGTTGATACAGCGCCTGGCGCGGAAACGGGGCTTGCGTATCCAGGAAGCGGCGCTTGAGTTGATCGTGGCAAACTGCGTGGGGTCGGTTCGTGAGATTGAGGGTGCGATCACCAAGCTCGCCGCCTATCGATCACTGATGAACGGGCATGACGGCGTTCATAGCCACAACGGACACACGTCCAACGGGCACGCATCCAACGGACATTCCTCACATGGAAAGTCGAATGGGAACGGGCATGCCAACCAATGGGAGCAAGAGATTGGCATGGTTCTGGCGGATCGGCTGTTCAAGGATGAGGCGTGGCAGCCGGCCAACGTGGTGCGCCTCGCCGGCGTGATCGACGCGGTGTGCGCCCGGCTGGCGGTAACCAAGGCAGATTTGATGGGATCGGGCCGGCACCGGCGGGTCGTCGTGGCCCGAGGATTGGTGGCCTATCTAGCCCGAGAATTGACCACACATAGTTTCCCGGAGATTGCGCAGGGGCTTGGCCGGGTCAACCACTCGACGATTCATACGGCCGATCACCGGCTCCGCCGGCAGCTTGCGGAAAATCCGCATGTGGAACTGGGCGGCTCGGATGGGAAAGTGAACCTGCAGGAGTTGATCGATCAGCTCCGGCATGATGTGGTTCGAGCGAGGGTGACGTAGGCTCGCCATGAGTCCAAGTCGAACCTGGTTGACTGGGTAGCGCTGCTGAGTGCCAGCCGATCCCATAGACATCTCATGGCGCTGGTACACTTTGCATCATGCAACCGTGTCGGGCGCTTCAGGTGATGGCCATTTTGGCTGCAGGTGTGGCGCTTGGTGTTGACAGCAACACGCATGCAGCGGGGGACGATTTGGCGCAAAGCTCGATCAGGGTCCTCAAGCGAGCGGCCGCCCCTCAGCCGGATGGAAGCCATTTGGGTCTGTTGCTGGGCCTTCGGCGGCTGGGTGATCCGGACCTGAAGGAGTTCTTCGAGCGCTTGCTGAAGGACGGCCACTGGACGGCACAAGTTCATGCGGCCCTTGGCTTGGCGGAGATCAGTCCCGATCGTCAGATCGATCCATCGCTCGTTTCCAACCTGGCGCCGGAGGCGCAGGAGTCCGTGGTTGCCACCGGTCTTGATTTGGAGTTGCTCACGCCCGAGCATGCTCAACAGATCCTCAGCCAGGACGGGCTAAGCCCTATGGCTCGAATCTTGCTGTTGGCGGAGCTGGTCTGGCGAAATGAACTGGTCGATCAGGAAGACCTTGGGCGGCTGGCCAAGAGTGATGATCTTCATATCTGCGGTCTGGCCTCGTGTTTGATGGCACAGCTGGGAATGGCCGACATCTTGCCGGCTTATCAGTCACGGCTGGCGCAGGTTGGGGCGGAGGTCCGATTGCAAGCGATTGGCTGGCTGCTGGACGCCATCCGGCGCTACGACCTGTCGGCCTGCGCTGGGTGGCTTCACACCCTGCTCAATGACGAAAACAATGCCAAGTTGGCGATGCAAATCCAGTTCACGCTCCTTGAGATTGATCCGGTCAAAGGGCAAGACGTTTGGAGGCGCTGGCTGGGCGAGAACCCCTCGTACCAGCAGCGGATGCAGTATGGGCTGGGACTCTTGACTGCCGGCGCCAAGGTCCCCTCGTCGGCCTACGAGCCGCTGACCGTCAAGCCATACGAAGAGTTGCTGGGAGCGATGGCCCGGGTGGGGAAGGCGATTTCCTCAGACTCCAATGAGGTGGCTGACGCGTTGATCGACTTGCTGGATCTCGACCACGCGATTTCAACGGAGTGGGCGATCAATTTCCTGGTGGAAGCCCCGCCGGATCAAGCCCAGCGCGTCTACGCCCACTTGATCGATCGCACATCGAACGCTCAACGGAGGACGGGCCAGAACATATCGCTGGCAGTGCGAGGCGCGGCAAAGCTGAATGAAATCAATCCCGAGCAAGCGATTCAACGGCTCCAGAAAGCGCCTGATGACAGCCCGCAACAGGAGGCAATCCTGCTGGGATTGCTGGAGCGAGCAACCCCGGAATCGAGCCGTGCGGCAAGTTCGATTCGGCGGATCGGCTCCGGAAGGGCAGATTCGTTGACGCTGATCCTGATGTCGAGGCACTCGACAAGCCTGACGCCAGAAGACTTGGAAAAGCTGGGCTTGATCGCCGGTGGCGCAGGTCGGGTGCCGGCAGTCTTGGAAGTCCAGGCAGCCTGGCTCTATTTGAAGCACGCCGGCCAGTCAGCGGACTTGGTAAAGAGGGTATTTTCCGATCCGTGAGATTTTCACCACCGCGCACCGTGGAAACCAAGCCAGAGGGGCTTGCGCTGTTTATCCTAGTAGACCCGTGGCCAACCCGATTCCATTGAGCGCTCCAGACATCACCGAGCTGGAGGTGCGCCTGGTTACTCAGACGCTTCGCAGCGGTCGCCTGAGCATCGGCCCTCGCTTGGAGGAGTTCGAGAGATTGGTTGGGGAACGGGTGAACCGGCCGCACGCCGTTGGTGTGAGCTCGGGCACAGCCGGGCTTCATCTAGCGCTGCTTGCGTTGGGAATCGGACCTGGCGATGAAGTGATCACGCCGGCCTTCAGCTTCGTAGCGTCTGCTAACTGCGTGCTGTATGTGGGGGCGAAACCGGTGTTTGTCGATTGCGATCCGCGCACGCTCAACATGAAGTTGGAAGATGTTGAGAAGGCGATCACCGAAAAGACCAA
This sequence comes from Phycisphaerales bacterium, assembly GCA_022616475.1. Taxonomy (GTDB): domain Bacteria; phylum Planctomycetota; class Phycisphaerae; order Phycisphaerales; family SM1A02; genus JAKEEP01. The sequence continues at coordinate 12,610 of JAKEEP010000019.1, read as the reverse complement.
GGCGATCATTGGGGTGGAAGTCTTCGGCAATCCGTGCGGCATGCTGGAACTGGCGGCTTTGGCGGCCCGCTACGAGATCCCGCTGGTAGAGGATGCGGCAGAGGGATTGGGTGGTCAGAAGGGCCCCGATCCGATCGGTCGTTTCGGCCGCGTAGCCGTGTTTGGTTTCTATCCGAGCAAGCAAATCACGACCGGCGAGGGCGGCATGATTGTCACGCACGATGACAAGCTGGCCGACCTTTGCCGCTCAATGCGCAATCAGGGCCGCGCCGGGCCAAGCTATCTGACCGGCGCAGGGCTGCATGCCATTCCGGCGCTGGAGGTGATTCCAGGCTTGGGAATGGGACTCGGAGCGGCCCTGGGCTCGTGGCTGGTTCATGAGCGCGTGGGCTACAACTTCCGCCTCAGCGAGATCAACGCGGCACTGGGGGTGGCCCAGATGCAGCGACTGAACGAGATTGTCGAAGCGCGGGAGCGGGTCGCCGAGGCATACACACGGCGGCTCATGCCCAATCCGAACTTGATCGTGCCGAATATCAGCGAAGACACGCGAATGAGTTGGTTTGTCTATGTGGTGCGGCTTACCGATCAATTCACCTCCGATGATCGGGATTTCATCCTCGAAGGGCTTCGCCGCCACGAAGTCGGCGCAAGCAACTATTTTCCGCCGATTCCGCTGTTGCCTCCGTATCGGAAACTCTTTGGATTCCAGCCCGGCGACTTTCCGGTGGCCGAATCAGTGAGCCAACGCACGATCGCCCTGCCTTTTTTCAATCGGCTGACTGAGCGCGAGATCGATCTGGTGTGCCAGACGCTGGAAGTGATGATTCAGCGAATCACGTTCGCGGGGCGTTGAACGGGAGGGAGGGCGGAGTTGACGTCGGCGTGTACTAAACTCCCAGACGACGTCCAATTTCCACAATTCTGATCTGGGCGTTTTCGACTTCGCTCAGTCGCACCGGGCGCCCGTGGCGCAGATTCTCCTTGAGCGATCGGCTCAAGTCCGGCGGCGCGTTCCTGAACATTCGCCGCTTGAGGCGATCGCTTGCCGTTGTGAGGGCGACGATGAACTCATCGCCCCTTACTTCGGTCAGGATGACGCGAAGCCACCGATCGCTTACTCTGGCCAGGTCTTCGAAGCTGTGCAAGCGGCCGTGATATCGCGCGCTGGACTCAACGGCTCGCGGCTGATTTTGCAGGCGAATGTGCTCCAGTCGCTCGATAAGGCGTGATTCGAGAGCTTCCAAATCTGGGCTGGAATCGGAATCGCCATCTGCACTGTTGGGTGCAATCTCAGCTAGTTGGTCCTGCAGTCGGGGTGGTAATGCCCGCCAAACCATCGAAGCCTTCTCATCTGGAAGATGCTCGAGGATCTCAGCAACCGCCTCAGGCGGCTCGGGTGCAAGCATCTGAGCGAGAAGGGCGGAGTCAACCTCGCGCAGAACATCGAAGAGGCGGCGCTCACCTGGCTTGGCGGGCTGGTCCGGCGCCTGGTGCGACTCAGCGAAGCGCCAGGTCCAAAACGCTTCGATCACCTGCGTGGAAATCGCGTTCGGCGGCGGGCCGAGGCTGGCCATGGCGCTCTCAACCTGGTCGGCGATAGCGGGCGGCATGGCCTTCAGAAGCATGGCGACCGTTTCCTGATCCAGGTTCAGCAGAAGCGCTGCGGCCCTCGCCACGCCATCAAGGTCGTCAATGGACCTGGCCGGTTGCTTGGCCACGGGAATGCCGGCACGGTCGATCATGCCTGGCTCTCAATCCAGCGACATACAAATTGGGCTTCGACGGCCGGCGAGTCGTGAACCAACCCAGTAAGCTCATGGAGCATCTGGGTACGGCGAAGCGACTGCTGGTTCCTCAGGGTGCCTTCATCGTCGACAAGGCCGCCAGGCTCGTCACTGGGCCAGGCTTCAGACAGCCGGGGGCTCTGAAACGAACGCGCTGTGGCGAATTCCATATCGCGCCCACCCGCCCTTCGAAACAGGACGACGACGATGATCAGGCATGCCGCCGCCACAGCGCCCAAACATGCGTACGTGGCGCGCTGAAGAACATCCTGGTTGATCGGAACCGATTCAACGGCTGACGCAACCGCATACGGAGCATCAGGAATGACGCTGATGGTGACAACGTCTGAAGCAACCGCCGCGCGCCCCGCCACGTTCATGAGTGGGGCTACCGAGGTCTCAATTCGCTTTGTCTCCTGCTCGATCAACCAGTCGAGCTGCGTCGATTGATCCGCTTCTGCGGTGGATCCAGATTGCTGATGTTCGTGGAGGTGGATGAAATACGACCGAGGCACTCCGATGACCGCCGTCGTTCGTATCGCCTGACGCGAGGGCTGCGCATTATTGTTGTAAGCGAGAATCGACTGCTCATTTGGGACCGAATCTATTTGGGCCTTGACGGTCACGCGCACGCCGGGGATGTAGCTCAACGCATCCTCGAGCGAGACCTTGACATGCCTTTCGGCTTCGGCCCTTTCCCAGGTGATGTCGCGCGCGCTGCCATCATCATTGTGGGCGTAGAGTGCGCGACCGTTGCGAACATCGATGATCACGACATTCTGGGGCTTGAGCCCGGCGTGAGAGCCCGCAACCAAATGGGCGATCGCATCCACTTGGATTTGAGTCAGTTCGTCGGCCGTCGTGGTGACGTTGACACAAGCCGATGGTTGAACGCGCGGCGTCCCGATCCCCGGCACGCCTTCGGGCTGATCGAGCACGACGGTGGCTTGTTGGATTCCGCTCATTTGGCTGATCATGCGGCCCAGGACATTCATCTTGGCGATCAGGTAGCGCTGACGAATATGGGATTGGGTACGGAACGGGCTGTCTTCGGGCATGAGCTTGTTGAAGTCGATCTGGTTAGGACCGATGACCGGGGACTCAGCGAGCTGGGCCAGGATCGCCAACTTGCGGTCGGCGGGCACGAGAATCTCAGACCCTCGCAGTTCGTGCTCGATGCCTTGAGCTTGTAGGTGACCAAGCACGTCCGCGCGATCGAACGCGGGGATGCCCGGATCGAGCCCAAGTGGCTCCAGCGAAGGCCCACCATTTCGCAGCGCAAAGGCCAGGATGACCACGATCACAGGTAGCGAAACGACCAGCCACCTTGCGCGCAAGGGCAAAGCGCGAAACTGACGAGCCATCGCATGCAACGTAGGTTTGATCGCCTGCAAAGTCGGCCTCCATGCCGCTCTCACCCCGACTGTCTGTCACGAAGCGCATCGTCCTCATCCATGAGGATTGCGGCATCGGCTGTTTCAAACCGCGGATCAAATCTGAATCTGCTTGATCTCCTGGTAGGCATCCATCACCTTGTTGCGGATTTCCAGCAGCATCTGGAAGGCGCGGTCGGCTTTCTGCGCAGCGACGAGAACGCTTTGAATTTCGCTCTGCCGACTCGCTGCCAGTTCGTGAATGGCCAGACTGGCGTCATGCTGCAGCCGGTTAACCTGCTCAATCTGTTGTTGAAGCAAGTGCTTGAAGTCGGGAACGGCAGTAGCGCGATCGACGGTGCCGGGGCGAATGGCCATCGGCATCATTCGATCGGCGCTGGTCAGACTTCCAACGATTCCTAGTGGGTCAGTCATGGCGTTCGGAGGCGCGCAAGAGCCGCGCCGCAACGACGATCATCGACCGCAGGCCGGAAAACACCCCAGAATTCGCGCGGAAAGCCGTGCTCCAGCGCAGAATCTGCGTCCAGGGGCGCAACGTTCACAGCGTCGCGGCAACCAGTTGCTGCTGCTTCCATTTCTTGAGCTTCAGGCCGAGAGTCCGCACACCGATCCCCAGAGCCGCAGCACTCCGCTGCCGATGCCCGCGATTGTGCTCGATGGTGGCGATGATGACCTGACGCTCGATGTCTTCCAGTCGCAGTTTGCCATCGCAAATGATCGCCTGAAGCTCTGACGGTTGGGAGGGCGCGGGATCGGTCACCTCGATCATCGAGCCGGGCAGCGATGCAGGACCGGGATCGATTCGAGACCGCTCGGCGAGTGGCCTACTCATTGGGATGTAGGCCGCGGGAATCGTGGCGTTCAACCACGGAGCGATGAGAGCGGCGGCGATAACGGGGTCGGGCGTGAGCACGGCGGCCCGCTCGCAGATGTTTTGCAACTCGCGCACATTGCCGGGCCAGGCATACATCCTCATCCTGTCGATCGCGGCACCCTCCATGGTCTTGATCGGTTTGCCCTCTCGCAGCGAGACCTGGGCCAGGAAGTACGAGATCAAGGCCGGGAGATCATCGAGGTGCTCGCGCAGCGGCGGCATGACCAATGGCAGAACGTTCAGGCGGAAGTACAGGTCCTGCCTGAAGGCGCCCTTGGCGACTTCGGCCGGAAGATTGCGGTTGGTGGTGGCGATTACCCTGACGTCAACACTTCGGCTCACGCTGGAACCAACGCGCTCATAGCTGCGCTCCTGGAGCACACGCAGCAACTTGGCCTGGATTTCCGGGGCGATCTCGCTGATCTCATCCAGTAGGAGGGTCCCCCCTTCAGCCAGCTCAAATCGGCCTTTGCGAAGCCTGTCTGCTCCGGTAAACGCGCCCTTTTCGTGTCCGAACAACTCTGACTCCAGCAAACTCGTCGAGAGGGCGGCACAATTGAGCGCCAGAAACGGCATCGATGCACGAGGACTTTGCTCGTGGATCCAACGCGCGGCGACTTCTTTGCCCGATCCCGATTCACCGCTGATGAGCACCGTGCCATGACTGTCGGCAAGACGGGCCAGCCGGTGCTGGAGCTGGCTCATGGTCGGGCTCTCGCCGATCAGTTCATGATTGTTCTTGCAAGAGCGAATGCCCGCGGGTGTGGCGGCGGCGCGAAGGATGCTGTTTTCCTTCATCAGCCTGGAGTGTTCGAGCGCGCGTTGAACGGTCGCCAGCAGCGCATCGCCGCTGAAGGGCTTGGTGATGTAGTCGTAGGCGCCCCTCTTCATTGCTGCGACTGCGGAGTCGACTGTGCCGTAGGCCGTCATCACGATGACCGGCAACTGCTCGTCGATCCGTCGAGTCTCCGAGAGCAGCTCGATCCCGTCCATCTGCGGCATCTGCAAATCAGTGATGACCAGGTCGAACGGGCGCTGGCCGAGCTTCTCGATGGCCATCTTGGCGTCGTGAGCGGTCACGACGGTGTGATTCTTTCGGGACAGGGTGGTGGCGACGCTGTCGCGCATCATTTCCTTGTCATCAACGACCAGAATGGTGCTCATGCCGGGTGCTCCAACAAAGGACGCTCGGTGCCGCGGCTGGCTGACGAAGCGGCGGCTGGATTCAGCGGAAGGCAGATTTCCACGCGCGTGCCGGATCGACCACGAACACTCGACTCGGTGGAATCACCGGACGGCGGCAAATTCTGCGATCCGAGGTTGTGAATGAGTAGGTGACCGCCGTGGGCATCAATGATGCGATGCACAATGGCCAGCCCCAGGCCGGTGCCGGTCTTGCGCGTCGTGAAGAACGGATTGAAGATTCGATCCATCACCGCGGGCGGGATTCCGGGGCCGGAGTCCTCCACGGCCAGCACAACTCGAGTTTCAGGGGGGCTTGCGGCGCAGCGAATACGGCGGCTTGTCGCGCTGAGGCGCAACTGCGCCTGGCCGATAGACGCTTCCTCCATCGCTTCAACGGCGTTGCGAACAAGGTTGCCCAGCGCCTGAACGATCAGGCCGATATCGGCTTGGAACTCCCGGTTCCAATCAAGCCTTCGGACAACCCGTACCTTGCCGACAAGCATGGATTGACAGTTTTCGGTCGTCCGCTCGAACAGCTGCTGGGCGGTCGTCGGCTGGGGGTTGATCAGCATGTCGCGGGCGAAGGCAAGCACATCGCGAACGACCGCGTCGAGCGTGACAACGGCGCGAGCGATCTTCGCGCATAGTTCGGATTGTGCAGGGCGATCGGCGAGGTCCTCGGCGAGCATCTGGACGTACAACTGGATCGAGCCAAGCGGGTTGCGCACCTCATGGGCGATGCCGGCCGCCATCTGACCCAGGGCAGCCAAGGCCTGGGAGCGGCGTAACGCGGCATTCGCGTCGGCCAGCTCCCGTTGAAGGCGCGCGACATGATCTTGCAGCGAACCGTGCGTGGCCTGCAGCCGCTGCGAAGCATGCGCCACCTCGCTCATCAAGTCCCGCAGATCGTCGATGACCACGTTGTCGGCGCGAGGGATCGACGGCATCGGCGCGGAGTTCTCGGCGGCTCGTTTCACACCCGGGAGCGTGATGCGCTGTCGTTCAAGGATGCTCATGACATCATCCGCGCCGCGCAGGAAGGACCGGGGCCTGGGCAACAGTCCGGTATGCCGTGCGGGCATGCCTGGCGCTCACGCACCGCGTTGCAGTTAGTCTGGGTTGATCGCGATTGGCCCCAAGAGTTTGCTGGTCCTTCTCATCACGATTGATCACGCGCGCCAATCGCTCGCCAATGGCCTTCACCATTGAAGCGATTCGGTCGCGCTGCAGCGGCGCAATCGACTCCACTCGCCGGCCCAGGTCGCCTGTCAGCTCAGACATGCCGGTTTGGCTGGCCAGCAATTCGTCGATCAGCCGCTGGCGTTTGCCCAGGAGATCTAACAAGCGATCAGTGCGGCCATCGGCAATCACGGTTGACTGGACCTCCGAGAGTTGGTCAAGGCGGTCCAGGATGCCATTCTGCCGCTCGAAGATCTCGAGCAACGATGGCAACCAGAGGCTGCCGGTGGCACTGAATTGGGACATCCGTGTCCTTTCGCAAGACGCTGGAACAGAGCGACAAGAGCGAGCGTCGGGTCAGCCGCGCGTTGACGTCAAGCACGCGCAGGAATTGCGCTGGCAACCATGGCCGGCCTACGCAGTCGCGACCCGAGCGACGCATCCCGTTCCGTCGCATCGCTTATCGGCCTTCACTCGCAATTTGCTGCACAGAAGTTGCGCAACAAAGTGCACGTGCAGCTCACGGAACGCTCCAGCCAGAGATCGCACCTTGGCTTAAAGGCGCAACCAGAATGGGATCACGGCGACGCTGAAGCGCGGGGTTGTGGAGGCTCAATGCGTCCTGGTCGCAAGCCGCTTTTCAGGCGCTCCAAGTCAAAGACACGGGCCAGCGTATCCGCGTCGAGATATGTCGTGGCCTCTTCCAGGGCAATCTTGACCAGGCCGGCCGTGGGGCCAGCGGTCTTCGACCCTTGCTCTGGCGAACTCGGGGAGAGGGCGATATCGATGAGTTCGGCCATCTTCGGCGACGCGACCGACAACACTCCCTTTTGTGATACGGATTCGTATTGTTGCAACGTGCTCGACATCGAAATGGCGCCATCCGCAGCAAGGGCTTCGACCCGCACGGGGAGCAACGATTGCACATTAAAGTACATGCGCAAAGGACCGGCGCGCCCGGCGATTGGGACCACCCACGTCCGATCCTTGGGGTCATAGTCGACCGCAGGGGGAGGATCGGCGCCTTCGGCCAGCGGCGAGAGACCCATCAAGTCCAGCATGGCCAAGGGGCGGATGCTCAAGGCGCCCGCAACGGTCAGAGAATCATCGTGGCTCCCGACGTAGAGCACCTTCTCCTGGCCGGTCATGTCAAAGAGCCAGTAGCGCTCTTGATCTGATCCCAGCCACAACAGGACTTCGCCCAGCTTTTCGACCCGAAGGGCTGTCAGCCAGGGGAGACTGAGCCACATCTCCATGTCTCCCTGCTCGAAGTGTCTGCCCTCTTGGTCGGTCCATCGAATTTCAATAACGCCATCGGCATACACCTTCTGCAGCTGTTTGACGCGGCTGTTGTGCGCCTGGGCCAGCTCTTGGAATGTGGGTGTTTGAGCCGGCCGGGCGGCCTCGTCGGGTCGGCCCGGTGACTTGCATGATGCGACGACAACCAGGGAAGCCATCGCCCAGAACAGTCGGAATAATCGCCACCTGGGCTTGTCTGAATTGTGATGGTCGCAGCGGAGGGTCATAGCTCGCTCTGCAGGATTTCGCTCAATTGCTCAATCAGCTGGCGCACGTCGTCATCGGCGAGGCGTGGATTGACCAATTCAACCGGAGGCCGAGCCGATTCGAAGCCGCCAGAGCTACTCTTGGGCTGCAAGAGCCACCGTTCAACCTCGCCATCAAGCCGGCGGCCGGTGAACTTCAAGACCTTCTTCCGAATCAGGATCAGGCCGAGCACGAAGCGAAACGCCACCCGCTGGGGCCGATCATCGGCTGCCAGGCGCGTGAACAGGTCAAAGAGGACCTCGTCATCTACCAGGAGCCTGGGCTTGGCGCCGGGCGGGGCGACCACCGTCTTCCAATGGCTGAACAGACCCGGAGGCCTGGAGCCCGCTTCCCAGGCCTGGAGGGAGAAATCCCGCCGATCGAAGCCTTCATCGTCGGCCCTTTCGCAGAGGGTGGCGATACACGCGCTGCCTGGCTCAAGGGGTTGCCCGGTGGCGCTGCAGCGGCCGGTCGAGCGTGCGATGTGATATTCAGTCCCAAATCTCGACATGCGATGATGGTATGGCAGATAAAGGTTGCAGGAGCAGACGTATTGCAGAAGCAGGCGGGCGTTCGATGCACGTGTGCGTCTGGGCGGCGGGCCAATGCGCGTTCTCGATGGCGAAAGATCGGTTGATCGATGTAGGGCGTGCTTATACTTGCAACGAAGCCGTGCGTGACCGGCATCCAACGATTTGAGCTCGATGTTCAGCAACCCGATTCAACTCATCCGCGGGCAAGAGCTCCTCCAGGTCGTCATCGAGATGGCGGTGATCTGGGTGTGCGTGTTTGCGGCCTTCCGCTTTCTTCGCGGCACTCGCGGGGCGGGAATCTTCAAGGGATTTGCGATCCTGTTCATTTTGCTCACCCTGGTGATTCGCGTTCTGGGACAGGGCCACACGGCGTTTGAGCGGTTGAATTTCATCTACGATCAGTTTCTGGGACTGCTCGCCATCGCGGTGATCGTGATCTTTCAGCCGGAGCTTCGGCAAGCGATGATTCGATTGAGCCACGCGCGGCAGTTTCGCGGCTACCGCAGTCATATTCGCGAAGTGATCGGTGCGGTGAGCGAAGCGGTCGAGTTCTTGAGCAAGAACCAGTTCGGCGCATTGATCGCGATCGAGCGCAGCATCAAGCTCGGGGGATTGGTTGAAGCAGGTCAGGCGCTGGATGCGCGAGTCAGTTCACGGCTGCTGGAATCGATCTTCTGGCCCAACAGCCCGCTCCATGATCTGGGCGTGGTGATCCGCGACAACCGAATTGTTGCAGCTGGAGTGCAGTTCCCGCTGGCCGAGGAAGGCGTCTTGCCGGCGCGGACCGGTTCACGGCACCGGGCGGCGGTGGGGCTGACCATGGAGACCGACTGCCTGGTGGTGATTGTGAGCGAAGAGACGGGCGCGATCAGCATCGCCGAGCAAGGGCGGCTCTCGTACGATGTGCCTCGAGAACTGCTGGGGGACATGCTGGCCGAGCGGTTTTCGGCGCCGCCTCCCCCGCCGCCGACGCCTGGCGAGCAGGAGGAGAACGAGGCGGCGGTCGAAGAAGATGATCGCGCCAATCGCCAGAACGCGGCCTAACCTGAAATTGGACAAATCTTCGGAAATGCGATCGATGGAATGGCGTAAGGAAATATGGACTTGGCTGCTGGTCACCGCCATGACGGCGCTGATCTGGATTTGGGCGGCGGGCGAAACGCGCGAGGAGCGTGCAATCAACTATGCGCGGGTTGAGTTCGCCGCGCCGCAATCGGGTTCATGGGTCATCACGCCCAATAGCATGAACTTGAAGGTGAGAATTGAAGGCTCGAGAAACGCGATTCAGAAGGCCGAGCGTTTCCTCAATGAGCCGCTGGTGTTGAGCGTTCCGCCGGTTGAAGGTACCTACGTGCTCGATCTGACCGAGCAGTTGCGCGAGCATCAGGGCCTGCGCCAGACTGGGGCGCGGATCACCGACAGTGAGCCGCGCACGATCGCATTGAACTTGGACAAGATCGCGGAGGTGAAGGCGGCGGTGAAGGCGGTTTTGCCGGGGATCAAGACCGAGGGCGAGGTTGTCATCGAGCCCGCCGAGATCACGGTCGCGATGCCAAAGTCGCTGCAAAACGGATCAAGTCCGCTGACGGTCGAGGCGGTGGTCGATCGCTCGGAGCTTGATCAGCTGGAGCCGGGAATTCAGCACACGCTGGAAGTTCGAGTGCGGCCGCCCAACGGACTGAGCGCGACCGATCCGATGACGCTCAACCCGGCGAAAGTGCGCGTGTCGTTCGTGATCCGGTCGCGCGTGCGCGAGATCACGTTGGAGAGCGTGGCGGTGCACGTAGGGACCCCGTATCAGGATCGTGAGGGATATTTGGTGGAGATAGAGCCGCAACAATTGCAGAATGTTGTGGTCTCAGCAGACGAAGACCTCATCCGCCGGATCGAATCGGGAGAAGTTCCGGTGGTGGGCGTGGTGCATCTGCGCACCCGCGACCTGGAAGAAAAAATCAAATCCAAGGCGGTGTCGTACTACATGGCTCTGGTTCCGCAGGCGACCGGCTTGACGACCTTTGTTCCGGTCACAGCGCGCGCCGACAGGGGCGAGATGCCGCGAATCCGATTGAAAATCGTGGACCGATTGAACGTTCAGGCATCCGAGCCGGACGCATCCTGATCAGGCCCATTTGGTCGCATGCCACTGCTTTTTGCCGCGCTTGAGCAAAATGGTGCGGCCGTGCAAAAGATCGGATGCTGTCAGCGGTCGATCGGCATCGACTTTGACGCCATTAATGGAAACCGCCCCGCTGGCGATGAACTCGCGAGCCTCGCGCTTGGAGGTTGCCAGAGTGGTTTGGGGCAAAAGCTCGACAAGCGACAGGCCCCCGCCTTCCAGGAGCGATCGCGAGTGGCTGGAGTGCGGAACGTCGGCAAAGACCTCGTCAAGCATCGCTGGATCGACCTTGCGGACATCGCCGCCGAAGAGCGCCTGGCTGGCCGATTCGACGCGGGCCAGTTCGGTTTCGCCGTGAATGAGCCGGGTCATGTGGCGAGCCAATTCGCGTTGCGCGATGCGCTGGTGGGGGGCCGGATCGTGCTGGCGAAGAATGTCATCGACCTTCTCCTGGCCCAGCACTGTGAACCATCGCAAGAAGCTCGCGACATCTTGATCCTCAACGTTGATCCAGTACTGATAGAACGCGTATGGGCTGGTGCGGTCGGCCGTGAGCCAGATGGCGCCCTTTTCGGTCTTGCCGATCTTCTTGCCGCTGGCGGCCTTGACCAGGGGCGAGGTGATGCCAAAGGCCTGATCGTGTCCGAACTCGCGGCGGATCAGGTCGATGCCCGCCACGATGTTGCCGTATTGGTCGGAACCGGCCGTCTGCACGGTGCAGTTCATGGCGCGGCGAAGGTGAAGGAAGTCATACGCCTGCAACACCATGTAGCTGAACTCGGTATAGCTGATGCCTTGCTCACGGTTGTGCAGTCGCTCCTTGACCGACTCCTTCTGGATCATCGTATTGATCGAGAAGTACTTTCCAACGTCGCGAAGCACATCGATGAAGCCCAGCTTGGTGAGCCAGTCGGCGTTGTTTACGAGGACGGCCGCGTTGGGGTTGCGGCGGTCGAAATCCAGGAGGCGCTCGAAGATCCGCCGCTGGCCGGCAACGTTGGCTTCGACTTGGTCGGCGGTCATCAACTGGCGCTCGGCATCCTTGCCGGAAGGGTCGCCGATGAGGCCCGTGCCACCGCCAATCACGACGATCGGCTTGTGGCCGGCTTGCTGCCAGTGCATCAGGAGCTTGATCTGGATGAAGTTCCCAATGGTCAAGCTCTCACTGGTGGGATCAAATCCGCAATAGGCGACGCGTCCGGAGCGCGCCAGATGCCTGGTCAGCTCATCGGCTGCGGTGGTCTGGTGCAAAAGGCCGCGCCACTTGAGTTCGTCGAGAAAGTTGCTTGCTGTGGTGGTTTGAACTTGCATGCGGAACGATCGCACGATGGAATGAGCTCCGGAACGAACCCGAAACAAGCCAACACTGTACGCAGATCGATTCGAGAATGCACCTGAAGCGGTTGGTGGCGGCAAAGGAGCCGGATCATGCAGCACGATGTCAGATCGTCGAGAACGCCGAACATCGAAACCAGTCTCTTAGGTTTGGATCGCCGGCAAGCGCTGGGATCGCTGGGGATGGCGGCAGCGATTCTGGCGGGGGCCGGGTTTGGCCTCGATTCGACTGGATTGGCGCAAGACTCCAGCCCGCTCAGACCGGACCCTCTTCCCATGACGCCCGAGGCGCTGGGCTGGGACCCCAAGGCCAAGCAGTACGTGCTACCGCCGCTGCCGTACAAATCGGATGCGTTGGAGCCGCACATCGACAAACAGACGATGGAACTGCATCACGACAAACACCACGCCAGTTACGTGAGCGGATTGAACAAGGCGTTGTCGGAGCTATCGAAGCTGCGCGGAGGCGAATCGGATCTGATTGCGACGCGAAACTGGCTTCGCGAGCTTGCGTTCAACGGCTCGGGACACTTTCTGCACGTGTTGTTCTGGAATGGCATGGGACCGAAGGCGGGCGGAACGCCGCGGGGAACGATCGCCGAGCAGATCGACGCCTCATTCGGATCGTTCAAGAGCTTTTCCGACCAGTTTCAGACGGCCGC
>JAKEEP010000252.1 GCA_022616475.1 Phycisphaerales bacterium | reverse complement strand
GTCGTCGGCGTGCAGCTGATCGAAAAGCCGCCAGTCCACCAGCGCACACCACAGCGAGATCCATTGACGGGTGACGTCTTCCAAGTCAGAACGGGTCATCATTCACCTGTCCTGTTCGCACGTCGTCTATTATCTTGAAGCCAGGGTTCGCCCGTCGGGGGAGATCAAGCAATTGGAACGCAGCCCAACGTTGCGGCTCGAGCGCCTGCGGAGCGCGCCCCGCTGAAACCGGGTGTCAAGCAGCCGCCTGCCGTGGCAGCGAATGCTCCAGGTATTTCAGAATGCGCGGCTGCTCTTCGGGAATGCCTTCGGCCAGGCGCGCGGCCGCAATCGGTATCATCCAGGTCTCGACTTCACGCTGGCTCACATGCGGCTGAAGCTCAAGGTAGCGATCCAGATACTGGCGCGATAACGCCCCTCGGGCGAGATTGATCACCCAGCGCATGAGTCCGTGCGCATCCGGGACGTCAGCGAACGTGAAGAGCATGCGGGTTCGGGCGACATCGGCGGCTGGATCGCCTTGCCGCGCCGTCATCCAATCCAGCAACATTGGCCCGCGCGCGGTGAGCATGACTTGCCCCGGGTGATAGTCACCATGACAAACCGCCGCGCCGTCTGGAAGGTGGCCGAGGGCGTTCAGTACTGCCTCCTTAGCGAGCTGCGGCAACGTTTCGGCCTGCACAATCATTTCTTCTAGCGAGGATCGCAAGGGGATCAAGCCAGCGCCACTTTGTCGATGGATGTCGGCATGGAGTTCTGCCAGTTGGCGGGCCAGTTCGGGCAAGCGCCAGGGCTGGCGGGTGATCAAGGCAAGCATTGACGGTCCTTCGATTCGCTCGTAAAGGATCCCGTGCCGGCCCGCCAGCGACAGGCGACCGAGAAGCTTAGGCGTGGGGAGTGAAGTGGCGGATATTCGGCGAGCAATTTCCACCTCGCGTTCGATCCAAGCGGCTGGACACCACGCGTAGAGCAGCTTGAGGACCTGATCCTCTTTCCAGGCGTAGACCTCGGCGGTTCGGCCCTTGGCAATGAGCGGGCTATGGACCGGTGGTGTCACACCACCTCCCTTGAGGCCATCAGTCATGACGGCGTCAACCCTCATGTCCGCCTGACGGTCGCGACTCGCCATCCTGTGCTGGCCAGCACTCAGTGGCCGTAGGCACCCGCGCCACTGTACAACATATCAACCGAAACAAGCGGTGTCATGACCCAATACCTATTAGATAAGCGCAACCGCAGGTCGAAACAGAATGGACGGTTGTGGCGAACGGTAGTGTTCAGGCCGCTTCAACGGGAAGCGGATGACCGTTCGTTTCACAACGCGGGGGTTGATCCGGTTACGCCGTTGGGGTAATCGTTCCTTGGCGATGTCGTTGAGCAAGCGCAGCCAGAGTGCGAAATGGCAGGACGGGTCAGCCAGTTGAAACTCAATCAGCGCCTCTTGCAGAATCCGCAACGTGCCGACAAAGCTAAAGCGGTCGGGATCACTGTCGGTTTGCAGCGCGGCGTCATGCAGGCAGGCCCGCACGATGTAATGGGCGATCAAGATCGCGTACAGTTCTTGGATCACGTCCTGCGGCTTGAGGCTCCGCAGCGGACGGTTGACGAGCCGCAGATGCACTTGCAATTCGTCAACGACCAATTCGATCTCCCAACGCTCGTGATAAGCACAGACCAAATCCAGCGCCGGGTAACGGTGAGGGTCCCGCAACGTGGTGAACAAGCGATGGGTTTGGTTGTAACCAGGACGCTGCGGGTCGGTGAAGGTATACTCCATGACGCGGATCAACAAGGCTTCATCCTGTTTGCGTCGTCGACGTTCAGAGGGATAAATGTAGGCCAGGTACGAGCCATCGGTCAGCCGCTGGACGAAGGTTGGTTTGACACGCTTCGCGGCCGCCAGCCGGCCGAGCACCTGCACGTCGCGTTGCAAAATGCCCTGAATCAAGTCAAATCCATAGATGTCAGGGTCCAAGACATCGTGAACTCTTCTGAGCTTGTGGTTTAGCTCGGTGAAGGCCCAAGACATCGTGAACCATCTCAGGCCAAGTTAGGATGAGCGAATTCAGGTTTGAGCCGCGCCACCGTTTCCGCGCGAAGCGTGTCATAGGCAAAGGTCTTACGCCGGCACCAGGCATGCTGAGCGGAGCGCTGATACCAGATTTCCAAGCGGCGGTGATGGGCAACGGCTCGGGCACCTGGGCGATCTGGGTCGCCGTCAGGCAGCGTTTGGGTTCGCGGCGTTGGACTTGCCTGGGGGTCAGCTCGGCCAAGAAGGGCGGCGCGTAGGTCGTCATATACCAGCGCACAAACGCGGGGCTGGCCCGGATGACCCTGCCGAACGACGCAAACCGGTGGCGCTCCCAGAAGGCCTGTCCCCACAGGCCGTTCAACTCTTCGACCTCGCCATTGCATTCGGGTTCGGCGATGGGCAGAAAGATGAGTTCGAGGCCGACCGCTACGCGCAAACACAGCCGGACGAATTGCCCGAAGACACGCGGGGCGTGGTAGCCGCCACAGAAGGCGGCGTCGTTGTCGGTTGCAAAAAGTGCGAGATTCCCAGGGTTTTCCAGGTGTGCAGGCAGTGTCGGACGACGGTGGCGGTGCTTTTGTCGGCGGCGATGGTTTGGGTGCACGCCCGCGTGCGCAGGTTCAGGGTGTGAAAGGCATAGACCTTGGGGCCGTCTTCGAGATAGCGACAGGTCCAATCCAGCGCCTGCAAGGTGCCGGTGAGGGTCGTCAGCGGTTTGGGAAAGTAAGACCGGGTCGCCTCGGTCGAGGGGGCCACCAAGCCGTGGGTGCGCAACACCCGCTTGATGGTGGTCAAGGCGGGCGTCTGTTTGCCCAAGACTTTGCGCAATTCGCGCCGGATCGCACGGGCACCCAGCAAGCCCACCTTCTGTTTGACCAAGCGGCGGCGCGTTTGGACAATCAAGCGCACGATCCGCGGCGCGTAAGCCTGCGGCGTATGATGTGGTCGCCGCGAGTGACTGCGGAGGCCGGCAAAACCTTGCTGATCGAAACGGGTTTGCCATTTGCTTAACCAGCCGGGGCTGCGGTGGACCTTTGCGAGAATGACGCTATGCGGAAGGCCCTGCAAGCGCAGCCGCATCGCCTGACAGCGTAAGCGAAGTTCCTGTTTCTCGTCCATGCGATCTCCTTTTGGGAGAGAGCATGGCTCAAGTTCGACTTACCAGCGGTGGCCCGCAAACACTTCACGATGTCTTGGGCCTTTTTCGAGATAAAACACTTCACGATGTCCTGGACCCTGACACATAGAAGCCGCGGTCAAACATCACCAACATCCCCGCCTCAATCGAGCGCAACAACCGCAGCGCCAATTTG
>JAKEEP010000018.1 GCA_022616475.1 Phycisphaerales bacterium | reverse complement strand
TTGGGGTGGCGAACCGTCAGCCTGCGCTTTGGTGTCGCCGCTGCCATCGGCCTCGCCTTCTGCGCGGTGATCGGGTTGTGGACGGAAACCATGGAGACCCTGGCCTTGGTCATCGCAGCGACCATGCTTGCACTGCTCATTGCCATTCCGGTCGGAGTCTTGGCTGGCTTCAAACCGCGGCTGAATCAAGCGCTGCTGCCCATTCTTGACATGATCCAAACGCTGCCGCCCTACATCTACCTGCTTCCATCGATCGCGCTGTTGGGCTTCGGCCCTGCGACGGCGTTGGCGGCTACAATCGTAGTGGCGATTCCCCCGGCACTGCGGTTGACGGCCCACGGAATCCGCCATACGCCACAGAACTTCCTCGAGCTCGGCCAGGCGACCGGGAGCTCATCCGCTCAGATGTTCATGAAAATCCGGCTTCCATTCGCCATGCCCAGCATCATTGCGGGCGTAAACCAGTGCCTAATGATGGCCGTTGGCATGGTCGTGATCGCCGGCATTGTCGGCTCCGGCGGACTAGGCGCGACGATCTACGACGCCGTTCGCACGCTCGACATCGGCAAGTCGATCGACGGAGGCCTCGCCATCGTAGTCCTGACCATGATTCTCGACCGCATCACTGAAGGCGCGGTCGCGAGTGAGCGCGAGGCTAGATCATGAGCGAGCCGACTTTCACCTTTTCCCCTGGCGCCCTCATTGCGCCGGCCGTCGACTGGTTGAACACGAACCTTCATCCGGTCTTTACTGCAGTTAGTGCCTCCGTCGAGGTAATCCTCACCACGGTAGAGGCCATCCTGACGGCCTTACCTGCCGGCGCTGTCATTGCGATCGTCGCCTTGCTCGCATGGCTAGTGGCGAATTGGCGAATCGCACTTCTGGCGGTGTGCACTCTTGGTTTCTGCTGGGTGACCGGGCTGTGGACCGCGTCGATGCAAACCATCGCCCTTGTGCTGGTCGCGGTGGTAAGCTCGGTAGCGATCGCGTTTCCGCTTGGCGCCCTCGCATCTCGCCGCAAGCGGGTCGAGAAGGCGCTCCGGCCAATTCTGGACGTGATGCAAACGGTGCCGCCCTGGGTTTATCTCATCCCGGCGGTCATCATCTTTAGTCTTGGCCGTACACCGGCCCTGATCGCGACGGTGGTCTATGGCATACCGCCGATGCTGCGCCTCACCACGCTGGCTCTGAACCAGGTGCCCAAGCCTCTGCTCGAACTGGGCGACGCGCTTGGCGCCAGGCGTTCCACGATCCTTTGGAAAATCGAGCTGCCCTCCGCCAAGCCGACACTTCTGGTCGGCCTCAACCAATGCATCCTCTTGTCGCTGGCGATGGTGGTGTTGGCGGGCCTGGTCGGTGCGGGTGGGCTTGGAGCCGAGGTAACGCGGGGTTTGACCCGCATGGAGCTCGGCGTGGGCCTGCGGGCCGGTCTCTCCATCGTGGCAATCGCACTTCTGCTTGACCGACTGTCACGCGCTGCCATTGACCGCCCGCTTCGACGCACCGATTGAATGCACGTCAAGGACCTCGAACGAATGACCATCGACTCGCGGATCGGCATCATCGGCATCATCGGCGGCAATGGCTGGCTGGGGAACGCAATCGCTCAGGCGGCGGTTGCAAGCGGAGCGGTTGAACCATCCCGCCTGACGTTGTCCGGCCGCTCGGGCAGTCGCGGCACGGCGGAAATCCGTGGGGCGCATCGGACCGGGGACAACAGCGAGTTGGTCGAGCGTTCAGATATCGCGAATCTCTGTCGAAAACTTCGCACTCGTATAATGGGAAAGACTGTGTGGCTGGGGGACTAGGAAACGACCCGAGCCGGAAAAGCGCCGAAATATCCAATGAATCAACACCTTGGAGGCAGGACTGTGTCACACATTGGTGACACAGGCAAGCTTTTCTATCTGCGCTTGCGTCCGTAATCCGGTTACGGCAAGGTGGCTCTGAAGGTGACCATGGCCGACCGGACCGCTGCTCGCCGCGTGAAGCGATACCGCGCGCTCCAAAAGTCGGAGCGGGGGATTGCGCGGGTCGAAGTCCAAGTGCCCGCAGTCGCGGCTGAGGACGTCAAGCTGATCGGCCGCAAGCTTCAGGATGCCTATCGGAAGGCCGGGGCAGCGGAGCGCAAGATCGACTTCGTCCTGGCGACGATCAACGCCCCTCGTCCGCAGCCGATCGACGCGAAGACCTTTGTGCATTGCCTCACCACCTCGCGGCCTGAACAGCGTTGGCGCCCGCACATCGAGGCTTTTTTCGATGAGGTCTCACCCGAGGCGATCCACGACCTGGTTCTGGCAGGCATCATCACTTTCGAGGATCTCTACCGCGCTGCCCGGACATGGAGAGCGACCGATGGCAACAGCGTCCCCTGGATCAAGGAAATGGCGGACCTCCGACTGGCGCGGGCTGCTGCATGACGCCATCGCGCTGCTCGATACCCTGAAGGACGCACCGCAGTGGTCGTTCGGCGGCGGTACGTCGCTGGCGGTCTTCTACGACCATCGCATCAGCTACGACATCGGCATCTTCGTCTCCAGTTCCGACACGCTCACCGAGCTCTCGCCGGCCCGTAACCCTGCAACAAAGACGTTGCTGGCCGGGCGCAGCTACCAGTTTCCCGGCAATTATCTGAAACTCCAGCTGGAGAGCGGCGAGATCGACTTCATTGTCGCCGGCAGGCGCACGAGCGATCCCGTTCAAGGCTGGGATTTCGAGGGGAGACGGATCGACATCGACACGCCGTGGGAAACGGCCATCAAGAAGATGTTCTATCGGCCATCGAGCTTCAAGGTGCGCGACGCGTTCGATCTGGCTGCGGTCGTCGATCACCACGGCAAGGAACTTCGATCTCATCTGATTGCGGTCGAGGATCGGCTCGATAAGCTGATCGATCGCCTGGACGCGCTAAGTGCTGCTTACGAGAACATGGCCGTGGAAGACATCAATCCAACGCCGTCGGGAACGAAGTATGCGACCAGCGAAGCGATCCAGTCGGCAATTTCTTTTCTGCAAGATTGGCGAAATCAAAGTCCGAACTGAATCTGGGCGTGCGAATGATCTGCGCCGGAAACGGCTTCTTTCGCTTCATGGCTGGCTCCCCAAGAGACCATCCATGCTGACCCTCGAGGGCAAGACCCATCAAGACCCTCTCGTCACCTCGTAACGGCGCCTTCGCACCGTTCGTGCGACCTACTCCTCAAAGCGACCCGTGGCGTCACGATCGCGGTCGTATCGTCTCGTGAGCGGAAACGGCGGCAACCAGGACTCGCGACGGACGGTCCAGAGTTCGTAGGTTGGCCTCAGTTGGTCAGGGGCATCCAGGGATCCTAAGTTCACTTCGATTTCGTCTGCGCTGCGTGCGAAAATGGACGAGCCGCAGCGGGGACAGAAAAACCGCCCGGCGTAGTCGCGTGTTTCGCCATCGATCGTCA
>JAKEEP010000251.1 GCA_022616475.1 Phycisphaerales bacterium | reverse complement strand
GCCGAATTGCATCAACTCCCGGCCATCGCTGTCGTAGACCATCACCCGAAAGTAATGGGTGTCGGCCACAAAGACTCGACCGTCTGGCGCCACGCTGATTCCCGTCGGCTTTCCGTTGGCCATCTCCGGCATCCGCCATTGAAGTTGCGGCACGCCATCGAAGCCGAATCGCTGAACGCGCGCGGTCTTATCAACCACATACACAACCCCTCGGCGCGGATCGACATCAATGGCGCGTGGATAGCCGAACTGCCCGAGCGACTGGCCCGCGACACCGAAAACTGTTTCCGGCTTGAGCGGCTCCGGGGCATTCGGATCGGTGGGCGCGCAGCTCGCTGTCCACACCAGGAGAACGAACCACACGAAGCGACAGCCAAGTCGTGATGGAATCGGCTGGTTGATCGTTGCGCTGGGCGTCATCGACGGATCAATCTGTAGCGTTCAAGCGCCGTCCAGGCCACCGCGACGGCAGCAGCAGCGCCAAGAGCGGCGACCATCATGCCGATTGCGGCGACCATCACCGTCTGTGGGCGCTGGTAATGCATGTCGTTCAGGAGTGCGAGGGCTAGCGGGCCATATCCGACGCGAACCGGGGGGTTGACTTTCGCCGTCACCGGAATCTCACCCACGGAAAGGACGAGCATGATCACCAGGACAGCGCCGCCGCCGCCCAGGAGCCTGGGCCAGGTCGAGTTGAGCGTTCCGGTGAGGGTCTGGGCGCCGTCAAGCTGCCGCAGATCGAGCAATTGATGCGGTTCGCTTGCTGCGATCCAGCGCCCCAGCAGAACCGCGACGAAGCCGAAGCTCGCCAGGTGTCCGAGCACGACAATCAGTTGATTGGCATAGATGGCCCCGGCGAGGCCTTCGCGGTTGTACGCCGCTTCCAGCGCGACACCGATCATCGTGGCTGGCAAGAGCGCCATGATCAGCCAGGAAAGCCCGGCCACATTCGCCAGGCGGTTAATCCAGCGGCGATGATCTTGCCAGGCGGCGACAAACCCGATGGCAATGGTCGATCCCAATGCTCCGGAAACTGCAGCAAGGGCAACCGTATTCATCGCGCTGAATCTGTAGAGCTGGAAGAACTCAACCATCGCGTCCCAGGCGCGGCGACCTGTGCCGATGTTGGCGGCAAACAGAACCAGCGGAAGGGCAACCGAAGCGAGCCAGATCATCAACGAGACAACAAACAGCGCGGCATGCGGCCGCGCGCTTCGATGTGGCATCTCGCGCGGCCGACCGGCGGTCAATGTCCACACGAGCAAACCACCGGCAAACGCAATCACGATCATTGGCGCCCCGGCAATCAGCACATCGCGCGGGCCGGCGTTCAGCACCTCGATCGCGCGCAGCTCGTTGGCGAACGTGAAGACTTGCGCCAGATCAAAGCACGTGGTGTTGTTCAACGTCGCCAGGAAGACCAGGAGCGCTCCGAGCAGCAGGCCTTTGAAATCGGAACGAAAGGCGTCGGCCAGCCGCGTTGCCGGGCCTGCGCCGTCCAATTGCAGCAATTCATCGTGCTCGGCGGGTATCGCCGCGACGGCTCTGGCGACACACCAACTGACGAGCGGCCACGACCAGCACAGCAAGCCGACATACAACGTCAATTGCCGTGCAAGCGGCATGAATTCGTTGGCAACGATCCAACGGTGAAGAGCCGTATCCGCAGGCCAACTCTGCCACCAGGCAAAGAAAACGATGTACGAAGGCAGGCACATCGGCGCCAGAAACAGCGTGCCCAAGGCCACAAACCCCCGGAATCCCGCGCCCCCACCGAAACCCCCGCCACCGAGCACCCGACCCAAAAGACGACCCGGAAGCCATCCAACCAAACATGATCCCAATGCAACGGCAGTCGCCCAGCCGGCGCTGGTGAGAAGCAACTCCCAAGCCGTCCGCACTTGGACCTCTGAATGCGACGTCTGAAACAGGTGCGCGCCCAACGCCAGCGCTGGAAAGCAAACACACGCGAGCCATGCCACTGCGGGCACGATCACCAAAGCCCAGCCGCTACCGCGCATGATTGGCGTCTTCTTCCGGCGCGAGTGGCTCACTGCGGCTTCGTGGATCCAGCCAGTGCATGGCTGCTTTGATGGCCGCCGGGCGCGCCTTGGCCGCGGCGCGATAATCCACCACCAGCGGATCGGGCACGACATAGTCGCTGTAGCGCTGCGCAAGGCCCGGCCGCAAGGGAATATTGTGCGAGACCGATTCAGCAAGCATTCGTTCCACTCGCTCAGAAAGCAGGAACTCGATCAATCGCCTTGCCTGCTCCGGATGCGGGCCGCCCTTGACCAGCGCCACTGTATTGGGAATAAGCAGCGTTCCTCCGCCCTGGCCGCTTGCATCGACATCATGAGCGGGGTAGACAAGCCTGACGTTCAAACCGCGCGCTTGAGCGGCCCAGACGTCGTCGGAGTCGGTCAAGCCGACATCTGCTTCGCCGCTGGCCACCGCTTCAACGACACCCGCGTTGCCACTGGGCAGCAAGCGCGCATTGTTGGCCGCCAAGGCTTCGATGAACGCCGCATAGTACCCCGGCATGATGTGCTGATCCCAGTACGCTTTCATCGCGCCCAGGTGCCCGCCGGTGGTGCCGAATCGCGGATCGGCCATCGCAATCCGGTCGCGAAAGCGCTGATCTCGCAATGCCATCCATGTCTGGGGCGCTTCGGCTTCTGGGACGCGATCCGGCGCATAGACGATGACGCGCGCCCGCGCTGCAAATCCGCACCAGCGATGCTGCGGATCGCGATATCGATCGGGCCAGCCGGCCGTTGAGTCGGACTTGAATTCTCCAAGCACCCCGTCCTCAGCTAGGTCGATTGTCATGAAGATTTCAGATGACCAGAACACATCGGCCTGCGGGCGGTCCATTTCTGATCGAAGGCGATCGACCAAGCCCGTGGACTTCTTGGCCTCGGTGTCGCCGACCATCAAGACCTGCACACCCGTTTGTTTTTCGAATTGGCCGATGACTTGCCGCGCAATGTGCTCGTCGGCCGAAACGTAGAGCACGACGGTCGATGGCTCCTGGCCGCCACATCCAACGAGAAACACAACAGCTGGCACAAGCCAACAGCGGCGTGACATGTCCTCACTCTATCGCGGTTTTCCAGCGACGGCGAATGGCTACGGCTTTGCGGGTTCGGCTGGCTTGGGCTCAGCAGGCTTCTGATCCGCGGAAGTCGCCTGCGTCAACTTTTCGAGCTCGCCAAAATAGTGCATCATCGCCTCGCGATACTTGATGTGCAGCTGATCTTCAGTCAGGCCTTCGTCGAATCCCTTCCGCGCTTCCTCGATGACCTTGACGAGCTTGACTTTTGAATCGCCTCGAATCTGCTGTCCTTCGAACAGTTGCTTGGCGATGATGTCGCCCTCGACGGTCTTGATGTTGGCTTTCTCCATCTTGGTCGCACTTGGGGTGGGCGCGATCGGCGCGTTGCCGCCGGCGCCCTGACCCCAATTCCCCATGCCGCCGCCCTGCTTCTTCCACTGCGCCAGCGCCTGCTGCATGTTCAAGCCCTGCCCGATGCCATTGCACTGGCCCTGACACTGGTTCGCGGCCGCTTGCGCCTGCTGGAGCAGTTGTTGCAACTGCTCCATCTGCCCAAGTTGCTGGCCCATCTGTCCGGCCGCTTGAGCCATCTGGCCCTGGCCGGCGCCCTGGTTCATTCCTTGAGCCATGTTCTGGCATGCTTGGCCGAGTCCTTGGCACATCTGGCAGGCAGCCTGCTGCGCCTGAGCCATCTGCTGAAGCTGCTGCTTCTGCTGCTGATTCAGATTCTGATTGTTCTGAATCGCTTGCTGCAGCGCCTGAGGGTTCTGCGCGAGGTTCGGATCCATCCCGGCCTGCTTCAGCGCGTTCTCAAGCTGCTGTTGCTGCTGCGCGAGCTTGTCAAGCTGCTCGGCGATGTCTTTGAGTTGCTCGGCAAGTTTTTCTTTGTCTTCTTGGTTGAGCTGCCCCTTCTCGGCCTTCTCCATCAACTCCTTGAGCGCCTCTTGGGCCCCCTTGAAGTCGCCTCGCGCCATCGCTTCAGCCAATTCCTTGGCCGGTCCGCTTTCGGGCGTCTTCAGCTGGCCGAGCGATTTTTCTAGAGTCTCGGCGGTCTTGCCTTTCTCGCCGTTGAGGATCTCATCCAGCTTCTTGTTGATTTCAGTTCCCACGCGCAGCGCGTTTCGCTTGTGGTCTTCGGGTTTGATTGGCGCATTGGGGTCGGCGCCTTCGTTGGTCAATTCGCCCAGCCCAAGTTCCTTGCTCAACTCGGGCTTCTCTTGAATCGCCTTCACCATCGCTTCGATGGTCTGGTCGGCTTCGAGCTTGGCCTTGGTGACGGCCGGATCCTGGTTTGGATCACGCGTTAGAAGATTCGACGGGAGAAACGATGCAATGATTGCCAGCAAGACGATCAGGGGGCTGATCCACCAGCCATTCGGGGCTGTCAGGCCAAAGCGCCGGCGAACCTGCTCGCGCGTGCGTCCGTCACGAGCGGTGAGAACGGCATCTTCGATCGCCGCTTGCGCAAAGGGGTCGTCCCGGCCCTGACAATGCAACGCCGTGGAGATCTTCTCGCGAAGGTCCAAGCGCTCATCGACCACCAGCGCCACGTGCGCGTCGGTCATACGGCGGCGCGCCCACAAAATGACGGCAACTAACAGCGCCAGCGCGAGCAGCGCCGGGCCAATCCATCGCCACGGCACAAACGACCCGGTCGCTCGATCCACGAACATCGTCGCCAACGCCACAGCAGAGAAGGCAATGGCCGTAGCGTGCAGTTTTCCGATAAACGAGTTCAATTCCAGCCGACGAGCAGCGATCTTCAGCAACGCGCGAATTTCGTTCATCTTCGTGCTCCCTGATCAGTCAGGAATCCGGCTGGCCTACCCCTATAGTATGATCCAGTTGGGCTCCAGAGCCATTCGATTTCACACGCTCCAGGACAATCGTCATGACTATCTCCATACGTAACGTCGCACCGGCCTGCTTCTTACTGGGACTGCTTATTTGCGGTACGGAAACTGATCGGGCACTCGGTCAAGCTACCCAAAACGATGCTCGCGAGCAGAACGAGATCCTCACGCAACAGGTACGAGCCCTGCAGGAGCAACTGCGCGCTGCAGAGCAAGAGAACCAACGACTGGAAGACCGCATTGCCCAGCTCGAGCAGCAACTGGGTGCGATGCGCCGCTCGACAACCACACCAGCTCCCCCGACGGCGCCTCCTGCGGAAGTCGAGCGGGTCACCATCGACGAAACGGTGCCCAACGCCAGTCCACGCGCCCTCTTCAGAGCGTTGCGCGAGAACTATGAGCAAACCATGGGTGGCTTAGCCATCGGCGAACCCGGAAGCACCGAGCGGCGCGAGTATTGGAAGAGGCTCGAAAAGTGGAAAGTTGCGGTCGATCGGCTCCATCAAGGCCAATTTGCCTGGCACGTGCGGGTCGATTCGGGACCGGTCAATCGACGTGATCGCGTGGTTACTTTTGTTGCCGTCGACCCCGAAACTGATGTTCGCCTCGGCGACCCATTCGATGTGTTGTTGTCAAGAACGTTGGCGGATCGACTGGCCCGCCTTGAGGAACGAGGCGAACTTGGCGTCCTGGTGATGCGCGGTTACCTGGAGCCCAATGTTGTCCTGGACCCAGAGCGCGAAGTCAAAGGCACATTCGACAAACCCCAGTTCATTGGTCCCTTTGCGGCGTTCGATTTTCAACTGGTGGCCAGAAGCCTGCTGCAAGCGGAACAGCATCCGCAAGAAGCGCAGCCTGCGGCGACGCGTCCGGCCTCGCCAAAGCCTTGAGCGCTTGTCGCGTGTTCATCCTTGCGCCAATGATGCCAAGACCTTCTTCTTGGCTTCGTCGGCGCTCAGCTTCAGCCGCGCTCCGGCGGCGTGCACGTGGCCGCCGCCGCCGAACCGGCCGGCAAGCGCATTCACATCGCAGAAGTCGCTTGCCGGCGCGCCGGGTGGCGCAGGCTTTGATCGAAAACTGATCTTGGTCACGCCATCGGCGTGCTGCGCCAACAGAATGGAGACGCGAACCGATCCCACCGTCATGGGGGTGTTCACCAGGCCGGTCAAATCCTCCAGGGAAGCGCCGGCCGCTTGAAAGTCGCCCGGCTTGAGCATCTGAATCGCAACCGACCCATTCTTGGCGTATTCCAACGATGCCAGGGCGCGAGCCTCCAATGAAAGTCGCTGCGGGCCGTATGTCTCTTCGAGGATTTGATAGAGGCGCGACTTGTCCACGCCACACTGAAGCAGGCGAGCCGCCAGCGCGAAGGCGTCTGGACCCGCATTCCCGTAGCGGAACCAACCGCTGTCGGTCGCCAGACCCACAAACAGCGGTTCGGCGACGCCATCAACTCCGCCGGTCAGCGGGCATTTCATCGCCTCCAGCAAAGGCACAAGCATCATGGTGGTGGACACTGCCTTGGGATCAACCAGCCGCATCGACGCGACATCCGAGTCGCCGCGCGAGTGATGATCGATTCCAATGACGTTCGAGTGGTGTTTCTTGAGCCAGGCCGCGATCGGCTCAACCTGGTTCCAGGAACCGGTGTCGGCCACAACGATCAGTTCAAGGTCCTGATCACCCGGCAAGGAGTCCTCCACCAGCGAAAAGGGCGTCGAGCCAATGATGGTCTTGAGACTGGCTTCGATCGGCCCCATCAGCAATAACTGCGGCCGCTTCCCCTTCGCGGCCAGCGCTCGTGTCAAAGCCAGTGTTGAGCCAATGGCATCTCCGTCGGGCTTAGTGTGGGTGGTGACGACCGGCCGCTGCGATGCGAGAATTCTCTGAGCCATCTTCGACACGGTCGTATTGGAAGAGTATGAGGTCATGGCTGCATCACCGCACGCTCGTGCCCGCGTCGTCCAGCTTCGGTCTTTGCGGCTCCATGGTTCAACCGATTCGGCTCGGCCGACTCAACGGCAGCAATATCGCGCTTGAGTTGCTCGACCAAGAGTTTGACGTTGGAGAACGTCAGCTGATCGCGCAGCCAATCGTGAAAATCAAGTTGGACCTTCCACCCATAGTCATCAAGCGGTCCGGAGTATCCCAGCAGATGCGCTTCGCAAACGCGGGGATGGCTTCCAAACGTGGGCTTGGCCCCCACGCTGATCGCGGCCGCAAAGGGTTGTCCGTTGGGCAACGTCGCATCGCCGGAGTAAATCCCATCAGCGGGCAGCAAGAAGTCCCCCTGATGGAGGTTGATGGTGGGCACGCCCAATTCCCGACCACGGCGATCGCCGGGCACGACGTCGGCGCTCAACTGATACGGCCTCCCAAGCACCATCGCCGCATCGCGCACTCGCCCGCGCTCGATCAGCCATCGAGCCATCGAACTGCTGGCGCGCACCACGGATTGGTCGCTCAAGACCACCTCAACCGGATCAACAACAATCGTCCGAAAACGGCATTTCTTCGACAGCTCGCGGAGGGTCTCCACCGACCCGGCCCGCCCGCGGCCGAAGCGAAAATCAGGACCCTCGACAATCGCCTCAGGAGAATACTCTTCAGCAATGCGCCCAATAAATTCCTCGGCCGTTTGCGAGAGGAAATCGGCATCCGGCTTCAGCACGATCACCTCATCGGCCCCAGCCTGCCGAATCCACCCGAAGCGCTGGTCAATGCTGCTGAGCCGTGGCGGCGCGGCCGAGGGCCGCAGCACGGTCAGCGGGTGCGGGTCGAGCGCCAGGACCATCACGCGGCCGTTGGCGCCAGCCCGGCCATCGACCGCGCTTCTTGCCGCGCGAATCAACTCAACATGGCCGAGGTGCACCCCGTCGAAGTTGCCTATTGTGATAGCGAGCCGATCGACCATAAACGTTCACCATAGCCGGGTGTGGTTGCTCGGCCAAGTCTTGTCATCGTCGTCATCGTTTGGTTATCGGTGCGAGTCGATACACCTCCGCTTGAAGCGAACACAGCGGCACGCTGCACAGTATCTTGCACGACGCCACTCCTCCAGCTATCACTATCAACCATGCCCGCCAAATCGATCACCGCTGTTGAACCCAAGTCTCCCGATGCGCAATCGGTGATCGATGAGCTGGCCGAGAGTCTTCG
>JAKEEP010000017.1 GCA_022616475.1 Phycisphaerales bacterium | reverse complement strand
CATCCTGCCCGATCAGCTGCAGGTACATCTCGAACAACCTTGGCGGCATCGACGTTCTCGCCCGTGTCGTCGACTTAACCTGACGTTGAAGCACCTGCCCGACCATCGTCTTGATGGCGGCTAACTCGCTTTCCATCATTCCCGTCCCGTTCGCCCGCCTCGCCCCTCGAGCGGCTGACTGGTTGAGCGGCGGCAAGCTTGCACCCAGGCTCTGCGGCTGGTTCACGCCGCGCGGCGCAACCGGCGCGCCTTCACGTTCATTCACGTTGTCGATCGGCTTGAACACAAGCGGCCGTTCCGCTGGCCCGATCAGGTCGGCGGCATCGACGCCCGAAGGCACCTTCGCCTCCATGGTCGCCGCGTTCAGCGGCGATCGCCGCCGCCGCGCCGAGAGGACTGCTGAAGCATGTTTCCTTCCCGCGTGAGGTACACTCGCCTCCGCAGCGCCAGCTGAATCACGCCGCTCCAGCACATGGCCATTCCCTCCCGCCGCCTTTCGGTTCGGCAGCGTTCCATCACTCCGGCGCCTCGTCAGCGCCAGCGCCTCCGACGGCGTCGCCGTCACCTCCACGATCGTCTTGCGGCCCAACCCCAGCACTCCGCCGCGCTTGAACGTGCGCGTGTGCAAAATCACCGCCTCCGCTCCCAGATCGTGCTTCACCCCCGCCAAGGCCTCGGCCATCGTGTACGCCTGATACGTTTTCACCGTCACCGAATTGCCCTCCATGGCAATGGAACGACACCTGCATGATTCCAACCGTCCTGATCAACCCGTCTTTGAGCGTCCTTGCGCAGTGACACCTCATGGCGATTCCGCCAGCTCCCGCTCGCTCAATTGCACTAAACCCATCGACCGAACGTCCAGGCCCCGAACAATTTCGCTGTAACTCAACACCGCCGCGCCCGGCACAGACGCGCTGAGAATCTGCCGCACCGGTGCGCGAACCCGCGCTGATGCCAGAACAACCAACTCATGCCCCTCAGAAATGAGCGCCGCCGCGCTTGACCGCACGGCGCCCGCAATCCGCTCGCCAAGTTCCGCCCCAACCGTCGCTCCAATCCCCCCGGCATCCATCGCGGCGCTCACCAGAGCCTCAATCTGCGGGTCCAAGGTTACGCAGAACAACTTCGATCTCCCGCCTTCATCGACCTCGGTATGCAGACTCGAAATCGTCCGGCGCAGAGCGATGCGCACATGCTCGGTCATTTCTTCGACATTCTTGATCTGCCCGGCCCAATCACCCATCGTTTCCAGAATGAGCCCCAGGTCGCGAATCGGAACACGCTCGCGCAGCAGACACTGCAATACCTTTTGCAAATCGCCAATCTTCACCACCGCCGGCACCAGATCATCAACCAACTTCGGGGAATCCGCTCTCAATTGATCCAGCAAGTGCGCCACTTCCTGCCGCGACAACAACTCGTCGGCGTGACTCACCACCAGCTCCGTCACGTGCGTCGCCAGCACGCTCGAGGGTTCGACCACCGTGTACCCCAACCCTCGAGCAAGCTCCTGGCGCTCGCGTTCGATCCACATCGCCGGCATCCCGAACGCCGGGTCAAAGCCGGCAATCCCCTTCACCTGCCCCGTTGTCGCTCCGCCATCCATCGCCATCAGACGATCAGGGTAAATCTCGGCCTCGCTGATCACTGCGCCGCGAAGCTTCACCCGATAGGCGCGCGCGCGAAGCTGTACGTTGTCCCGAATTCGAATCGGCGGCACGATGATCCCGATTTCCGTTGCCAGCTTCCGTCGAACCATCGAGATTCGATCCAGTACATCTCCGCCGCGCTTCGGATCAACCAGCGCCAGCAGCCCCATTCCGATTTCCATCTCCAAGGTTTCAACCCGCAGCAAATCCTCAACCGGAGGAGGCTGATGCGGCTTGCCCGCCAATTCACCCGCGGTTTCCCCGGCCGCCTGTGATGCCGATCGCGCGCCCGATCCAAGCGCCCACGCCAGCCCGATGAGACCCGCTCCGGTGACCAGCATTGGCCACGTCGGCAGACCCGTAAACGCCAAGACAAATAGGAATCCGCCAATGAAGTACAACGCTCGCGGCTCGGCCGTCAGTTGCCGCGGGATCGCTTCGCCGATCGTTTGATCCCCGCCCGCCCGCGCCACGATCAAGCCCGCCGCGATCGCCAGAATGAACGCCGGCACCTGGCTCGCCAATCCATCGCCGATCGTCAATCGCGTAAAGACATCGACCGATTCGCCGATCGACCAACCCTTCTGAAGCCACCCGATGGCGAACCCGCCCAGGATATTCACAACCGTAATGATCACGCCTGCAATGGCGTCGCCGCGCACGAACTTGCTCGCCCCGTCCATGGCGCCGTAGAAGTCGGCTTCGCGCATCACCGCGTCGCGCCGCTGCCGGGCCGTCGCATCGTCGATCGCCCCCGATGACAGCTCCGCATCGATCGCCATCTGCTTGCCCGGCATCGCGTCCAGCGTAAATCGGGCTGAAACCTCCGACATGCGCGTGGCGCCCTTGGTGATCACCACGAACTGCACCACGATCAAGATGACGAATATGACCGCTCCCACAATCACCGACTCGCCTGCGACAAAACTTCCGAACGCTTCAATCACGTGCCCGGCTACGTAGGCCGCCTCGGCCGGTGTTGCTGCGTCAGCCGACAGAATCAACCGCGTTGACGCCACGTTCAGCACCAGCCGAAACAACGTCGTTGCCAACAGGATCGCCGGAAACGCGCTGA
Organism: Phycisphaerales bacterium; assembly: GCA_022616475.1. Lineage (GTDB taxonomy): Bacteria > Planctomycetota > Phycisphaerae > Phycisphaerales > SM1A02 > JAKEEP01. Next base: position 11,254 of record JAKEEP010000017.1, on the reverse strand, counting down.
AATCCAGCGGCCGCTTCATGTAGACCGTCGTCAGAAGGATCACCGCCGCCAGGGCAATATTCCCCGAAATGAGCACGTCGATGACCGCCGGCGGCATCGGTACCACCAACACCACGATCAACAGCAGGATCGACGAAGGCACCAGCAAATGCCGATGACGCCCGATTCGATCCAGCGCCTGCGCAAGATTGAATTCGCCGTCTGCCGCGCTCATCCAAATACCTCGTCACCCAACGAATGCTCGTGCCCGGCGACATCACCGCGCCGGCTCACACGCGCGTAGATTCCGCCCAGGATTTCCGCCGCCTCCTGCCACAATTCGGCCGGTATTTCCTGACCGAGGCCGACCTTCCGATAGAGGGTGCGCGCCGCCATTGGCCGCTGCACAATCGCCATCCTTTGTTCAATCGCTACGCGACGCAAACGCATCGCGACCAACCCAGCCCCCTTGCCTGCAACGCGCGGCAGGCCGGCGCCGCCTTCATCGTAATCCAGCGCCACCGCGATGCCCGACGCATCATCGCATATCAGAACGTCTGCACCTTCAATCGCGCCGGCACCCCATCGCGATGCAATCCCCCGCTGGAACTGCAAGCGCCGTCTTCTGTTCTCGCGATCGCTTTCCGATTGCCGCAACTCCTGATTCAAATCCTGCCTGGTCATTCGCAGGTCGCGGCCAACTCTCCATCGCTGATACCCAAAATCCAGCGCCCCCAGAGCCATCAGCGCCGCGACCGTCCACAACAACAGTTCAAGCGTCAGCGATCCCGTCCGCCCAATCGCACCTTCCCCCGACAAATATGGCAGCGAAACAATCTCGCGACCATGCTCAGAAACAAACACAGCGCCAATCGCGATTGCCACAGCAAGCTTCGCAAGGTCCATCCCCGACCTGACCGCGCCCGAAACGCTGAATATCCGCTTCAAAGCATGAACCGGATTGAGTCGTCCCAAATCCGGTTGTGCGCTCTTGGGCGTGAAGATCAATCCCGTTTGAACCACATGCGCACACATCATCCCAATCCACGCCACAACGACAATCGGTCCGCCCAGCCTTATCGCTGCGGCCAGGGCGCTCTCAATCGATCCTCCCGCGCTTTTTTCCATCGCGCTCGCATCGCCAAACTGCCTCAGCGAGTCCCCCACCAACTCCCCGCTTTGCTCCACGACCGAACTCATCATCACCCAAAGTCCGATTCCAACCAAGAGCAACATCACCGCCCCTGCCAAGTCCTGGCTCTTGGCGATCTGACCATGCTCGCGCGCCAACTTCCGTCGCCGCGGCGTCGCCGGCTCGGTCCGTTCGACAAAATCCTCAGCCATTCGTCGCCCCCGCACAAGCGCTCGCGCCGCTCTCCATCCATGCCAGAAGCCCCGCCATCGACTCTCGCATCGCCTCCACGATGTTCTCTTGCATCACGCAGATTCCAGCCGCGAGCAAGCCCAGGCCCGCTGCAATCCGCATCGGGAACCCCATCGCAAGAACATTCAGTTGCGGAACGCTCCGGGCCAGCGCCCCCATCGCAACGCTCTCCAGGCACATCAGTGACAACAAAGGAGCTGCGACTCGAAGCGTCAATTCCATCGCAGCTCCCAGGGCGCCGACCATCATGGCCACCAATCCCCCATCGAACGCAACGTGCGCCGCCGGCAAGTGATCAAAACTCTTGAGCACCGCAAGAAACGTCCATTCGTGACCCCCGACAACCAGAAAACCCGCCAGCGCCGACCAATGCAGGAATTGCCCGACAACATCACCTTGATCGTCCAGCGTCGGATTGACCAACTGTCCGAAACCCAGCCCCATTTGCTGACTCATGAGCACTCCTGCCGATTGCGCCGCCAGCAATGGCAAGCTCGCGACAAACCCTATGAACACACCGATCAGCGCTTCCAACGCCGCCAGCGGCGCCAACTCCCACATCGACAGGCCCTCGCCGGCCAGCCCCTCGCCTCGCGATGCAAGCAACGCGCACACCGCCCCGCCAAGTCCAATCGACAGCATCAACCTGATGTGCGCCGGCACCGCCGCCAACCCGAACATCGGACCACAACACATCATGCCGCCAACACGGCAGATCACCAACACCCCAGCCGGAACCGCAGCGACCATGCTCGCACAATCACTCATACATCCTTCGGTGCGTTCGATTCCTGCCTCGCGGCCCGATTCCCTCCGCGCTCATATCCCACTGAACATGGCCGACGCAAATTCGCACAATCGCATCGTCAACCATCCAGACAGCACAATCACCGCCAGGATCATCGCCGCCGCCTTCGGCACAAACGAGAGCATCTGCTCCTGAATCTGCGTCATCGCCTGCAACACGCTCACGATGAATCCAACAACCAGTCCCGCCCCCAGGATAGGCAATAGCACAATCAGCGCTTCCATCAGCGCCACGCGCACCAGCTCAACTGCATCCAACTGCATCGCCTGCCCTCGAATCTCCGCGCACCTTTCCCTACCCGGTTGGCTGCGCCACGCCTCTCATCAATGAGCCAACCACCAGTTCCCACCCGTCCACCAGCACAAACAGCAGCAACTTGAATGGCAACGAAATCAACACCGGCGGCAGCATGAACATCCCCATCGAAACCAGCATGCTCGAAACAATCATGTCGATCACCAGAAACGGCAGGTAGATCCGAAACCCCATCAAGAACGCCGTTTTCAACTCGCTCAACACATACGCTGGAACCAGCGACAGCATGTCAACATCCGCCCGCGTCAGTTTCTCCGGATCCGACGTGTCGATCCCTCGATACTCCAGCATCATGTAAACGCTCGACCAATTCCCCGTCGCTTCGATTTGCGCAAACATGAAATCCCGCAGCGGCTGTTTCGTCTGGTCCCACGCCGCCTCGTGATCCTTCTGATTCCCGCGCATGTACGGTTCGATCCCTTGCACGTACATGCGCTCAGCCGTCGGCGCCATCACCACCAGCGTCAAAAACAAGCTCAACCCCACGATGACCTGACTCGGCGGCAGCGTCTGCGCGCCCAACGCCTGACGCAGCAATCCCAACACAATCACAATTCGCGTAAAGCACGTGCACAGAACCAGCACGCCCGGCGCCAGGCTCAACACCGTCAACAAAACAACGAAATTCAGCGCCCCACCAAAATTGCCCTCCACTCCCGGCGCCGCCTCAGCGGCTCGCTCCAGCAGCCCGATTGGATTCATCCCTTCGATCGTCGCATTCATTTCCTCCGGACCAGGCGCCTCAACGCCCTGCGCGTTCACCCCGCCAACGCATCCAATCATCGCGGCAAACAACGCAATCCATAACACCGCGCCGCGCCCGAATGGCCCCTTCATCGCGCATCCCTCCCACTTCGACGCGCCCCACCCTGAGTCAGGTCCACCACCTCAACCGGCGGCCACATCCCGCCCGCGCTCCCCTCCCACGCCTTCAATCCACGGTTCGCGAGCAGTCCACCAAACAGCGATGCGACCCGTTGCCCAGCGCCGGAGCCACCAGAGCCGCCAACTTGCGACAACACTTCTTCCACTTCCGCAGGTTCCGCAATCTCGCTCAGCGCCGTCATCGACGACCCACTCTGATGAACCAGCACGATTCGATTCGCAAGCCTCACCAACAGCAGTCGCTGCCCCCGCGCCACCGGATACCTCGCCACAATCTCAATCGCTCCTTCCCCGCGCATCGCGCCGCCAATCCCTGTTCCCACCCGACGCAACACCAGCCGCACGCCAAGCAACAACCCAACCACAATCACCATCGCACCCGCAACGCGCATCAACTCATTGCCCGCAGGACTCGCGCCCCTTGGACCGTTCGCTGTCTCCGACATCGCCGCTGCAGGCTTCGCGCCCGCCGCCCCGCCGCTCCCTCCCAATGGTCGAGACTCGATCTGGGCAACCTGTTTGGATGCGCCTCCAGTGCCGGCTTCCACGTCGGCTGCGGTGCCCTGATTTACATTCTCAAGCGCTGTACCCCACGATGCGCCCAATTCAGCCACCCGCGACCACGCCCTCGTCTCACCAATCGGACTCGACAAGACCAGATCATGCGCCCGCGCCTCGCACACCTCAAACGTCGCCAACACCATCCAAGCGCACGCAAGCCAAAGAACGCTCGTCATGCGGCGCGAAGAACCGAACGCCGCATCGCCAGCGCGCGACAACCTCATCGCCCGCAAACTGTTGGAATTGCCGTCGCTCGCCATCCCTGGCTCCGTCGCTTCGCGCAACAATCACACGCAACACGAGCATCCTGCTCGTTTTCAACCATCGCTTATCGGCGCTCTGCCCAGCGCAACGTGAAGCGCACAAGCACGCAACCCTTGCGCTCTCCACTACGGCGTCAATACCCTTAGCGCCTTTGGTCGCACGCCAACATGAAGTTCAAACCCCACACCAGCGCCATTCCCCGCCGGCGCACTCTCTGCCGGGCCCGGCGGATCACCATCAAGCTGATAGCGCTGTGTTGCCGCGCTGGCGATCCTCACCTTCCGCCCCACTCGGTACGCCAGTCGCTTGTGCGCCAAGTGCCGCTGCAACCGGCATCGCACTGCCCACCTCACCATCGCCAGCCGTCCGCGCGTCGGAAAGTACGCCACATCCAGCTCGCCATCGCTCATCGATGCTCGCCCGCACGGATTCAAACGCCACCCGTAGTGTCTGCTGTTTCCCACCACCACAAATCCCGGCCCTCCATCATCAATGCGCTCGCCATCCACCCACACTTCCAACACAGGCGGCTGCCAGCGCCGAATTTGCGCCAGAACCGGCGCCACGTACGACCAGTGCGAGATCGACTTCCCGCGCCGCTGGGCCAAGTCGTGCACCACCTCCGCGTCGTACCCCACCGAAGCCATCAACAAGAACGGCCTCTCGTTCGCCACTCCCACATCAACCTCCCTCACCTCAAACTTCTCGATGGCGCGCACCAGCGTCTCCACCCGATCATCCATCCCAAACTCGCGCGCAAACAAATTCTCGGTTCCCAGCGGCAAGTGATAAACCGCCACGCCCCGTCGGCTCGCCGCACCCGCCGCCATCCGCACCGCCCCATCGCCCCCCACCACCACCAACAGATCGCTCCCTCTCAATATCCCATCCAACCACTGCGTTGTGGGCTCAATCCGTGTCGGCTCTAACACTGCATCGTTCCCATACTCCCTCAACGCTTCCAGAGCTCTGGCTGCGGCCGCCGCCGCACGACCTGCTCCTGCCACTGGATTGAACAACACGACTGCTCGCAACTGCCGTTGCCTCCATCCCGCGCTTAATCCATCAAGGTAGGCATCCGTGCTCGATCCCGCCACACAGTCCCACGATTGTGCCGCTCCGCGCCACGACGTACCATCTTCATAAGTATGCCCGACCGCTCGCTTTCATTCCGTTGGCTCGTTGGCGTTGCCGGCGTCCTCATTTCAACCAGCCACGCCGCGGCCCAAAACCAATACACCCTCACCGACCAAAACACCTGGGCCCAGACCCAACCCGCCGATCCCGCCTCGCCCGAGGGTCAACTCGCTCAAGCCCGCAAAGCCCTCGCCTCCGAAGACTACGACCTCGCCCAGGACCTGGCCTCCGATTGGATTGAGCAACACGAGCGACACCCACTCCTCCCCGAAGCCTACCTCATCCGCGCCGATGCCCTCCTCGCCAACGGCGACGAATACGACTCGCTCTACGACTATGAGGTCATCGCCCGAATGTACCCCGGCAGCGAGCCCTTCGTCACCGCCCTCTCCCGCGAGCTCGACATCGCCAAGAAATACGCCGCCGGCTACAAACGCAAGCTCTTCGGCATGCGCATCGTCGGCGCCGAAGATGAAGCAGAAGAAATCTTCATCCGCGTCCAAGAGCGCCTTCCCGGTAGTTCGCTCGCCGAAGATGCAGGCATCCACCTCGGCGACTTCTACTTCGAGCGTCGCCAGATGAACCTTGCCCTTATCGCCTACGAGAAATTCATCGAGAACTACCCCCGTTCCACTCACCTGGGCAAAGCCCGCCGCCGCCTCATTTATGCTCACCTCGCCTCCTTCAAGGGTCCTGAGTACGACGCCGCCGGCATCTACGAAGCCCGCGCTCGCCTTCAACAACTCAAGACCGATCAGCCCGCCCTCGCCAACCGCGCCGATGCCGATGCCCTCCTCGACCGCATCGATGAATCCGATGCCTACAAGCTTCTACGAACCGCCCAGTGGTATTGGCAAACCGACAACCCCATCGCCGCCGAGCTCACCATTCGTCGCCTCGTCAAGAAATACCCGCGCTCCCTCGCCACCGCCGACGCCCTGAATCTCATCCCTGACATCCTCCCACACCTCCCCCAGCGCATCCTCGACCAAGCTCCCAATTACCAGGCCATGCGCGACGGCCTCCCCAAGCAATAGACATGAACAACCGTTCAGAGCTTCAGAGCATCAGAGCTTCAGAACTTCAGAGGTGCGGGACTTTTCGGCCCAAGCCGCACCCTCAAGAGCCCAAGCTCCGAAGCTCTGCAGCTCTGAAGCTCTTCATCTCTGTAGCTCTGAAGCTCTGTGCCTCTGTAGCTCTGTCTCTCACCGCCTGCTCCACCGACCCCACCAAGGGCTACTCCGGCACATCCATCTACGCCAGCAGCATCTCCACCGTCGCCGTCCCCATCTTCACCAGCGATTCTTTCACCCGGGATGTCGAATTCGACCTGACCGACGCACTCATCAAGGAAATCGAATCCCGCACCCCCTACAAGGTGACTTCGCCCTCCACCGCGGATACGATTGTTCTCGGACACATTCGTTCCATCGAGCTGGATCAGCTCTCCAAATCACGCCTGACCGGCCTCAGTGAAGAGGTCATTGTCGGCCTCGCCGTTGATTTTCAGTGGAAGGATCAGCGCAACGGTTCGATATTGGTTCAGCGCCGCGATTTCACCGCCCACGGGCTGTTTGTGCCCTCCACGCCCTCCAGCGAGCCCATCGAGCTTGGAAGATTCGCGGCGATCAAACAGTTAGCTCAAGACATCGTCGCTCAAATGCAAGCGCAGTGGTAATCCGCACCTTCCAGAAACCAACCTGAGAAACTCGTCGTAGGGAATTGCCAGAAACCCTGCGGCCTCCAACAATCTTCGCCGCCCTCGCCTTCACTCCCTGGCCAACCATTGACGGTTGGTCAGAATCGCCGACAACCCCTCGCACGCGAATGACTCAAGACCCCAAAGCCAACCGCAAGCAGCCCGCCAGAATCGACCCCAACCCCGTCGAAGAAGGCGATGCCGCCGAAACCAGGCCCGGCAAGCCCCAGGCTCCGCCCCCGGTCAAGATCAGCCGCGGCCTCATGAGTTGGGTCGTCATCCTCGCTCTGCTCATCATGCTCTTCATCGTCCTCAACAGCTCCAAGCGCGGCACCCCGGTCCCGAGTTGGAACGCCTTCCTCGACCTTATCGTTCAGCCCGAAGTAAACGCCGATGGCACGCCCAAGCTCGGTGTCGATGGCAAGCCCGTGTATCGCCCGCTGATCGAGAACAACCTCGTTACCGTCGAAGACACCCGGCTGATCGCGAGCCTCAAGGAAAGCGCCACGATCAAGGGCACGAATACGACGATCGCGCCTGGTTCCCAGATCACCTTGCCCATCGACGGCCTCAACCGGGACATCTATTTGAACAAACTCGAGGCGCTGGGTGTCGATCACATCGCCAAGACCGGCGTGAGCATTTGGACTCAGCTCTTGGTCACCCTCGCGCCCTTTCTCCTGGTCATCGCCCTCATCTGGTTCTTCATCGCACGCTCCATGCGCTCCGCCGGCGCCGGCCCCGGCGGCATGCTCGGCTCCTTTGGTAAATCTCGCCACCGAATCTCCTCCAAAGACATGGTCAACGTCACCTTCAACGACGTGGCCGGCGTCGATGAAGCCAAAGAAGAAGTCGCTGAGATCGTCGAGTTCCTCAAGAACCCCAAGAAGTTCCAGCGCCTCGGTGGCCGAATCCCCCGCGGCGTGCTCCTGGTCGGCGCCCCCGGCTGCGGCAAAACCCTCCTCGCCAAAGCCATCGCCGGCGAAGCCGATGTCCCGTTCTTCTCCATCTCCGGCTCCGACTTCGTCGAAATGTTCGTCGGCGTCGGCGCATCGAGAGTCAGGGACCTGTTCAAGCAGGCCAAGGAGAATTCGCCCTGCATTATCTTTTTGGATGAGATTGACGCCGTTGGGCGGCGGCGCGGCGGTGGGTTCACCACCGGCGGGCATGATGAGCGCGAGCAGACGCTCAACGCCATCCTCGTCGAGATGGATGGCTTTGAAGCCAACGATCAGATCATCGTGATCGCGGCGACCAATCGCGCGGATGTTTTGGATCCGGCCCTGACGCGACCGGGACGGTTCGATCGGCAGGTGCATGTGCCGTTGCCGGATTTGATCGGGCGGCGGCAGATTCTTGAGGTTCACGCCAAGAAGGTGAAGCTCTCACCTGATGTTGATCTGGAGCGCGTGGCCCGCGGCACGCCGATGTTCAGCGGGGCTGATCTGGCGGCGCTGATCAATGAAGGGGCTATTCTGGCGACGATGGCGGGGAAGGACTACGTCGAACACCTGGACCTGGAAGAGGCGCGGGACAAGATTCGGTTTGGGCGGGCGCGCAAGAGCCGGAAGATCGAAGAGAAGGAGCGCGTCGCCACCGCCTATCACGAGGCGGGCCACGCTGTGGTCCAGGTTCTGCTCGAAGATGCCGACCCCGTGCACAAGGTCACGATCATTCCGCGCGGGATGGCGATGGGCGCCACGTTCAGCTTGCCGGAGAAGGATCGGTATGGCTACGGCAGGCGGTACCTGCTGGCTAGCATGCGAGTGTTGTGCGGCGGCCGGATTGCCGAGCAGAGGAAGACGGCGGATGTTTCAAGCGGCGCGGCGATGGACATCCAGATGGTCACGCAATACGCCCGGCACATGATCCTGGAATGGGGCATGTCGGAGAAGCTCGGCTTCGTGAACTACGCCGGGTCCGACACGCGCGAGACATTCATCCCCGAGAAGGACTACTCCGACGGCACCGCCAAGATCATCGATGAAGAAGTGAAACAGATCATCGATGAGGCGTATGCGGATGCGACGCGGTTGCTGGATCAGAACTGGGACAAGGTGGTCGGGATCGCCGAGGCTCTGCTCAAGTACGAGACGCTGCAGAGCGAAGACATCAAGCGCTTGATGCGCGGCGAGCGGTTGGGCAAGCCGACGGTGTCGGAGCTTTTGGAAGCCGCATCGGCTTCGGGCAAGGACAAGACGGTGGCGCCGGCGCCCAAGCCGCTGCGTGGCCCCGAAGAAGAACCCGACTCGGGCATGATGCCGCAACCGGCGTAGCCCAAAAGCGAGCCGGCACGTCCTCGTGCCGGTGTGTGCGGAGTTTGCATCCGGTCGGCACGAGGACGTGCCGGCTCGCTTTTGATCCGTTACACTGCATCACATGAGCGCGTCAAAGCTCCAGCAGCGACCGCGTGAACTCCAACAACTCCATCCACATTTCACCAGCTGGCACATCACCTTCGGAACCTATGGTGCGCGTCTCCACGGCGGCGCGCGCTTCACCGTCGATCGACGGCACAATCAACGCGGTGAGTCGTTCATCGGCCGTGATTCAGAGCGCCGGCAAAGTGAACACGACAAACTCAAGTCGCCCGCGCTGATTCTATCTGGTGAGCAATGCGTCTCCATCGAAGCTGCATTGCCAAGCATTTGCGAGCGCGGCGGCTGGATTGTGCGAACCTGCTCCGCATCGCCCCCGCCTCGTGACGGCGACCACGTTCACATCCTCCTCGACGCTCCGCCCGAATCGCCGCCCAAGACGATCCGCGAACTCCTCAAACGCTGGCTCACACAAACCCTTAACGAACACTTCAAGAGCGACCCCAGCGAGCCGGCACGTCCTCGTGCCGGAGCTTGGTGGGCCGAAGGCGGCTCCACCAAACCCGTCAAAGACCCCGAATACCTCAACAACGCCTTCAACTACATCCAGCGCCAACGCGCCACCGTTCAAAGCAACATCTAAGCGAGCCGGCACGTCTTCGTGCCGTCTAGGTGCTGCGGCGCAGGACATCGAGGATGATCCAGAGGGCGGCGAGGGCACCGATGGTGGCGGTGATTCGCCAGGGGAGCGTGGCGCGGATCAGGACGATGGTGAAGCAGGTGACGGAGGAGAGCGAGCAGAGGAGAGCGATGGTGAGGACGGTGCGGTAGTCGCTGCTGGCGAGGGTGATTGTGGAGCAGAAGAGGGCGATGAGCAGGAGGATGAAGCCGGCGAGGGTGAGGAGGGTGAAACGAGAGGACTTCATTGAGAACTATACGCGCATCGTACTCAGCATGCGGTGCGCGGATCGGTTCCAGCCCCGGCAGGATCTGCGCCCGCGCTCGTGACCCCACAAAAAAATAAAAATTACGATTTTCCAAATCATCTCACCCTGCAAACACAGGCATTTCCAAAAACGCGACCTCCCCTGCGCGCGCGCATCGCTCCTTCCCACCCTCTATATGGAGGCCCTCATGTTTCTCCACCGCTCTGTCACCGCGCGCCCGCCTTCTGGCCTTGTACATCTGCCCCTCTGGACTTTCACACCCCGTGGAATCATTCCCACCTGTGTCAAATACACGCCAATCCGTCCGCAAGAACTCCAAAAGGTGCATTCCTTGCGCGCACAAACTAATCCCTTTCCCGCAGGTCTGCGCGAGACTTGGGCTCGCACCCTCTTGACACCCCACTGCTGGTGTCTCTCCGTTAACCCATCAGGATTCGGTCGGGCTGCTCTCGAGTTGCTCGATCAGGCGCTCGGCGAGTTCGCTGCGGCTGCGCAGCTCGCGGCGGAGTTCGCGAGCGGGAAGGTCGGTGCGCGCGGCTTCCATGCGGAGTTCGGGCAAGTAGCTTTCGAGCAAGTTCTTCAGGGTGTGGGCTTCTTCATCGGTCATGGTGAGCTGCATGGCGAGGGCCTCGGCGATCGGTGGAGCGATCACAGGAGGAAAGCCGACGACGGGAGTTGGAGCCATAGGGAAGGGGCAGGAAGTTCGAGAGACGGAGCCTCATTCAATCGTCGATTGCAATTTGTCGCGGAATGCGGCGGCGGTGAAGTTGCGAATCCGCAGGGTCTTGTGCGCGCTGGCGTGGCCCCCATCGATTTCGATCTGGCTGGCCTTCACGCCGAGGACCTTGGCGAGCAGGCGGCAAATGGATGTGTTGGCTCTGCCAGCTTCGGGCGGGGCGGCGATGCGGATTTTGAGACGGTCGTCGAGGATGCCGGCGATGGCATCACGCGATGCGT
>JAKEEP010000250.1 GCA_022616475.1 Phycisphaerales bacterium | reverse complement strand
GCCGCCCCATCATTGACGCCCGAGGAATTGCCCGCCGTCACCGTTCCATCAGCATCCTTCGAAAACGCCGGCTTCAACTTGGCGAGTTTCTCCAACGTCGTATCCGGCCGGGGATGCTCATCGGTATCGAAAACAGTGGGGGGATCCTTTCGGCTCGCGCCCGGAATCTCCACCGGTAGAATCTCCTTCTCAAACAAACACAACTCCTTCGCCGCCGCCCATTTCTGCTGGCTCCAGAGCGCAAACCGATCCTGCTCCTCGCGTGAGATCTTGTACTTCCGAGCCACGTTCTCCGCCGTCTCGCCCATCGAGTACGGATAGTGCATCGCGCTCAATTTCGGATTCGTGAACCGCCATCCGATCGTCGTGTCATACACCTGCGGCGGATTGCGATCGAACTCGCCCTCAGTCTTCCCGAACACAAACGGCGCGCGCGTCATGCTCTCCACGCCGCCGGCGATGAACACCTCGCCATGCCCCGCCTCGATCATCCGCGCCGCGATATTGATCGCCTCCAGCCCGCTCGCACACAGCCGGTTCACCGTCGCCCCCGGAACGGAGTCGGGCAGACCGGCCAACAGCGCCGCCATCCGCGCCACGTTGCGATTGTCCTCCCCCGCCTGGTTTGCCGCCCCCAGATACACATCATCGATCAGCTTGGGATCAATCCCGCTGCGCTCGATCACGGCCTTGATCACCAGCGCCGCCAGATCATCCGGCCGCACCGATTTGAGCGCACCGCCATACCGCCCAACGGGCGTGCGTAACGCAGTGATAATCGCCGCGCGTGGCATTCATGCATTCTATGTGCTGCATGAAGTGGCGGGCGTGCGGGTCAGGAATGAGCTACGGCTGATAGGAGCTCTCGTAATACGAGGTCCATCCGTCCGGGTCTGAGCTGTAGTGCATTCCCCCCGAGGCATTCCTCGACCCGAAACAGCCCGACAACATCGCGACCACCGCGATCAGCCCCAACAGTTGAACGAAACGCCGAAAGACTCGTGGCACGTACTCGCGCTTCATGCAACCATTCTATACCACTCCGTGCAAAGCCGGCGATGGCATCGCCGGGTTGGGTATCCGGGCTCTTTTGACGTCCCGCCCCTCACACCCGCGCCTTCAACATCTCCGGCGACTCAAACCGTTTGTCCACCACGCTCGCGTTCAGCGCATCCAAAAGCTCCCCGCACACCGAGTACCCAATCTCCTCGGCCCACTCCAACGGCCCTTTGGGATAACTCGTCCCCAGCTTCAGCGCCGTGTTGATGTCCGCAGCGCTCGCGACCTTCTCCGTGAACGCCCACGCCCCTTCGTTGATAATCGAAACCAACACCCGCGCAAACACATATCGCTCAAGCTCCGAGCCGATCTGATCCGTCCCCAGCCCCGCGAATTTCTCGATCGCCTCGTGCAGCTTGTCAGTCAGCGCCAGTGATTTCCGCGCGATCTGAATCGATGGAATCGGCGGATCGAGCTCATGGTTGTACGCGCCCTTGCCGGTCTTGCGTCCCAAATGCCCATCCTTCACCAGCTGCTGCTGCTTTGCGCTTGGCCGCAAGCGCGCTGGTTTGCCCAATTGCTCCCAGATCGACTGCGTCGTCGCCGCGTTCACATCCTGGCCGATCAGATCGGTCAGCTCCAGCGGCCCCATCTTGAACCCGCCCAACTCGCGCATGGCTTTGTCGATCTCATCCACGCTCGCATATCCATCCTGCAGAATGCGGAACGCCTCCAGATAAAACGGCCGGGCCACGCGATTCACGATGAAACCCGGCGTGTCGTTGCATCGCACCACCGTCTTGCCCCACGCCTCGGCAATCAGCGTCACCCGCTTGATCGCCTCCGCACCCGTCCGCGCTCCCGCCACCACTTCCACCAACGGCATTAACGGCGCCGGATTGAAAAAATGGAGTCCAACAACGCGCTGCGCCGCCCCCAGCGCCTCGCCGATCTTTCCGATCGAAAGCGAAGACGTATTGGTCGCAATGACGGCGTCCTTGGGCAACTCTCGCATCACGCGGCCCAGCACCGTTGTCTTCAGCGCGAGGTCCTCGACGACGGCTTCAATGACCAGATCGCAGTCCTTGAAGGTCTCGGGCTTCACGCCGATCTTCAGCCGCGCCAGAGCTTCCTTCCTCTGCCCGGCCGTCATCAATCCCTTTTCCACCTGGCGATCCAGGCGCTTCTGGATTCCATCAATCGCCTTGCGAACGGTCGGCTCATCCACATCCATGAGCATCACCGGCCAGCCGCTGGTCGCGGCAATCTGCGCAATGCCCGCGCCCATGGTCCCGGTTCCGACGATTCCGATTGGATGACGTGCTGCGGACATAGAGCGTTCAGCTTTCAGCGGTCAGCTTTCAGCTTTTGAAGCAGGCCGGCAAGCATCCGCTTGATCTCACACACAGCAGAGTTCAACGTGTCGTAGACCTGAGTCGCGACATAGCCCAGATCGTGGATAACGAGCAATTGATACTCCATTTCTGATGCTGATCCCATCGCCATTTGAACGAATCGCGCCAGATCAGCATCGCTTCCTCTGCCGCAACCCTCCGCCAAATTCGATGGCACCGACACCGCCGATCGACGAAGCTGGCTGGTCAATCCATAGAGTTCTTCTTTCGGAAAGCTCGTGCTAGCCTTGTAGATCGCTACGACGAGTGCGTGAGCCTTCTGCCACACGTCCAACTTTCGAAAGTCCTTCATTTGCGCAGTCCTTGCTGGGTGATTGAGCCGAAAAGCTGAAAGCTGACCGCTGATCGCTGACAGCTACTTTCCCTGGAAGGTGGGCTTGCGCTTTTCCAGAAACGCAATCACTCCCTCCATATGATCGGCTGTTTTGCCCGCCGTCTCCTGATCGTACGCCTCGGCTTCCAGCTGTGCATCCAGATCGTTGGTCAGCGATTGATTCAGCAGCCGCTTCGTGAGCGCAATAGCGCGGGCCGGCAGGCCCGCGATCCGCCCCGCCAGCTTCTTCACCGCCCCTTCAAGCTCCGCCGCCGGAACAACTTGATTGACAAGCCCAAGCCGCAGGGCCTCCGCTGCATCCACCCTTTGCCCAGTCCAGCACAACTCCAACGCCTTCCCCAACCCGACCAACCGCGGCAGCATGAAGGTCGATCCCGAATCGGGAATCAGTCCCACGTTGATGAACACTTCAATGAAGCTCGCCTGATCCGACGCGACGCGCAAATCGCACGCGAGAGCCAAACTGCATCCCGCTCCCGCCGCCACTCCGTTCACCGCCGCAATCACCGGCTTCTCCATCTCGCGAATGCGCTTGATGATCGGGTTGTATCGCCGCCGCAGATCATCACCCAGCGGCGGCACCGAGCCCGCAACATATCGCTGCTTCAAATCGCCCAAATCCTGACCCGACGAAAAGGCACGGCCCGCGCCCGTGATGACCACCACGCGCACCGCCGCATCGCGCTCGGCAGCCTTCAACGCTTCACCTAGATCGGTGGTCAGCTGATCGTTGAATGCGTTAAGCACATCAGGCCGGTTCAGCGTGATCGTGCAGATGCCCTCGGCGGTTGCCGATGCGATTGTTTTCGAGGTTCCAGGGGTGGCGGCAGTCATGGTGGTCATCGCACCAGTTTAACGTGACGAGACAACCTGCAACGTACAACGAACAACGAACAACGAACGACCAACCACCCTACCTACCCTTGAACACCGCCTTGCGTTTCTCCGCAAACGCCCGCATCCCTTCCTTCTGATCCTCGGTGGCAAAAAGCATGTAGAACAGCTTGCGCTCGTGCAGAATCCCCTGGCTGAGATTCAGCTCATGAGCCTTAAGCACCGCTTCCTTCGCTAGTTGCAGCGCCAGCGGTGCTTTCTTCGCCAGCTCCTGCGCCAGCTTCAGGGCCGCCGAATACCAGTGTTCCTTCGGAACCACTCGCGAAACCAATCCCGCATCGAGGGCTTCCTTGGCCGACAACGTTCGACCGCTCAAGATCACATCCATCGCCAGCGCCTTGCCGATGGCGCGCGTCAGCCGCTGAGTCCCACCCGCACCCGGCATCACCCCGAGATTGATCTCTGGCTGGCCGATCTGCGCGTTGTCCGCCGCCACCACGATGTCGCACATCATCATCAATTCACAGCCGCCGCCCAGCGCGTATCCGCTCACGGCCGCCACGATCGGCTTCTTGATCCGCGCGATGCGGTCCCAGGTCGCGAACTGATCCCGTTGATACATTTCAAAGGTGGATCGCTCGGCCATGTCGCCGATGTCGGCCCCCGCCGCCCACGCCCGCTCGCTGCCCGCCAGAAGAATCACATGAATCTTTGGATCGGTGTCAAACGCCTCCATCTGCGTCGCCAGCATCGTCATCAGTTCCGGATTCAGCGCGTTGAGCACCTTGGGCCGGTTGATCCGGAGGATGCCGACGTTGCCATCGGTTTCCGTGAGAATCAACTCGTCTCCCTTGGCTGACGGCTTTGGTTCAACTGTTGCTGGGCTCATGGCTCTTCGCTCTTTCAATCAAGGATTTCAACTTGGATTTCGGCAAGATTCGCTGCACTTGCCTTCCGCGCCCCACGACTCGAGTGCCATCGTACGCGACAACGTCACACACCAGTGTTGTCGAAGCCAATTCCACCGCAGTTGCGACCACCCGCACCTGATGCCCCAGCGGCGCCGGCGCCACGTGATCGATCGTCAGATGCGACCCAATTCCCTCCTCGTGCTCCTCCAAATGCGGGGCCAGCACTTTCCGCGCTGCCAGCTCCATGTGATGCGCCATGGACCAGGTCGAATAGACGCGATGCACAACGACGCCGTCGAACGCCGGACACATGTCTTGGGTGACGGTGATCTCCACTTGCGCCGAGTTGCCAAGTCGAAGCGATGACTTCATCGCCTCCAGTCTAGTTAGTTGTTCGTCGTTTGTTGTTCGTTGTTGCACCAGCGGCCAACCACGAACAACGAACCACGAACAACGAACCACGAACAACGAACCACGAACCACGAACCACGAACCACGAACAACGAACAACCTACACTCTTCACATGCTCGGCCTGCTCTCCCTCCTCGCCCTCGCGCTGGCGCTGCTCATCGCACTCCTGACCGCGATGCTCATCCGGCAGATGCTTCACCCCCCACGTCACACCGCCGGCTACGCCCTCGCCAAGGGCTTGCCCTGCGACCCCTCGGACCTTGAGATCGAATTCGAGCAGTGGACCCTCGATCGCCCTGACGGCGCCAAGCTCCCGGTCTGGGAAATCTCCAATCCAAAATCCAAAATCCAGAATCCAAAATCCTCTACAGCCGTCTTCATCCACGGCTGGGGCCACTCGCGCATCGATGCTCTGGCGCGAATCGAACCTTTCCTCACACATTTCGATCGGATTATTCTCTATGACCTCCGCGGCCACGGCGATTCCACCGGCTCAGTCTCAACGCTGGGCGACCGCGACGTCCAAGACCTTATCGCCTTGCTCGAACGCCTCGGCAACGGTCCGTTCATCCTCATCGGCCACTCCATGGGCGCCGTCATCGCCCTCGCCTCCGCAGCGGAGCGAACCAAAGACCAAAGACCAAAGACCAAAGATGATATTTCCGCCATCATCGCCTACGCCCCTTACTGCGAGTTTTACGAATCGCTGCAAGGCCGCTTGCGAACGGTCGGGCATCCATCACGCCCCATGACCGATTTGGCAATGATGATTCTCAGGTTGCGAGGCATCCGGCCGCTCAGCCTGCGCGAGCAGGACCTGAGGGATGTTCACTGCCCCATCCTCATCATTCATGGCTCCGAAGACCAAGTTGCGCCCATCGGCCATGCCAGGCGAATTGCATCCGCAGCACCCGATGCAACTTTGCACGAAATAGGTAACGCCGCCCACCTTGATGCACATCAAGTCGATCAATCGCAGCACGAATCGCTCGTGCGTGATTTCCTCGATCGAATCTCCATCCATGAACGTGCCACCCCTCAACGCCCAGGCATCGCCATGCCTGGGCGTTAGCGCATCAGCACACAGTGCATTATCCCCCGCCCGCCCCCGTTCCGCCCGGCTCGGTCATACTCCACGGATCAAGCAACTGATTCAGCTTCTTCGGCTCGATCAGTTTGTGCTCGAGCACGTACTCGCGCACCGTCTTGCCTTGCGCCAACGCCTCCTTGGCCACTTTGGCCGCCTTGTCATAGCCGATCTCCGGCACCAGCGCCGTGCACATCATCAAGCTCCTTTCCACCATGCCGCTGGCGATTTCTTCGTTAACTTGCAAGCCGTCGATGCACTTGTCAACAAACATCCGCGAAGCGTTGGCCAGCAGCGTAATCTGCTCGATCAGATTCTCGGCAATCATCGGCATCGCCACGTTCAACTCCAGCAGCGACCCGATTCCGCCCGCCGCGCCCATCGTGATTGCCGCATCATTCCCCACCACCTGGCAGGCGACCATGATCACCGACTCGCAGATCACCGGGTTCACTTTCCCCGGCATGATCGAAGACCCCGGCTGCGTCGCCGGCAGGCTCAATTCAAACAAACCGCACCGCGGCCCACTTCCCAGCAGCCGAATGTCATTGGCGATTTTCGTGAGGCTGATCGCAATCGTCTTCAAATGCCCCGACGCTTCCACCACGCAATCCCGCGTCCCCTGCGCCTCAAAGTGATTCCGCGCCTCACTGAACTCCATTCCGATCGCCTGGCTGAGTTTCTGCGAAACCCGCTTGCCGAATTCCGGATGTGTGTTGATCCCCGTTCCCACCGCAGTCCCGCCAATGGGCAGGTTCTCCGCCAGCCGCACCATCGCCCGTTCAGCGCGCAGCACACAATACTCGGCCTGCGCGGCATAGCCGGAAAACTCCTGTCCAACCCGAATCGGCGTGGCATCCATCAAGTGAGTCCGCCCGATGGTGACAATCTCATCCCACGCCTGCGCCTTCGCCTCCAGCGCCTTGGCCAGATTCTTGAGCGCCGGAATCAACTCGCGCTGAATCGCCGCCGCCGCGGCAACTTGCATCACCGTCGGAAACGTGTCGTTCGACGACTGCCCCATGTTCACATGATCGTTGGGGTGGATGTCAGCGGCTTCCGACTTCTGACCTCCGCCCGCCGCCCCCTTCGCCAGGTTCGCGATCACCTCGTTCACATTCATGTTCGTCGAAGTGCCCGAGCCGGTCTGAAACACATCGATCGGGAAATGCCGCATCATTCCTCGCGCTTTGGGCGTCTGGTATCCCTCCACAAACGCGTCGATGATCGTGTCGCACGCCTCCTGAATGAGCTTTCCTCGGCGGGCATCGAGCTTCTTCAGCGCGACGTTCACCTCCGCGCAAGCCTTCTTCAGGATCGCGTACGCATGAATCAACTGAGGCGGCACCGGCCGGCCGGAAACCGGAAAGTTCAGCACCGCGCGCTGCGTGGTTGCGCCGTGAAGAGCATCGGCATGAACCTTCATTTCACCCATCGAGTCACGCTCGATTCGCAATTCCGGGGGTTCCCGGCGTTCCGAGGGGTTCGAGGCTTCCAGGCGTTCCGGACGTTCCGGAGATTTCGAGGTATCGGCAATTCTTGCCTTCATCTCTCTAGTCTATCTGGCGCAACGGGGCATTGCATGGCATACACTATTGCCGATAATGATTCGGGCCGGCGAAGCATGGTTCGTGACGCCGAGCACGATGTGGAGTTCTCTCCATGAGCGACTGGATGGATGCCCAATCCCACGCCGATCGAGCCTTGGAGATGTACGAGCGCGGCCGCTGGGCTGAAGCCGAGGCCGAGCTTCGCAAAGCCATCCTCCTCAATCCAGACCAAGCCGAATGGCACTTCAATCTGGGTCTGACTCTCGAAGCCTCCGGCCGCGATACCGATGCGCTGGCTTGCTATGAGCGCACCTTCGAATTGATGCCCGATCAGGCCGAGCCACTGCTGGCCGCCGGCGTGGTCGCCAATCGCCTTGCGCAGTACCCGCGCGCCATCGACCTTTTGGATCGTGCGTTGACCATTGAGCCGAAGTTGGAATCGGCATACGCCCACAAGATCGACTGCCAGATTCGCCTCGCTCTGCACGAAGAGGCTGAAACGACCTTCTACCTGGCCCAAAACGCTCTCGAAGATCCCAGCGCGCAGTGTTTCGCGGTCATGGCTGAGAGCCTGATCTTGCGCAAGCAATTCGATCGCGCTGAGTGGTGTCTCAAAGAGGCCCTGCGCCTGGAGCCGAGCATGCCCCGGCTCCGCGCCCGGTTGGCGTGTGTTTCGCATGCCACCGGCAAGTCCGAGCGCGCTGTGCAGCTCTACCTGCGCGAGCTGCGCGATGATCCGGGCGATATCCAGACCATTCTCGAGTACGGCCAACTCCTTCTCGATTTGGAACGCCTTCCGGAGGCCGCCGAGAAGTTCCGCCGCGTTCTGGAGATCGAGCCCGCCAACCTGATCGCCCATTTCGAGCTTGGCCGCATCGCGATGGTTGGCCGCCGATATGAGCAGGCGCACCTGGAGTTCGAACTGGTTCTGAAGCTCGACAGCGGGTATCCGGCAGTCCGGATGATGATCGGCCAAGTCCTTCTGCTCCGCGGCCGCCCTCAAGAGGCGCGAACCTATCTGCTTGAAGAGTGCCAACGTGTTCGAGCCAGGCTCGATGACCCGGGCATCAAGGAAGGTCCGGCCGCGCCGCCCACCAGTGCAGCGCCCGTCGATAACAACGATGTTTCCGGCCAGCGTCCTGACCTGAGCGACGATGATCTTCCGCAGTTGGCGGCTCTGTTGCTGGAAGCGGATGAACCCGGCCCGGCCGCGCAAATCCTTGAGGCGGCGGTCAAGCTGAATCCGACCGCCGATCTGCTTCGGCAGCTCGCCTTGGCTCATTTCCGGGCCGGCGATTTAACGGGCGGCCGCCTCGCCAGCCGCCGCGTGCTGAAACTCGATCCAGCGTGTGTTCGGTCCATGCATAACTTGGCGTTGGCCGCCCTGCAGATTGACCGACTCCGTATCGCCTCCGGCTGGATCAAGCGCGGCCTCCGCGTCGATCATCACGATGATGGCCTCCGCCGCCTGCGCATGCGCGTCTGGATCGCCTTGCTCAAGAAACGCGCGCAGAGGGCGTTGGAACGGGGAATCCTCATCACCCGATATTGGGTCTGGGCCCTCTCGCGCGCCACACGCTAACTGAATGGTCTTGAAAATGGTGGCACAGCCGTCTCGGCTGTGCGCGGGCGACGTGCCGCTTCGGAACGTCTGTTACAGAGTCGCGTCGGTATACGGCAACAACGCCATGTAGCGCGCTCGCTTGATTGCCTGCGAGATCATGCGCTGCTCGCGGGCCGAAATCGCCAATCGCTTGCGCGAATAGATCTTGCCATTAGGCGTCATCAAGCGACGCAGATCGTCCACCGCCTTGTAGTCAACATAGATCTCTTCGCCAACCCCTGTCTTGAGGTAGGCCGCCCGGCGCGAGCCGGTCGTTGGCGGCGAAGGCGTTTGATAGGTTTGTTGGTTGAACACTGGCAAGCTCCCGTCTTGGATGGGCAAGAATGACGATGAACCATGTTCACCATCGCTGTTGCGACAGCCCCCGCAACGCGCGGGGGCGACGATTCGAGCCTCTAGGATATCCGCTGCACGCTCCGGGGCAAGTGGATCGGAAGGGTTCACCGTTCACTTGGCATGACTCCGGCAATGTCAGCTGGGATCGTCTCAGAGCTTTGGGCAATTGACCAGCTGATCCCATAGAATGGCCACCATGTCCGAAGTGCCAATTCCGATTGCTCTGCTTGTGGCCGATGATGTCTATCAGGACGGGGCCACGGGCAAGTGGGTGATAGCCGGGGTGTTCAGCACCATCTGGACGAACAATCTTCCGGCCCGACACGAAAAACTGGTGATCTTTTGGCAGTTGACGGGTATTAGTGGCCAGTGCGATTTGAGACTTCGGATCGAGCATGCAGAGACTGGCGATCCAATTTTCGAGGTGGTAGGCCCCATAAAGAGCCCGTCCAAGCTGGACGTAATTTCGGTGCCGGTTCCGATACGCAAGGCCATTTTTCCCAAACAGGGCAAGTATTGGATTCAGCTGCTGAGTGGCGAGGAAATCTTGATTCAAGCACCGCTGCAAGTTAACCTTTTCAAGATAGAGGAAGCAGAGGCTCGCAAGGGATGACGATTTGTACCAGTCCAATTCGCAGTGATGCCGACACCGTATGGGCCACCGTTCACTCCATGGGGGCGGGGTTCTTTTTGGTTGAGGAGGCTCCACCACAGGCGGTAACAGAACGCATATTCCCACCCATCGCAACACTGAAGCGCATATGGGAAGCGTCCGACAAGTCCTGGATTCAGGGTTGGCTCGCCGCCGACGGCGACGAAACCGAAGCTTGCGACGATTGAGAAAACGCTGATAATCGAAGGCGTTGAAGCGCGGTCAAGTCTATTACGCCGACTCTGTTAAGCCATTGAATGGCGGACCACTAAAAGATCGTCGCGTGGTGGTCATCACGGAAACAGAGGAAATCATCATGGACAACCCCATTTATGTGGTTGTCTGTTCGTCCAAGATTTTTGAGCATCAAAAACCTAGGGCCGTAGCACTCCCGTTCCATCCCCGGAAGGGAGTTTCCCCTACGGGGTTTACAAAACCTACCTGGGCCTTCCCGGATTGGATTCTCGAACTCAAACCGTCGGAACTCCGTGACTACCAGGGCTTTGTGGCCGCCGACAAGCTGAGGCAAATTGCGGCCCTACTGCCAAATCCAATCATTCCGATCAATCGGGATGAGGCGATATGAAATCAAACTAGGACACTACCCCCTGGCACGAGCCCCCGCGCCTGGGGCCCAGGTGCTCTCCGATCCGATACATGATAAATAGAGTTTCGCCAATCATGGCCAGCGCAGCCAAATCGCGACCAATCGTCGGCATCACGTCGGACATAGCCGCGGAGGCCTATTCGTCGGGCCGCGCGTATTCGCGCATGATTGCCCAGGCTGGCGGCACGCCGATCATCCTGCCCTGCATCCTCGATTGCGTTCGCGACTACCTCGACCATTGCCATGCAATCATCCTCAGTGGCGGTGGCGATCCGAACATGGCAGCCTGGGGCCAACCCACGCACCCCAAGGCAAATCCCATCCACCCCGATCGCCAGACCTTTGAGCTGGCGATTTTGGATGCGCTGGCTGCTGAGCCCGACAAGCCCGCGCTGGGGATCTGCCTGGGCATGCAGATGATGGGGCTGCACGCCGGCGCCGAATTGAATCAACATTTGCCCGATACGTTGGAGACCGCGGCGAAACATATCGGCAGACAGGAGCACGAAATCGCCGGCGAGCTGGGTCGCGGCCGCGTTTACAGCCACCATCGCCAGGCCCTGACAACCCCGGGGTTAATGAGCGTCGTGGCCATCGCCCCCGACGGCGTCATCGAAGCGATTCAGGATCGCGATCGGCCATTTTACTTAGGTGTTCAATGGCATCCTGAGCGAACAAGCGATCCAAAGCTCGGACTGGGATTGCTTTCCCGACTCGTGGAAGCGGCGCGCCGCGCGCCGGTTCGCGCCTGAATATGGCTCCGATGTTAGGTTGAATCACCGATATCGCCGCCACCACCGACCGCTTACCGTAACCACCTGGTTCGGCACGCCGAATCGGTCCAATGGACGTTCGCCTGATCAATGAACTCGAAGACCTCGACGGTCTGCGTGCAGCGTGGGAGAGCGTCTACGCGGCCGACGAACACGCGTCGATCTTCATGTCGTGGCCGTGGATGCGCGGCTGGCTGGGAGTGACGCCGCGGCCCTGGGCCGTGCTCGCGGTTCGGCGTGATCCGGCAAGCCCTTGGCTCGCCTTCCTTCCCATCAGTGTCTGGGGCATGCATCGACGCCTTCGCTTTGATCAAGTTCGCGAGATTCACCTGGCCGGCGATCCGGCTGCCGATTATGCCGGGTTCCTCTGCGCCTCCGAGCACCAGCAACAAGTCCTGCCGGCGCTGGCGAGATTCATCGCCGAGCATCTTCACTGGGACAAGCTGCGCTTCCGCGAGGTCAACGATCCGCGCATCGACTCCTTTCTGGAATCATTCCCCCCTCGAACCACCAAAGCCGTCACGTTGCCGGGCCCGTGCTGCCCCTATATCGAGCTTCCGCCGACCTGGGACCAGTACTTGCAGCAGTGCCTGACCTACGAAACGCGCAAGTCGCTGCGAAAGAAACTGCGCCTGGTCGAACGGGAATGCCGCGTGACGCGCATGGAGCACGCCTGCTGTCCACAGCACATCGAAGCATTGCTCGAACTGGCGGCGCACAGCGAGTATCACTCCCAGCCCGACACCATTCGCCAATTCCAGGGGATCTTCCAATCGTGCGCTGAGGCTGGCGTCGCGTCGATCATCATCGTTTGGCATGGTGAATCCCCCATCGCCGGAATCGGCGCATTCACCGACGCCAAGGCACAGTCGCTTGACTTCTATCTCACCAGCTTCGACGAACGCTTCGCCCAGTATTCCCCCGGCCGCGTGGTCAACGCGCTGGGGATCCAATACGCCATCGAGCGCAAGATGAAGACCTTGGATTTCCTTCGCGGCGATGAACCATACAAACTTCAGTTCGGCGCCAAGCGCCGCTACACGCGCAACGTCACCATCGTTCGGCGGAGTGTTTCCTCAAAAGCCAGATTTGCCGTCAATCGCCTTCGTCGCACCCTTCATATTTGAGATGCGATCAGATGAGTAGGGCCGCCGCTCGCCTACGATTCTCTCGATGCTGCACGAATCGCCGCTTCGCGAGCGCCACCAGACATATGTTCGAGCCCACGGCGGTCAGGCTGGAACGACCGCGGCCGCGGCGCATCGTCCCGGGGCCGCCACCGGCACGCGCCTCGCCCCCGACTTGGAGTACATTCCGTATGGCTTGGCCGACCAGCAAACCGAACCGGCCTGCCAACTCGTCGCCGATTTCGGTGACGTTCAGCCCGAATACGCCGCCATCCGCCGCGGCGCGGCAGTGCTTGACAGCCCACATCGCGGCACGCTCCTGATCACGGGCAAGGACCGCCGCGACTTCCTCAATCGCATGGTCACTCAAGAGCTCAAGGACCTGGCGCGTGGAGTCGCCAAACAGGCGTTTTGGCTCAACCGCAAAGGCCGCATCGATGCCGACCTCCTTCTGGTTGAACTCGGCGATCAGCTGCTGGTCGACCTCGACATCAATCAGGCTGCACACACGGTCAAAACACTGAGCGAATTCGTCTTCAGCGAAGATGTTGAAATCAAGGACGTTTCCTCGCGATACCACCACATTGCCGTGCACGGCAAGCTCGCGGCTCAAGTTCTCACCGCCGCGGCAGCCAACGGCTCCGGGATCGATCGTCTGGGACCGTTGCGCGCCCTGTCCATCACGATCGCCAACGTTCCACTGGTGATCGCCCATCGCGATCAAACCGCTGAGCCGGGCTACGAGTTATTCATTCCATACGATCAAGCCGTCTCGGTGTGGGATGCGTTGATCGAGCGAGGCGACCTACCCTCCGGCGCTTCGCACCGTGGCTTGTCGTCCGCCGCGGTGGCTCGCCCGATCGGCTGGCATGCGTTCAACATCGCCCGAATCGAAGCCGGCACGCCGCTGTTCAACATCGATTTCGGTCCAACCAATCTTCCGCACGAAACCGGATTACTTTCCGAACGCGTGAGCTTCACCAAAGGCTGTTACCTTGGTCAGGAAGTCGTCGCGCGCCTCGAAAACCTCGGCAAGCCCAAGCAAATCCTCGTGGGCTTGAGAGTTCACAGCGACTCGCTGCCCATCGCCGGGGCGCAAGTCTTCGAACGAAACAATGACAATTCAATGGGCGATCAGATCGGCGTGGTGACCTCGAGCAC
Source organism: Phycisphaerales bacterium (assembly GCA_022616475.1). Lineage (GTDB taxonomy): Bacteria > Planctomycetota > Phycisphaerae > Phycisphaerales > SM1A02 > JAKEEP01. Next base: position 4,964 of record JAKEEP010000250.1, on the reverse strand, counting down.
GCTGAGCCCGATGCTCGGCGCTGTGCCGATCGCGTTCGCCATGCTCAAGACCGCCAAGGCCGCGCCGGGCGCCACGGTCCTGGTCAACGCCGAAGGCGAGCAGGCGTCGGCGGTGATTTCGCCGCTGCGCTTCTGGCCACGCGAAACGGATGCACGATCATGATCCTGGCCCAGGTTGCAGAATTCCATCCGGTGAGCTTCTCTATCTCCGGATTTGAGCTGGTGTTGCTGATCGCCGGCGCGACATTGACCCTGGCGCTGGCTGGGTTCTTTGTTGTCGTGCTGTGGCGCAACCGGGACTCTGGTTCGAAATCCGGCGGCGATAACAAGCATCCCTAGGAAACTGGCGTCGACATCGCCCCCGATAGCCCTACGATTCGACCCGTCATGCCCCGGCGACATCTGCCGACCACACCCGATCTTGAGTCCGAACCTCATCGGCCGCCCCAACGCAATCCAGCCCTGCGCCGATTGCGGGCCGCATTGCGCCAAGCGATCGCGATAGCGACCGACACCAGCCGCCGCCTCCGCAGCCGCGGGCAGCGTCTACGCCTGCGCCGCCAGCCAACCCGCGAACGTGCCGCGCGGCGCAGCGAAGCCCACACCCGTGAGGGATTCGATCAACCGGCCTCGTTTGCGCGGCACTGGGAGCACATCGTCAGCCGCCTGCTCATGTTCGGCGGCGCATCCTCCGGCAACTCGGTCATCCTCTACTGCGATGGCGATGCGCTCTTCGAAGACCTCTGGCAGGCCATCGACGACGCCACGCGGCAAATCTGGTTCGAGATGTACACGATCGAGCCCGACCGCGTTGGGATGCGCACCCTAGAGGCGCTCACTGCGGCGGCCAAGCGCGGCTGCAACGTTTTCCTGCTCTGCGATGCCGTCGGTTCATCGAACCTCACCGAGGCCATGCTTCGCCCGCTCCGACAAGCCGGCGGCCGCGCTGAGATCTTCAACCCCATCTGGCGCTGGAAGCGTCCCGCTCCGCTCTTGCGCCGCGATCATCGCAAGATCATCATTATCGATGGTCGAATCGGCTACTGCGGCGGAATGAACGTCTCTGAGGACTACGCAGGCAAGAAATACGGCAACAGCCTGTTCCGCGATTGTCACATGCGCCTTCAGGGGCCGGGCGTGCGAGACCTGGCCGCCATCCTCGCCAAGTCATGGCGCATTGTCACAAAGCAGCGGCTGACCCTTCCAAAATCCGGCGCGCCGCTTGGCGATACCTTCGTGCAAGTCCTCTCATCGGCCGGTTGGTCCGGTCGCCGCGCCATTCAGCGCGCTCTGCGACTGACCACCCGCAGAAGCCTCAAACATTGCTATGTGACGACGCCCTACTTCATCCCGCCGCAGAGACTGATCCGAGCGCTCACCCGTTCCGCCCGGCGCGGCGTCGATGTTCGAGTGCTCACCGCCGGCAAATCCGATGTCCCCGCCGTCGCCATGGCCGCTCGCCACATCTATGGAGTCCTCCTGCATCACGGCGTGCGCATCTTCGAGATGCACGGCTCCACTCTTCACGCCAAGACCATCACCATCGACGGCCTCTATTCCACCGTCGGCTCTTTCAATCTCGACACCTGGTCCGACAAGCACAACCTCGAAGTCAACATCGCGATGATCGATTCCACCGTGGCGAGCCGCCTTCAATCGGATTTTCTCGACGATATCAAGCGCTCAACCGAAATCACGCTCGACAATTGGGCCAAACGATCCTGGATGCGACGGATCGTGCACTGGCTGGCCTACCAACTGCTTCGGTTCTAGACCGCAGAACTCCCCTCTCCCTCTGGGAGAGGGGTTGGGGGTGAGGGCAGTTTGGTCATGGACCTCCGCTCTACAATTCGGTGGTCTCGGCCGATTCTGCCCGCGCCCACTATGCCACCCGCCACCGAATCAATCGCCATCACCGAAGTCGGGCCGCGCGACGGGCTCCAAAACGAATCGGCGATCATTCCGACCCCCCTCAAAGTCGCCTTCATCAACCTTCTCTCCGAATGCGGCTTTCCAGAAATCGAAGTCTCCAGCTTCGTCAGCCGCAAATGGATTCCCCAACTTGGCGATGCGTCGGAAGTCTTTGCCCAAATCAAGCGCCGGCCGGGCGTGATCTACTCAGCTCTTGTTCCCAACATCCAGGGCATGGAAGCCGCGCTCAAGGCGAACGTCGGCAAAATCTCCCTCTTCACCGCCGCCTCCGAAACCTTCTCTCAGAAAAACACCAACGCGTCGATTGCCCAAACGCTCGAGCGCTTCAAGCCGGTCATCGCTCTGGCGAAGTCCCCCCAAAAAAGTGGCACAGGCGTCTCGCCTGTGCACTCGCGGGACGCCCGTGCCACTGTCTCGCTCCCGGTGCGCGCTTACATCAGCTGCGCCGTCGCCTGTCCCTATGAAGGGCCCACCGACCCCCGGAAGGTGCGCGAAGTAGCGTCGCAGTTGTTGGATTTGGGAGTCGATGAAATCGACCTCGCCGACACCATCGGCGTCGCCGTCCCCGCCGACATCGAAAAACTCTACGCCGCATTAGACGGATTGCTTGAGCCGTGGCACACGACCCTCCATCTGCACGACACCCGCGGAACGGCTCTTGCGTGCGCAACCCGCGCCCATCAGCTTGGTGTTCGCCGATTCGATTCGTCGGCTGCCGGTCTCGGTGGATGCCCATATGCCCCCGGTGCCGCAGGGAACGTCGCGACCGAAGCCATTGTCTGGTCATTTCAGAAAATGGGAGTTCAGACCGGCGTCGATTCCAGCAAACTCGCGACTGCCGTCCGATTCATTGCCACAGCCCTCGATCGCCCGCTGCCAGGCCCTATGGCGAATGTTCAAGTCTGAAAATCACAAGATACCAACGATTCCCAGCCTCCTTTGCCGTAGTTTTCGGGTTTCCCTGCCAGATACCTCCCGCCTCGCGACATTCAGATTTTGTAGCGCGGCAGAGAAGGTTCGCTGACGTCCGAAGCAACACGGCTGTGGGCCCTGTTGCAACGTCGTTCGCCGGCGCGCTGTGCTCAGAGAAAAAGAGGAGGCCCGATATGAAGCGATCCAATCATGGCATTTCGCGATCATTCACCATTCACCAACTAGGCCGCGCGGTGCAACTGGCGCTCATTCCGGCGGCGCTGGCCTGTCTCTATCCCCCGGCATCCGCCGACGGCGCCGTGTCCATTCGAACCGTCGCCGTCACCGGCCAGCCCGCCCCCGGAACTCCCGAAGGCGTCAACTTCTGGGTCTTCACAACCCCTTTGAACCATTCGATCATGCACCCGGTCATCGATGAGCTGGGACAGCTAGGCTTTACCGGCCGCCTCATCGGTCCGGGCGTTGATGCCACCAATCGAAACGGCCTCTGGATGGAGCAGGACGGCGGGCTCGCGTTGGTTGCGCGCTCGGGAACTCAGGCGCCCGGCACGCCATCCGGAGTTCTCTTCAACGGCTTCGCCACCGACTACATTCCCTTCCCACCCAGCGCGGCCGGCGGGCGCTTAGCGTTCATGGCCGAACTGGTCGGGCCTGGCGTTTCCTTCGGCAACAACTCCGGCATCTGGAAGCAGGCCGACAGCGGCTTGCAGTTGGTTGCCCGCGACGGCGACCAGGCGGCAGGCTTCCCCAACGGCGTGGCTTACGGCGCCGTCCTTGGCCTGGCCGATTTCAACGAGCAACATCACCTGTTGATTGGCGGCCAAGTCTTCGGTCCCGGCATCACCGCCGCCAACGATGAGGTGCTCTGGAGCGATCGCTCCGGCTCGCTCCAGGTCATTGCGCAGGATGGACAACCCGCACCGGGAACCAACGGCCTGGTTTTCGGCGAGGGACAACTCGGCGCTGCATACGGCCCCTTCCCCAAATTCGTGATGACCAGCGCCTCCGAACTCGTGGTCGAAGCCAACCTGGCCGGACCCGGAGTCACCGCGTTCAACGATGAAGCGATCTACCTCGAGCAGGACGGCCAGCTCACACTCCTGCTGCGCGAAGGCGACCCCGTGCCCGGCATGCCCGGCGTCACCTTTGGCGGCGATGGCGTGACCCTGAGCGTGTTCTCTCTTGCTGCCGCCGCCGGGCCGAACGTCGCCTTCATGGTCGATCTGGGCGGTCAGCAAGCCCCGATCAACGTGGCCACGTTCTCCACGCATACGGGCAAGCTGGAGCCGATCGTGATGTTCGGCGATCCGGCCCCCAATCAGCCGTATACCTTCGGCGTTCCCTTCAACCCAGTGCTGAACGATGTTGGTTACGTTGCCTTCCAAGCCGCCACGCCTGACGACGATAACGACCCGTTCACGCAGCCGCCGTACGCAATCTGGTCTGATCGTTCCGGATCGCTCGAGGCCGTCGCGCATCCTGGCGACCTGGTGCCCACCGGTCAGGACACGGTCACGTTCGTCGGCACAACCTACCTCTTCGGGTTCAACGACGCCGGACAGGTCGCTTTCCGTGGATACGTCGACGTAGGCGCTCAATACCCGAAGGATGCCTTGTTCATCAACGATCCCCAGCTCGGCACCGAACTCGTTGTCATGACCGGACAGTCGTTCGACGTGTTTGGCGACGGCAGCGAGTTTCGCACCGTTGAGCGCATCGAGCATGGTCCCGCCTATGGCGGCGCTGGAATCAGCAACGATGGTCAAATCGCGTTTCGCCTCGACTTCACCGACCAATCAAGCGGTCATTATGTGGCACAACTGGGTGCGCCGCCTTGCCCAGCCGATGTCGACGCGACCGGCGTCGTGAACATCTATGACCTGTTGGCTGTGATTGCCAACTGGGGCGCAACAGGCATCAATCCCGCCGACGTAACCGGCGACCAGGTTGTCAACATCAACGACCTGCTGGCGGTGATCGCCGCATGGGGCGGCTGCTAGAGCCTATACCGAAACCACGATTCACCGCCAGACGCAGACCCATGCAGACGGACGCAGAGGAAAAACACGATGGAACTTTCCTCTGCGCTCTCTGCGTCT
>JAKEEP010000249.1 GCA_022616475.1 Phycisphaerales bacterium | reverse complement strand
TTCGGGGCGGTCGGAGTTTTCGTACATTTTGATGAGGCGTTCGATGGCGCGCTGGCGCTGGGGGGCGGGGCCGTTTTTGAAGCGCTCGTAGCTGTCGAGGAGGAGGGGCTCGGCTTCGTCGAAGCGCTCTTGGGTGGCGAGGGAGTCGCCGAGTTGGCCGATGATGGATGCGATGGAGGATGGAGGGGCGTTGGTGTTTTGCTGAATGTCGAGGGCTTCGCGGAGCAGCGGCTCAGCGTCAGCTGCTTGGCCTTTGCGGAGCAGGATTCCGGCGAGGTGGGCCGAGGCGTTGGAGGCGAAGGGGTGGCGAGGCGATGAGGAACGCTTCCAGGTTGCGACGGCGTCCTCCAATATCTCCTGGGCTTCTTCGGTCCGCCCCTGGACGTTGACGATGTATCCGAGGTTGGTGAGCGATAGAGCGACATCGTGATGATCTTCGCCCAGGGTGCTACGACGAGCGTCGAGCACTTGGCGGAAGATCTTTTCGGCGTCGGCGTTGCGGCCGACGTTGCCATAGACGAAGGCGAGGTTGTTGGAGGAGTTCAAGGTGTCGGAATGGCTTTCGCCCAGCAGGCGGCGGCGTTTCTCGACGAGCGGTTCATAGATCTCGATGGCTTGCTCGCGGCGACCCTGGGCATCGAGGGCGAGGGCCAGGCCGTGGCGGAGGCCGAGAGTCATGGGGTGGTCTTCACCGAGGGAGACGTTGGCTTGATCGATGTACTGGCGGAAGATGTTCTCGGCATCGGAATAGCGGCGCTGATTGTGACGCAAGCTGGCAAAGTGTGAAGCGCAGCCGATCGTGTTGAGGTGGGCTTCGCCATGGACGCGCTTGGAGCGATCGAGTGCTTCTTCGAGCAGTTCCTCGGCCTGGGCGTGGCGGCCCATGGTGGAGTTGAGCGCGCCGAGATCGGTCATGTAGACGAGGGTGTCTTGATGATCATCGCCGAGGATTCGGCGGGCTTGCTCGAGGGATTGGGTGAGTAGGCGCTCGCCTTCATCGCGGCGGCCGACCTTTGGGTAGAGCCGCGCGAGGTTGCCCATGGCGTAGAGGGTGAAACGGTGCTCGGGGCCGAACTCGCGCAGAGCAGCTTGGTGCACCTGCTCATAGAGGGGCAGGGCGTCGGCGTAGCGGCCTTGGGTGGCGTAGAGGCGGGCCAGGCCATCGATGGATTCAAAGACGAGTTGGTGATTGTCGCCGAGCGTTCGACGCCGGGCTTCGAGAGTTTGCTTGTGCAGCGCTTCGGCTTCATCGAACCGCTGCTGGCGGTGGCGAAGTGAAGCGAGCAGGCTCATGGATTTGAGCGTGTCTTTGTGATCGGGGCCCAAGACGGCTTGGCGTTGGCGCAAGGCGTCGACCAACAACGGCTCGGCGTCGTCGTAGCGCAGCTGGTGATAGCGGAGCCAGGCCACTTGATGGATGGAAGTGAGGGTGTCGGCATGGTTCTCGCCCAGTGCGGCGCGGCGCAGGGCCAGGGCTTTGGTTAAGTGGGTTTCGGCAAAGTCGTAGTGGCCGAGGTTGAGATAGGCGGTGCCGATGGTGTCGCGAATGGAGGCTTCGACGGGGGCTTCCTTGGAGAAACGTTCGCCGAGATTGGCGGCGGCGTTGTCGAGGGCAGCGCGAACGGTGAGGTCGCGGTCGGGAGATTGGAGGGGGTCGGCAGCGCGGAGCAGATCTTCGTTGATGAAGTCGTTGACGGCCTGGGCGATGCTTGCCTGACGCAGGGCTTCCACGGCGAATGCGATTGAGGTGACGAGTCCGGCGATCAGGGCGGCTACCGCGATGGCGGCGCCGCCTACCAGGGCGCGGTTGCGGCGTGTGAACAACCGCGCTTGGTAGAGCAGGGTGGGCGGCCGGGCTTCGATTGGCTCGTGATTGAGGTAACGCTGAAGATCGCGGGCAAGATCGGCGGTCGATTGATAGCGGCGCTCGCGTTGTTTCTCGAGTGCTTTGAGGATGATGGTTTCGAGATCGCGGGGGATCGCCGGGCGGACATGGCGGGGCCGCAGCGGCGGTCGCTGGTTGATGATGTGAGCGGCTTCGTAGAACGAGCTTTTGCCGACGTCGTATGGAGGCTGGCCGCAGAGGAGTTCGTAGAGCACGACGCCAAGCGAGTAGACGTCGGTTCGAGTATCGATGCTTGACGCATCAGTTGCGTTGGGGTCGTCGCTGTGTCCGCCGGCGCCGGCGAGGAACTGCTCGGGGCTCATGTAGGGGAGCGTGCCGACAAGCTGGCCGGCATCAGCGAAGGTGGCGGTGAGGGGCAGGTCTGGGTCGGCAGCGCGGGCCACGCCGAAGTCGATGATCTTGGCGAGACCGGTTCCGCTTACCAAGATGTTGGCGGGCTTGAGATCGCGGTGGATGATTCCTTTTTGGTGGCCGAAGTGAACGGCCTGGCAGGCGGTGAGGAACAAGGCGAGGCGCTCATGCTCGCCGAGGGAGTGGTTTTCGGCGTAGCTCGTGATGGGTTGCGCGTCGGCAATGTATTCCATCGCGAAGTACGGCGAGGCAAATCCGGCGGTTGCGGGGCCGTGGTCGAAGGTGCCGGCTTCGAAGACCTGAGCGATGTTGGGATGCTGGAGTCGCGCCAGAATCTGGGATTCGTATTCAAAACGTCGCAGCGCGGCGCGCGAAAGCAGGCCGGTGCGCAGCACCTTGAGGGCCACGGGGCGTCTGGGATTGTCTTGCTCGGCCAGGAAAACCGTGCCCATGCCTCCGCTGCCGATGATCGATCGAATGGTGAACGCGCCGATTCGTCGGCCGATCATTCCTTGAGCGACATCGTGACCGTCGTGGGGAGGCAGAGCGGCTCCGATGGCGGGGGTTTCAAGGAATGTTCCGGCCTGGCTAGCGGCGGCGAGCAACGACTCGACCTCGGCACGCAGGTCGGGATCATCTCCGCACGACTCGGCGAGGAGGGCGGCACGGCCGTCGACTGGACCGTCTAATGCTTGCTTGAACAGCTCCTGGGCGCGTCGGGCAAGTTGGAGATTCATGGCGAATGGCTTCGCATAAGGGTCTGGTTCATGCCGTGAGTTCGCGATAGAGCCAGGCCTTGGCGCAGGCCCACTCGCGATCGACGCTGCGCTTGCCGATGCCGACGACCTCGGCGGTTTCCTCGATGGAGAGGCCGCCGAAGAAGCGCATTTCGACGATGCGAGCCTGAAGCTCGCTGATGGCGGCCAGGCGCTCAAGGGCATCGTCAAGGGCGACCAAATCGAGGTCGGGCTGTGGAGCAGCCTGATCGACGCCGGTGAGGGAGAGGCGGTGGCGCTCTCCACCGCGCTTGTCGGTGTCTTTGGCGCGGGCATGGTCGACGAGAATGCGGCGCATCATCTTGGAAGCTAACGCGAGAAACTGGGCTCGATCGCGCCAAGAAACTTCGCGTTGGCCAATCAGGCGCATGAAAGCTTCGTGCACGAGGGCGGTGGGCTGAAAGGTGTGATTGGGGGCCTCGTGGCGTAGTTGGTGGCCGGCGATGCGGCGCAGGTCGTCGTAGAGAGCGCGAGTGAGGGCTTCAAGGGCATCGCGATCGGAGTTGGCGGCCAGCAGCAGGTGGGTGAGGTTTGGCGGTGCAGTGGACACGGTTGAATCCGCGTAGGGCGCGGGCGATTGGCGCAAGGTTGAGAATACTTGGCGCGACATGGCGGCGGCTCACGCGTCTTGCAGTGAGCGCGGCCGGATCGAGCCGCTTGGGGCAACTTTCAGAGCTTGCCCATTGTAACGAAAGCGTGGTCGATCCCCCGCGCATATTTGGCACAGGAGAACTGCAATGAGGCTGGAACGAATGGTCGGACGAGTTGGCGTTGGCGTGGGATTGGTGGTGGCGCTGGGGCTGGCTTCCAGCGTGGGGGCGCAGCAGGCCGCGCCCCCCCTGGTGCGGTATGTTCAGGGCAAGGCGATCGAGCTTCCGCTGGACACCAGCCGCCTGGTGGTGTTCATGAACGATGACGCCGACGGTGAGGTAACGCGTCACGCGCTCGCTCCCCTGGGCTTTCGCGCTCAAGATGTGCAGCCCTACGGAGTTGAGGGCTGGAATTATGTGCGAACACCGCCTGATGTGGACGTTCGTGCCGAAGTGGAGGGATTAGCGGCCCAGGTGGCTGCCGCGGTCGATTTCGTCTCACCAGTCTTCTTCGATGAATACGGCAGGCCGATGCACGCGACGCCGGACGTGCTGGTTCGGTTCCAGCCGGAAGTCGGGCGTGCGGTGGCGCTGGACACCCTCAGAGCCGTTGCGCCCCAAGTGATCGAGCCAGAGATTGACTGGGGGCGCATGGCCAACGCGTACCGATTGCGGAATGTGGGGGTCAAAGGCATGGATGTGATTGCGGTGGCCAACGCGCTGGCGGTCCGACACGATGTGCGATGGGCCGAGGTGAATTGGATGATGACGGGGGAGCTGTATGGCGGTCTCCCGAATGATCCGTCGTTTTTCAACTGCTGGGGCCACGAGAATACCGGTCAGGTGTTGGCGTGCGGGGCCTGCCTGGGTTGGAACGCACCGGTCGGCGTGCCTGACATGGATATGGACACGCCGGAGGCCTGGGCAATCACGACCGGTGATCCATCGATCGTCGTGGCGATTTTTGACACCGGGATCAATCAGACGCACCCGGACATCAGCCAGGTCACACCCGGCTACGACTTTGTGAATCAGGGCGGTGACGGTGGACCATGGACCAATTGCGATACGCACGGCACGGCGGTTGCCGGGGCGGTGAGTGCGCTCATCAACAACGGCATTGGCGGGGTCGGTGTCGCGCCTGGGGCTCGCAGCATCGCGATGAAGATCGGAAATCAAGGCCCCGACGGAATGGGTGGCTGCAACAACAACTTCGGCGGCTATACATCCGCTATCGCAGTGGAGGCCTTGGATACCTGTCAGGACATCGGGGTCCGCGTGACCAACCACTCCTACAGCGTCGGAAGCAACAACTCCGTCATTGACAAATTCAACGAAACGTATGCAGCAGGGATCATTCACTTTGCATCTTCGGGCAATGGCGGGGCCGACAGCATTGGCGATCCAGTTCTTCCGTTTCCGGCGAACGTTGCGACGGTGAATGCCGTCGCGGGGCTTGATCCGGATGGCACGCTGACGGGCTTCAGCAACTTTGGCCCCGGGCTTTTTATCAGCGCTCCGGGAGTGGGGGTGTGCGGAACCGGCTCGTGCTTCTGCGGCACGTCGGCGTCATCGCCATCGGCGGCGGGGGTGGCGGCGCTTGTGCTCTCGGTTGACCCGGGTCTCACTCCTGGACAAGTCGAGACCATTCTCGCGACGAACGCGATGAACCTCGGGGTTCCGGGGTACGACCAGACCTACGGCTGGGGCTTCATCAACGCGCACGAGGCGGTTATCGATGCGATCGGCTGCCCGGGCGTGGGGTCGTGCTTAGACCCGCATGAGACCCCCGGCTGCAACGACGGCGATTGTTGTGCTCAGGTGTGCGCGTTCGATCCGTTCTGCTGCAACTTTTCGTGGGATGGAGCGTGCGTGATCCATGCCAGCAGCATCTGCCTGGGCTGCCCGGGTGATGGCCCGTGCGATGAGGCTCATGGCGGTGTCGGGTGCTCTGATCCAATCTGCTGCTTCAACGTGTGCAGCTACGACTCGTTCTGCTGTGATCCGGAATTCGGCTGGGACGCGGCCTGCGTTGCCTATGCCATCGACCTGTGCAACCTGTCGCCGCCGAACGACCTTTGCAACAATGCGACACCCATTACGGAGGAATACACGCCGTTCAGCGTCAGCAACGCGGGGAACGACGGCGTGAGCCACTTTGCCCAATGCGCGTGGAACGCCGAGTTCATCAAGGACGTGTGGTTCAAGTACACGGCCCAGTGCACGGGCTTCATGACGGTGAGCACGTGCGGGCTGGCGAACTTCGAGACGTGGCTGGCGGTGTACGACGGCGATTCGGCCTGCCCGCCGGGGTCGATCCCGCTGCTGGCGTGCGCGCATGACACGCCCGGTTGCAGCAACAACACGGCCACGATCAGCGGGATCTTCGTGACCCAAGGCGACACGTACCGCATCCGCGTCGGCGCGCTGATTCCCCAGCAAGGCAACGGCTTGCTCCAAGTGTTCTGCGAGGCGCTCTTTGACGATTGTGATGGGGCGTTCTTCCTGGACGACTTCACAGGGAACATCAACATCAACAACCGCAGCGCGACGACCGACGGCCCGCCGCACTTTGCATGCTCTGGCGGCGGAAACAATCAGATCACTGATGACGTGTGGTTTGACTGGATCGCACCGTGCACCGGCTCGGTGACGCTCCAGACCTGCGGCACGGTGAACTTCGATACGAAGATCGCAATCTACTCGGGCTGCGCCTGCCCGGTTTTCACCGCCAACTTGCTGGGCTGCAACGACAACGCGCCCAACTGCGCCGGTAACGGATCGAGGTTGACGGTGCCGGTGACCCAAGGCGAGTGCTACAAGATTCGCGTGGGCGGCGTCAACGGAGACCAGGGGAGCGGACAGCTCAACATCAGCTGCAGCAACGCTCCGCTGAACAACGACTGCGAGGACGCCGCGCTCACGTTCCTGGGCATCCCGACGCCCTTCACGACCGTGAACGCGACGACCGATGGGCCCGCGCACCCCGGGTGCGGCTCGACGATTGTCAACGATGTTTGGTTCAGGCGAACCGCAACGTGCACCGGGTTCATGACGGTGACCACCTGCGGGACGGCGGACTACAACACGAAGATCGCGGTGTACGACGGGTGCGATTGCCCAGTGACAGACAATGAGTTGATGGCCTGCAACGACAACGCGGCCAATTGCGCCAACAACGGGTCGCGGGTCACCGTGCCGGTGATCCAGGGCGAGTGCTATCTGGTCCGCATCGGCGCGCCGAACATCATCGGCGACACGAGCGGCACTGGATCGGTTGACTTCATCTGCGCTGAAACGTGCGATGGCGACATCAACATCGACGGATTTGTCAACGTCACTGACATGCTCTTGCTGATCGCCGCTTGGGGTCCGTGCCCAGCGTGCGGGCCAACATGCCTGGCCGATATCAACGGAGACTGCATCGTGAATGTCGACGACCTGCTGGAGTTGATCGCCAACTGGGGCAACTGCTTCCCGGTTTGATTCAGAAGACAGTTTGTTCAACGAAGGCAAGGAGCCCGTCGCTTGCGGCGGGCTTCTTCGTTTGGATGGTTCGACGGTCCGGGTCCGCATCCGGAGGTTGGAGATCATTCGCCGATTGTCCGCGGCGCGGCATTTTCTTGGCGCGAGTCGGCGCCTGATCTCGCGTCATGTGGTGCCGGTCAATCGTTGCGGCCGGCCTTACAGCACTGATCAAGCATCTTGCCTGAGGAGCCTTCCGATGAAAAAGCACTTTGTCCGACGATGCACTGCCGCGGTCACGGTCGTTGCCGCGACCCTTCTTCTTGCCTGGCCGCAAGCCGCGATGGCCGACGTCGTCTCGGCCAATTGGGTCAGTGACTCGTTGTTCAACTACAGGGTCACGCACATGCCCGACCTGGACCAGCGTCGGGATGGTCTGGACTGCGATGGCAGCATGCACTGCGTTCCCACATGCGCGGCCAACCTTGTCGCCTACGCCGCCAATCACGGCTTTCCCGACGTGCCGCCAGGGCCGCACTATTGGGAGAGCGACACCAATTACGATCTGGGCACCACCACGATCGGGTTCATGGGCATCCTCATGCAGACTTCCTGCGGCGGCACCAACGGCAACAACGCCAACGCCGGCCTCGCTTCATGGCTGTCGGGCTACGACTACTTTCTCATCAACGACCATGCCGACCTGCCGGGCTACACCACCAACTTCGTCAACATCGGCAAGAGCCTCTGCGGCGGCCGCATCGGCAGCGTCTCGTACGGACGATATGACATCGTCGGGTATCTCTTCAATACTCCCATCGTCGATCGGAATGGCGGCCATTGCACCACCGCCGTCAAGGTTCGGCGCAACGGCAATGTGCGCGAGCTTTGGGTGCGCAATCCCGCCAGCGATGAGGAGCCCAACGATCTGACCAGCCAATCCGACTTCATCAACGACATCTTCGACGTGCAGGAGTTGCAGGTCATTGTCGTTCCCGGCCCCACGCTCAAGACCATGACTGCGATCAACTACAAGCCGGGCGATACCGATGTACGCCTGATCGACGGGCACCGCACCCTGCGGCCGAAGACCGGGTACTCCTTCGACAGCTCCCTGGGCGCCATCGTGTACCTGGCTCCAATGAACCTCGCCAACCCCACAGCCCCGCCCACGACGGTTCATCCCTTGCCCATCGGCGATAGCGCGCTCGATCTGGAATACCTCGATCAGCAACAGGAACTGCTGGCGATTTGTGCATCGGAAGCCGCGCCGCCTTCGCTCCACGCCATTGACCTGCTCACTGGCGGATCGCATCTGATTCCCACTCCGCTGCCCCCGGCGCTCATCGCCGTGGGCCGCAACGGCCAAATCTACGTTTCGCCGGGCAACGAAATCCTTGTGCTGAATTACCCCGAATCGGGAGCCGGGCCGATGATGCCCCTTCCGCACACTGCCCACGCGATGATTTTCGACGATGCCAACGACGAGGTCGTGCTGCTTTCGAAGACTGATCGCAAGCTCATGCGATTCGACCGCGATCTACCCTCCTCTCCGCCAGCTGTTCTGGATGTTCCCACGATCATCCCCATGGGCGCGCAAGTGCAGATCGCGATCAATCCAACAAACGGCATCGTTTGGCTGTGGTCCAGCGCGACCACGACGCTGTATCAGCTGATTCCCGGCGCAGGCGGCCTCACGGCCCTGCCGTTCGTCCATTCTGCCATCCCATCGCCGCAGAGCATCGACTTTGACGACAACGGTCATCTCTATGTCAGCAACGCCGGAACGCTCGTCGAAATGGCATGGAACGAAGCGCAGGGATGGCAGGTCGTTGGAAATTCTCTGTTCGCCGGCCTTCCGGCCTTCGGTCAACTCCGCATGGATCGCAGCCGCAGCAACTTCGAGCCTGGTGTTCACGACACGCCGGATTGGACGACCAACATCGACCCGGAGGAGCTGCCGGTCGATCCGCAAGCCGGCGATTGTGCGGCCGACATCGCGCCTCTGCTCGATACAGACGATGTCGTGAACGTCAATGACCTTCTTCTGCTCATCGCGCAGTGGGGTGAATGCCAGTCGGAGATTGCGTGCCCTGCCGACATCGATGAGTCGGGCAATGTGAACATCACCGACTTGCTCAACCTGATCGGCGCCTGGGGCGCGTGCCCATAAACGTGACCGTCCAGCTCACCCTGATGTGAGCAAACTGCGGACCGACGGGCTGAACGCGAAGGAGCCAGCCGCCACCGAGCGAATCGCCGAAAGAAGCTCCCTCTCGCCGTCGGTCTTGGCAACGTAGCCCCAAGCGCCGGCCTCAAGGGCTTGATCCACCAACTCGCGCTTGAGCAGGCCCGAGTACATCAGGACGCGGGAATCGCGACAGATGTCGACCAACTCGGCGATGGCGTCGAATGGGTCTTTCCCGGGCATATCGATGTCAAGAAGCACAATGTCCGAGCACTCAACCCTGGCCTCAGTGAGCAATCCATCGGCATTTGGAGCTGATCCATGCCATTGCACATCGGCGGCGCGCTCAATCTGGAGCTTGAGCGCATCGGTGACCAACGGATTGTCATCGACGCAGAACACCGTGATCTTGTTGGACGTTGAGCAGGTCATCGCGCGCCTATCTTCGACTCATCTCGGATGCGCTTGAAGGCGTTATGAAGGGCGAACGCGGCAATGAATTTTGAGTTTCGGGCCCGTCATACGCACTCTTCATTGGCGCGTAAGTATCTAGCTGCATTCCCCTGCCAAATTCTAGGGAGCAGACCCTATTTTCCAGCCCGAAAAACGGGGGCGTGGCTCAGCGGTATTACCGCCTTATCGGTGAACTCGGTCTCGGTTCGAAAGCTGTGGCGACTCGATCGGCGCGATGAAACGCATCAGCGGTGAGCTCGCTGGCGATAGGGTCTAAGCGCACGCAATCATCGCCGCCGCCTGAGGCGAGCGTGCGGCCGTCAGGACTGAACGCCAGGCAATAGATCAGCGATGTGTGGCCGTGCAGTTGCGTGATTTCCTCCAACCGCTGGGTGTCCCAGACTCGGATCACTCGATCACGGCCGCCAGAGAAGAAACGGGCCCCATCAGGACTGAACACCACCGCATAGACCTCGGCTGAGTGGCTGGTCAGAGTCGCCACCAGTTCCTGATTGGCGACATTCCAAACACGCAGCTTGTGGTCCGATGAGCCCGATACAAGGCGCGTTCCATCGGGGCTGAACGCCAGCGCGTAGATATTGCCCGCATCGGCTTGCAAGCTGCCCAACACTTCCCAGCTCTTGAAATCGAGCAGCTTGATGTCGCGCCTGCCGGCGACAGCCAGAAGCGTTTGCGCGGGATTGACCGCGGCCCGGCAGCCTTCACCGCTCTGCTCCGACGCAAAGCGCTGAAATTGGATCTGCTTGCCGGTTGCGATGTCATGGGCCGCCAAATGGCCGCTGTTTCCGAGCGACAACAGTTCGCGATCGTCGTTTCGGAACGCCACCCAATCTGTGCGCCACTCGTGGCCCGGGAACGTGGCCAGATCGCTGCCGCCCGCGGTAAGAATTGAGGTTGACCGACGGCCCGATCGGCCGGCGGCGAACTGCACGCCGTCCGAACTGATTGCGAGGGCGCTGAGGTATCCTTCGCCAGCGGCAACGATTTCAGCGCCGGTCGACGCGTCCCACACGCGCAGCGGCCGTTCGCCGCCGCCCAGGCAGGCCGCGACAATCCGCTGGCCATCGGGCGAGAACGCCACGCCGTAAACCGTTCCGGGCGTTCGCATCACGAAAGGATCGCAGGACCGCTCTGCATCCCACCACCGGATCATGCGATCCTCTGATGCGGTCACGACCATCGAACCATCGGGCGTGAATGCGAGATCGACCACGGTGCTCTGGTTGCCGTGCATGATTGACACGGGCGATCCATCGCCGGCGCGCCAGAGGCGAACGGTTCGATCGCCCGAAGCTGTGGCGATCAAAGATTCATCCGGGCCGAAGGCGATGGCTGTGGCGGACACTGCATGCCCGACCATGGACGCACGCTCGCTGCCCGTCTGGCTGTCGATCACGGCAACCGCGCCGTTCATGCTCGCAAGCGCGAGTCGCGATCCATCAGCGCTGAACGCAAGGTCCATGATCTGATCGAGTTGGGGCCGGTGGCAGAGGAGTTGGCCATTCGATGTTCTGTGAATGGTGAGGCCACGATCACGGAGGCAGATCGCCGCCAGCTCACCATCGGGTGAAAATTCAATGACGGAATCCAAGCCGTCGCGGCAGCTTAAGCCAAAGACCTCTCGACCGATGGCGCTCTCGACGACGACCAAGCGGCGCTCCTCACCAATGCGCACGGCGGCGCCAAAGCGGTTGTCATCGCTTCGCTCCAGGAAAGCCTGATCATCGCGCGCGATCTGGGCAAGTGTTTGAGCATCCAGG
>JAKEEP010000248.1 GCA_022616475.1 Phycisphaerales bacterium | reverse complement strand
CGCACCCTACTTCCCGGCGCTTTCGCACATGTCAAGCCCAGGATAAGGTTCTTCGCGTAGCCTCGAATTGAGCCACATGCTCCACCGCTTGTGTGAGCCCCAGTCAATTCCTTTGAGTTTTAGCCTTGCGACCGTACTCCCCAGGCGGTGCACTCAACGTTTTTACTTCGACCGAGAACAGAGTCAGATCCTCCTCGATCTAGTGCACATCGTTTACGGCGTGGACTACCGGGGTATCTAATCCCGTTCGCTACCCACGCTTTCGTACCTCAGCGTCAGAAAAGGCCCAGCGGCCTGTCTTCACCTTCGGCGTTCCGATAGATATCAACGCATTTCACCACTCCACCTATCGTTCCGACCGCCCCTACCTTTCTCAAGACATGCGGTTCGCCGTGCAGTTCCCCGGTTGAGCCGAGGGATTTCACACGACGCCTGCATGCCCGCCTACGTACGCTTTAAGCCCAGTGACTCCGACTAACGCTCGAGACCTCTGTATTACCGCGACTGCTGGCACAGAGTTAGTCGTCTCTTCCTTTGGCTTTGGTCATTGTGTTCCTAAAACCTGACAGCAGTTTACACCCCGAAGGGCTTCATCCTGCACGCGGCATTGCTCCATCACGCTTTCGCGCATTGTGGAAGATTCGTTACTGCAGCCTCCCGTAGGAGTCCGGGCAGTGTCTCAGTCCCGATGTGGCGGGCCATGCTCTCACACCCGCTACCCGTCAGTGCCTTGGTGAGCCGTTACCTCACCAACTAGCTGATAGGACATTCCCCGCTCCCGAGGCGACTTGCGCCTTTGATCTTGCGACCACATCAGGTATTAATTCAGGTTTCCCTGAGCTATCCCTGACCTCGGGGCACGTAGAAATGCATTACTCACCCTTTCGCCGCTCTACTTGGGGATTGCTCCCCTTTCGCGCTCGACTTGCATGTTTTAGCCATGCCGCCAGCGTTCAATCTGAGCCAGGATCAAACTCTTCAATTGATTGATTGTTCATCGCATCACTCACGTGACACGCTGTAAATCTGAAAAGAAGTCCATGGCAAATCCGACAAAAAATCATCGGACGGTCATTCATCGAGTCCAACTCACACAAATCGTGTTCGTGTCCCGATGCCGGCAGGCGGCTAGTCCTGCCGGTTGTTCTCAAACATCGCTGCCGTTCAGGCGGAATGAATTCCGCCTGCCGATACAGCTTGGTTGGAATTAACCATATCTGGCATCACAAGGATGTTTGATGGACGATGGACTGTGAGTTCCATCGCCCGTGATCATTGATCCCGTTCCATCAACGCTTGTGAAACGTCGACTTCACGGGCACATCCTCGCGGCGTACCCAACTGTTCACTTTTCAAGGAGCAACCAGACCGAGCCAGAGTGGCCCGGCCGTAACCGGGTGCAAAACCCTCTATCGAAGGCCACGATTCTACCGCAACCTCCCAAACAGTCAAGGGCTGCGAATCTCGATATCGCCACCTTCAAAACCACACGATTTCAAGCGGTATCACGCGGCGTTTTCATGCCGGAAACGGTCGCCGTCAACAAGCCCCACGACAACGCCATCCACACGCAAAATGATTCCCGGAGCATCCGGAGATTCTTCAACCGCTTTCGGTCTACGCGGCCGCATCATCATTATTGAGACCATGATCTTGGGGACGCCGCTGGCACCGGCCCGTTCACCAGCACATCCACTTCGACTGTCTGCGCAGCCTCCGTCAAAACCCACCGCTGGGTCCGCTGGCGCCTGGCCTTCGAATCCGACACCGCCAGCACCGCGCACACGATCCGCTCCGGCTTGAGCGTCCGCAGCAGCCGCGTCGCTGACCTCAATGACGCCCCGGTGGTGCGCACGTCATCGACCAGCAGCACATGGCACTCGCTCAGATCCCACTGACCGATCAACCTGCGGCGAATCCTCAGTCCGTCGCCGCCAAACCGTCGCCGTTCACTTGGCGATCGCTTCACCTGCGGTTGACCGTTCACCCTCGCCAAAACCCGCCGCACTGGCCGCCCCAGCTCGCGCGCCACCGCCGTCGCAATCACACCCGTGTGATCGATCCCCCGATACAGCCGCCGCTGCCAGGGCATCGGCATCGGCACCACGATCGTCCGATGAGTCCAGACTAAATCCGACTCTCGAACCCGCTCCGCCAACAAACGCCCCAGGTGCTCGCCCATCTCCGCCCAACGTTGGTACTTGATCTGCGGCACCCAGCGCTCCAGCGGCTCAACGTACGCCCCCAATCGAACCACTCCATTGCCAATCCCGCCCGAAAGCTCCCCACCCTTCCGGCACGTGCCGCATCCCTCTGCAGTCGCTTCCCCCGGGCCCACCGAATCCCCGCATCGATGGCAATACACATCGCGCTCATCCGGCTTCCAATCGGCATCCGCAATCGCGCGCTGCACCGGCGGCAGCGTCCACCCAATCCAATGCTCGGCCGCCGCATCTAAATACTCGCGCACTCTGCGTGCAAGTAATCCCACGCGCATCGTCGCAGTTTACAATCTCGCACAAAGTCGAGCCAACGATTTGTCTTCCCTGACCAACAACGTCGAGCGCCTTGCCGCACGCATGATCTGCGTCGGCTTCGAAGGCCCCACCGTACCCCCAACCCTGCGAGAGCTCATCCACCGGGGCGTCCGGTCCGTCATCCTCTTTACTCGCAATTACGAGTCGCCGACCCAACTGACTTCGCTGTGCCACGAAATCAAGTCTCTGCGGTCCTTGGAGTCCGACCCCGTCCTCATCTGCATCGACCAGGAAGGCGGCCGCGTCCAGCGCCTCCGCGAGCCTTTCACCATCATCCCATCCATGCGCGAGATCGGCCGGACCAACGATCCACAACTCGGCCGCGCCATCGGTGAACTCCAGGCCCGCGAGCTTCGTGCTGTCAACATCGACATGAACCTCGCCCCTGTTCTCGATGTCGATTCCAACCCGGCCAACCCCGTCATCGGTGAGCGATCGTTCTCCCGTGATCCCGACCGAGTCGCCACACTCGGCGCCGCAATGATCGCCGGTCTCCAGGCATCCGCCGATCCAATCGCCGCCTGCGGCAAGCACTTCCCGGGCCATGGTGACACCTCCATCGACTCCCACCTCGACTTGCCGCGCATCGGCCACACGATCGATCGCCTCGAACGAGTCGAGCTGCCCCCGTTCCGAGCCGCGATCGAAGCAAACGTTGCCGCGATCATGACGGCTCACATCGTCATCGAGTCCATCGATCCGGACTTGCCCGCCACGATCAGCGACAGAATCATCACGGGCATCCTGCGCCGGCAACTGAACTTCGATCGCGTGATCATCTCCGACGATCTAGAAATGAACGCCATTGCCAATCATTTCGGCATCGAGCGGGCGGTCGTCCGCGGCACGCTCGCGGGCGTTGATCTCTTCCCGATCTGCCACCAGCCTCAGCGTCAGCATCAGGCCATCGATGGTCTGATCGATGCCGTGGAACGCACCGAGATTTCCATCCAACAACTCGAACGCGCCAACCAGCGCCTCGATCGGCTCTTTCAACAATTCGTCAAGCCGCCTCAGGTGTGGTCGCAATCGACCGCGGAAATTATCGGCTGCCCCAAGCACCAAGCCATCGTCGAGCGGGTCCGCAATCGCGCGCCGCTGGTCGAGTCCGTCCACCAATCGTCAATCGTAAATCGTGAATCGTAAATCGTTAGTCGCCTCTATCTTCCCGCACCAGCCATCTGCAGCAGCTTCGCATCCAGATTGATCTTCGTTCCCGCAAGGGCCTTGGAGACGGGGCAGTTGGCCTTGGCGTCTTCGGCGTGTTTGCGGAAGGTGTTTTGATCGATGTTGGGGATCTTGGCTTCGGTAACGAGGTCGATGTGCGTGATGGCGAAGCCTTCGCCTTGTTTGTCGAGGGTGACCTTGGCGGTGGTTTGAATGCTCTCGGGCGTGAAGCCTGCTTTGCCGAGGCCGGCGGAGAGGGCCATGGAGAAGCAGCCGGCGTGAGCGGCGCCAATGAGTTCTTCGGGGTTGGTTCCCTTGCCTTGCTCAAAGCGGGTGGCGAAGGAGTATTGGCCTTCGAAGGCGCCGCTGCCGAGTTTGATTGTTCCCTTGCCATCCTTGAGGCCGCCCTTCCAGACTGCTGAAGCGTTACGCACCGGCATGTGGAGTCTCCTTTGTTTGTTGTGGGGAGTGGGATTGTACGCGAGGAGGCACGAAGGCATGAAGGGCAATGGGCAATGAGCACTCGGAACTCAGAACTCGTAACTCGAAACTCGGAACTCGGAACTCGGAACTCGGAACTTTTCCTAGGCCGTCCATTCGCCGGCGTAGCGGACTGAGTATTTGCCAGCGTCGCGCTGGGCGAGTTGGAAGAGGCGCTTGGAGATCTGACGCAGATGGAGGGCATCGTGGGCGGCCCAGGCGGCGAGGAGGTCGCCGGCGTGGATGGGGCCGAATTTTGGATGGGGGCGGGCGGTTGACCATTCGGTTTCGGGTGAGAGGCTGCGCAGCCACTTCACGTTGGCAGCGCGCTCAGCGCCAAAGCGCTGTGCTGAGTCTTGCAGATCGGCTTGGTTGTACTTGCGCTTGGTGGCCCAGCCTTGGGGGTCGATCTTGGGCCACTCGCTTTCGGGAGATTCGAGGGTGAGGCGCAAGCGAACGCGGAAGTCTTCGAGCTCTTCATCGAGGAGGTGGCGAACGACTTCGAGGATGGACCAGGCATTGTCAGGTGGTTTCCAGCGGGCATCGGCGATGGGGATGTCGTGGACGAGGCTGGGCAGGGTTTTACCGAAGCGGTCGAGTTGAAGAATCAGGCTTGCGGAGTTCATAAGTGTCAACTACCTGTCAGCCCCGGGCCACATCTGCGGCCGCTCACGCTGCCACGGCCACCTCTTCAACTTCATCGTCTTCGCCTGAAAGCACCCTTGCGCTCTGGCCCACTCGGTGTTGCACAGGACCTCGCACATTCGGCCCTCCATCTCCGCGATCGTCTTGCGGAAACACAATCGCAACACAAGCGTCCCCGCGATCATCCCCGCCGCAAACACGCACACGATCGCAATCCATGGCCAACCCGCGGCCATAGCCGCCCCCGTCGCGAGGCCCGTCGGCACAGCCGTTGTCGTCGCCACCATGCTCCCATGCCAGGCGCCGTATTCCTGACCAACTCTCATCCACTGGCGCTTCTCCTCCGCCGTCATGTGCGCGCAGATCCGCTTCAGTTCTTCCGACTGAAATGGCGACCACGTCTTCCAGCTCATCGTTCATGCCTCGCCGAACTCCGTCGCTTCCCCCGCCGCATCCCTGCCAGCGTCCCCTTCACCCGCGCATTCACGCGCGCTCGCGACGCGCTGCTCATCTTCTTCTTCAAGTTGTCCCATTTAGCCATTGATCGAAACCTACGACAGACTGATTCTACCGGCTCGATACGCGTCTACTTTCGAGCCGTCTGTAACTTTATCGTCAGCTGCCTTGCTATCTCGCCATGCGGCGCAAGACCGTGTGCAGAATCCCACCATTGCGGTAGTAGTCGACTTCGACGGGGGTGTCGATGCGGCAGATCGCTAACCGGCTCGCCCCAGCCGGCGACGAGATCGCGCCGACTTGGCTTTGAGGCTACGGAGGCGGCCCGCAGACGCCTGGATGATTTGACCCACCCTGGCGGGATCGGCATCAAATATCTGCAGCAGACGTGCTTCGCCCGCTTTGGGATGTCTGGCGCCTTGTTCCCAACTCTGAAGCGTCTTCTTCGGCACGTTCAGGTAACCCGCAAAGACCGCTTGCGACATGCCGGTCTTGTTGCGGATCGCGATCACGCGGCTCTTGGAGAGAGCCGGAGCAGGGGAAGGAAGCACAGTCGTCCGCAGACTCAATTCACCACGAGCATGGGCCAGGCTGTCGGTCAGCCCCTCCTGAATCTGCTCAAACACGCTCATTTTTTCGTAGTCGCGAGCCACCACGATGTTCAGCCAGTCTGGGACAGCCAACGATTCACGACTCTCCAAAAGACCGCAATGATCTTGCGATCCCCATCGTGGTAATCTTCGAAGAAATACTGGCGGTTCAACGGGCGAGGATACGCGTACCGCTCGCCATCCTCGCCCTGTTCGATCACCCAATCGGATGGCTCACGCGAGTTGACGACTTCAAACAGTTCTGGTTCATACAGGTACGGACCGCCATCATCATCGATGATCCGATACCAGTCCGCCTCGATACCAATCACCGGGTACAACTGACCGGGCGTCAGGCGCTTGGCGGAAACTTTTCGCGATTTCTTTGCTCGTACAATCATCGTGGATGAACCGGTTTTAGCCGTACTTCCTTTCGCCCAATTCCCTGGTGCTCGTACCAATGATATTCAAACCGGCGATGCCCGCGAGAGAAAACCGGACTGCTTTTCTTCGCCCAACTCGATGCTCGTCCGCCGTATTGTCGGACCAGCCTTTGCACCTCGCGAATCGCCAACCCCTTGGCAATCACGCGCGACTGCGAAATGAACTGCCGCGACAGAAGCGGCTGGCGTGATGCTGGTCGACGTCGACGTAGTTGTTCACCTTCGGCCATCGAACGCTCTATGACCTCGCCATGCGTCTCAGGACCGTGTGCAGGATGCCGCCGTTACGGTAGTAGTCGACTTCGACGGGGGTGTCGATGCGGCAGATGGTGGTGAATGAGATCGTCTTGCCCTCACCCCCGACCCCTCTCCCAGAGGGAGAGGGGAGTTTGGTTGCTGTGACTTCGATTTCTTGGCGGGGCGCTAGGCTCGCAGGCACAGTGATGTCGAACACTTCGGTGCCGTCGAGGCCCAAGGTCGCGGCGGATTCGCCATCGCGGAAGGTCAGGGGGAGGACGCCCATGCCCACGAGGTTGGAGCGGTGGATGCGCTCGAAGGATTCGGCGATGACGGCTTTGACGCCGAGGAGGAAAGTTCCCTTGGCGGCCCAGTCGCGGCTCGATCCCATCCCGTAATCCTTCCCCGCAATCACCACCAGCGGCACCCCCAACTCCTGATACCCCACCGCCGCCTCGTAAATGCTCGTGATCTCCCCAACCGCCGGCAGCGCCGCCTTCCCCTTCGTCGCTCCGTCGCTCCGTCGCTCCGTCGCTCCCAGGAACTTCGTCCACCCCCCCTCCCTCCCATCCGCCAAATGATTCTTCACCCGGATGTTGGCGAAGGTGCCACGGGTCATGACGCGGTCGTTGCCGCGGCGGGAGCCGTAGCTGTTGAAGAGACTCACCGGGACGCCGTGCTCGATGAGATATTTGCCGGCGGGGGAATCCTTCTTGATGGAGCCCGCGGGGCTGATGTGATCGGTGGTGACTGAGTCGCCGACTTTGACGAGACACCGCGCCCCGGAAATGGATTCGATCGGCGGAACTTCCGGGGGCATGTTCTGGAAGAACGGCGGCTCCTGGATGTACGTGGACTTGGGCGGCCAGTCGAAGAGCTCGCCGCCGCTGGTGCGGATGTTCTTCCATTCATCGGAGCCTTCGAAGACGTGCGAGTACTGCTTGATGAACTGGTCGCGGCCCACGCACTTGTTCACGGCGTCGGCAATCTCCTGCTGCGTCGGCCAAATCTCGCGCAGGTAAACGGGCTTGCCGCGCGAGTCGATGCCGATCGGCTCATGCACGAGATCGATATCGACAGTTCCGGCGAGCGCATAGGCAACGACAAGCGGCGGCGACGCGAGGTAGTTGGCTTTGCAGTCGGGATGGATGCGGCCTTCGAAGTTGCGATTGCCTGACAGGACGGAGGCGACGACGAGGTCGTTTTCGTTGACGGCGGCGCTGATGGGATCGGGGAGCGGGCCGGAGTTACCGATGCAGGTGGTGCAGCCGTAGCCGACGAGATGGAAGCCGAGGGTCTCCAAATCTTTTGTCAGGCCGGCCTTGTCGAGATAGTCGGTGACGACTTTGGAGCCGGGGGCGAGGGAGGTTTTGACCCAGGGTTTCCTTTTGAGGCCGCGGGCGACGGCTTTGCGAGCGACCAGGCCGGCGCCGAGCATGACATCGGGATTGGAGGTGTTGGTGCAACTGGTGATGGCGGCGATGACGACCGAGCCGTGAGTGAGTTGGAAGGTTTGGCCGTCGTACTCGACATCAACCGCGGCATCCCCCACTTCTGCGACGGCCACAGGCGAGACGCCTGTGCCACTGTTTGTGCTGTGCGCGGCAACCGCCACAGGCGAGACGCCTGTGCCACCAGGATTTGGCATGTTGCCGAGTTGATGGGCGGGCGCGCCGCCTTCTTCGGTCCAGCCGCCGACGGGATTATTGATGAGCGTGGTGCAGTTCTTGCCGTAGGTTTTCTCGAGGTCGCTGCGCCACTGCGATTTCATGTTTGAGAGCAGGACGCGATCTTGGGGGCGGCGCGGGCCGGCAAGCGAGGATTCGACGGTTGAGAGATCGAGTTCGAGAGTCGAGCTGTATTGGATCTTGCGCGAATCTTCGCGCCACATGCCTTGGAGCTTGTAGTACTGCTCGACGGTTTGGACGAGCTTGTCATCGCGGCCGGTGAGGCGCATGTACTTGAGGGTTTGATCATCGACGGGGAAGAAGCCGATGGTTGCGCCATACTCGGGGGCCATGTTGGCGATGGTGGCGCGATTGGCGACGGGCATGTTGACCAGGCCAGGGCCGTAGAACTCGACGAACTTGTTGACGACGCCGTGGGCGCGGAGCATTTGAGTGACGACGAGGACGAGGTCGGTGGCGGTCGAGCCTTCGGGAAGTTTGCCGGTGAGCTTGAAGCCGACGACTTCGGGCAGAAGCATGTAGATGGGCTGGCCGAGCATGACGGCTTCGGCTTCGATGCCGCCCACGCCCCAACCGACGACGCCGAGGCCGTTGATCATGGTGGTGTGGGAATCGGTGCCGATGAGGGAGTCGGGGTAGAGAGTGCTGGGTGCTGAGTTCTGAGTGCTGAGTGCGGGCGACTCCCAGACGACTTTGGCGAGGTATTCGAGGTTGACTTGGTGGACGATTCCGGTGGCGGGCGGGACGACACGGAAATTGTCGAAAGCGCTTTGGCCCCATTTGAGGAATTCATAGCGCTCTTGATTGCGCTCGAATTCCTTTTGGGCGTTGATGGTGAGGGCGGCGCCATTGGCGAAGGCGTCGACTTGGACGGAGTGATCGATGACCAGGTCGCAGGGGACGAGCGGGTTGACCTTTTTGGCGGAGGATTTGTTCCCGGTCATTCGGACGATGGCGCTGCGCATGGCGGCGAGGTCGACGATTGCGGGGACGCCGGTGAAGTCTTGGAGGACGACGCGGCCGGGGGTGAATGGGATTTCGACATCGACGACGTTGCGGGCGTCGTACTTTGCGATCTGGCGGATGTGGTCATCGGTGACGATGAAGCCATCGAGGTTGCGCAGGCAGGATTCGAGGAGGACTTTGATGCAGTATGGGAGCGCGGTGACGTCGCCTAGGCCTGACTTGGTGATCGCGCTAAGGCTGTAGATTTTGCGGCGACCGAGGGGTGTGTCGAGGGTTTGGCGGGCGGTATCGAGAAGACTTTTGGCGGGCATGGAAAATGATCCGTGGTTCGAGAGCGCGCGAAGCCGCAAGCGGCGGCGAGCGGGCGCGGCTAGATGAAGTAGTTG
The DNA here is from genome assembly GCA_022616475.1 of Phycisphaerales bacterium. Lineage (GTDB taxonomy): Bacteria > Planctomycetota > Phycisphaerae > Phycisphaerales > SM1A02 > JAKEEP01. Next base: position 13,726 of record JAKEEP010000248.1, on the reverse strand, counting down.
GCGGGTGGCATTTCGGGGTTGGAGCGGATGGTGACTTCGGCCTTGGGGGCTCGGACGACGCTGCCGGGCGGAACGGATGATGTGAGGAAGACGCCGCCGTTGATAACCGAGCCGGCGCCGACGACGGTGTCGCCGCCGAGGATGGTTGCGCCGGCGTAGACGGTGACGTGATCTTCGAGGGTTGGGTGGCGCTTGACGCCGCGGCGGAGGCGTCCGCGATCATCTTTCTGGAAGCTCTTGGCGCCGAGGGTGACGCCCTGGTAGATCTTGCAGTGGTCGCCGATGGAGCTGGTTTCGCCGATGACGACGCCGGTGCCGTGATCGATGAAGAAGGAGGCGCCGATGCGAGCGCCGGGATGGATGTCGATGCCGGTGGCGGAATGGGCGTGCTCGGACATGATTCGAGGAATGAGCGGAACGTGGAGCTTGTAGAGCTCGTGGGCGAGACGGTGAACGGTCAGGGCGCGCAGGCCGGGGTAGCAGAAGATGATTTCATCGGTGTGCTGGGCGGCGGGGTCGCCGTCGTAGGCGGCCTGGACATCGAGGCTGAGGTTTCGGCGGACCGCGGGCAATGTTCCGATGAAGGTGCTGACGATTTGCGAAGCGGCGGTGTCGCATTCGGCGCATTGCTGGGCGAAAACGGGACTGCCGGATTCCACGTTCTTTTGATATCTCAGCGCGCCCGAGACCTGTTGGAAGAGAGATTGGCTGACGTGATCAAGAGTGGCTTGCACGTGCGATGGGAGGGATGATTCGGAGAGGTCGCGCTGGCCGAAGAAGCCGGGGAACATGAGCGCGCGAAGTTTTTCGACGACATCGACGATGGCTTCGCGTTGCGGGAGGTACGCGGCCGAGATGTGGCGGGTGCGCTGGTCGCTGACAATTGATTCGACGAGGCGATCGGCCGCGTGCGCCGACAACTGCGGCTCGAAGTACGAAGAGGCCGAGGCTTGGCGCGTTGGCTTCATGGAAAGATGGTAGCCTAGCATCGAGTTTTGCGAGGCGGAGAGGGTTCCAGGAACCATTTCTTGGAGAGGCGCAAAGACGCGCAGGACGTGTTCAGGAAATGGTTCCTGGAACCTCTTCTGGGCTCTTGAAAGGATGAGCATGCCGCACGGCAAGGTTTACAACAGCATTGTTGACACGTGCTTCAACACGCCGATGGTGAGGCTTCGGCGCGTGGTTCCGCCGAACACAACGGTGTATTTGAAGTGCGAGTATTTCAACCCGATGGCGAGCGTGAAGGACCGGATCGCCGAGGCCATGATTGCGGACGCCGAGCGGCGCAAGATCATCGACCAGGACACGCACATCATCGAACCGACGTCGGGCAACACGGGGATCGCGCTGGCGTTCGTGTGCGCGGACCGGGGATACAAGCTGACGCTGACCATGCCTGAGTCGATGAGCATGGAGCGGCGGGTACTGCTGCGAGCGCTGGGGGCGAACCTGGTGCTGACGCCGGCGGCGGATGGAATGCCCGGCGCGGTTCGGCGGGCTGAGGAACTTGTTGCCGAGGCGAAGCACGCGTGGATGCCACAGCAGTTTGACAATCCGGCGAATCCGGCGGTTCACGAGAAAACGACTGGGCCGGAGATCTGGGAAGACACCAAGGGAAAGATCGACATGATTGTTGCGGGTGTGGGAACGGGTGGGACGATTACGGGCGTCACGCGTTTCATTCGGCCAAAGAAGAAGGATTTTGAGGCAATTGCGGTTGAGCCTGCGTCGTCGCCGGTCATTTCAGGAGGTAAGCCAGCGCCGCACAAGATTCAGGGAATCGGGGCCGGGTTCATACCCAAGAATCTCGACACGACGCTGCTCAACGGTGTTGCGGTGGTGACGAACGATGAAGCGTATGACTGGGCACGACGGCTTGCGCGAGAAGAGGGTATTTTCGGCGGCGTCAGCACCGGAGCGAATGTGTGCGCGGCGGCGCGAGTGGCGGCCAAGCCGGAGAACAAGGGGAAGGCGATCGTGACGATCGCCGCGAGCTTCGGCGAGCGGTATTTGTCAACGCCGATGTTTGAGGGGATGTGGCGGTAGCGGTGGTGTCGGACCGGGAAGCACCTGTAAGAAAGAGGTGCCAGGCACCATTTTCTGAAGCGGTCCTTTGTCACCGAGGAACTGCACAGAAAATGGTGCCTGGCACTTTTTCTTGGATGGTAGAAAAGAATGCCCCGCGCACCCGGGCGCGGGGCATTCGTAACGCGGCCGTTTCTGATCACCGCGGTTGCTGTTTATTGAGCGCAGGTTCCCCAAGCGCTGATCACGGCCAAGAGGTCGTTGATATCGACGAGGTCATCGCCGCCAGGGGGAGCGATGTCGGCGGGGCCGCCGGTCGCACCCCAATTGCTGATGACGAACAACAGATCCTCCACATTGACCAGGCCATTGCCGCCACCAGGCGCCATGTCGGCGGGACACAGAAGTGTGCCGTTGACGATGGTGGCCGCGACGGCGCCTTCACCGCCGGGCTGCCAGTTGGGGCCCGAAGCGAAGTCGATCGTGCTCATGAAGCCGCTCTGTGCGGTGGCCCAATTCCACACTCCGTTCAAACCGGCCTGGGCGTCCGACTCGCAGACGATCCAGTACTTGACACCTGCTTCGAGAACGGGGTGCTTGACGGACATCACTGTCTCCGACACCGGATTCCACCCATCCGCCGACACGATGAAGGTGAAGGTCTCCAGGATTTCTTGGCTTGGGACGCTGGTGCCATCGGCCGGGTTGTCGGTGCGGACCGTGAGCGTCACCGTTGGGTGGATCGCTCCGGAGAAGTCGTTGTTCATGAACCAGACGCTGATCTCGTCCAAGGTGTAGTCCGCCGAAGGGATGAATCGCAGGCCGACCGATTGCGCTTGGGAAACGTCAAAGCCGATCAGGCCAAAGGGACCGCCGAACGGCCCATTGGTGGCGTACACAGGGTCAGCCGACGCGTGCGAGGAGATTGCGGACAGTGAAGCCAAGGCGAGCAGACCATTTCCAACGATCGAGTAGGTTCTGTTCATTTTCTCTTACCTCCAGAAAACGTGGCGAACAAGACTTTGATGGGCGTAAATCAGGCAGGTTCAGGGACATGTGCCCCACGCGCTGATCAGGGCCAACAGATCGCCGATGTCTACCACTCCATCTCCGCCTGGCGGGGCAATGTCGGCAGGGTTGCCCGCGCCACCGCCCCAGTTGGCGATCACAGCGAGCAAATCTTGGACATTGACGGCGCCGTCGCCACCTTCGGGAGCGATGTCGGCTGGACATGGCTGCGGTTTGGGGCCGAGCGTGATGCGCACGTTGTCCAATCCCAGGTCCCATTGCTGGAAGATAAAGAACAGCTGAGGGTCGCCGTAGAAGAACCGGATATCGGTGACGTTTTGAATCACCTGATCCCAAGTATGAATGGCGGGCGAACCTGAATCGCCCATGTTCAGGAGCTGCCAGCCGACCGGCAGGCTGGTTTGATCAGAAGGAATGGTGAACTCGTACGAGATCCAGTTCTGGCCAACCAACGGAACGTTCTGAGCATGCATGAAGTGCGCGGCTGTGTCATCGAACGGATTGGCGGGCGTGCGGTTGTCGTAGAGCAGCATGAGAGTCAGAGGCCTGCCTGCCGCTGAGAAGTCAACGGCGAAGGTCTTGAGATCGACGCCGATTCCGGTCACACCCAGGGCGCGGTAGTCGCCGACGAAGGCGTTGTTGGCGGCGGTGGGTTGGGGCTGGGGCGCGAAGGTGTCGAGATTGTCTGTTCGCAGGTACGCGCCTGGATTGCCTCCAGCGGCTGGGATGGAATTGCAACAGCCCCAGTTCCAACCATCGGGGTTGCTTCCACCATCGAATGTGCGGATGACGGTTTCTCCGCTGGCTTGAATCGAACCCAACAGAACGAATGTCAGGGCTGAAAGCCGGTTGAATCGGGCCATGAGAGTTTCCTTTCTGAACACGAGGGCGAAAGCCACAAGGTTTCGGCGGTTGGGAGAAGCGTGGACGAGGCGAAGTGAGCTGGATGCTCGTTGGCCCAACCTTCCATTCCGTTGTCGAGGGTACCAGAGTTTCAGGGAAACTTCAAAATAATTTTCAAAATTTCTTATCGGAGGCTCGGACTAGGCTATAAGATTCCTGGACAAGCCAACGTAGGGACATGACCATCGAGCGACAATTGACTAGTGAATTGGTGGCTGGCGATCACCCTGGGGTTGAATCAGCCATATTGCACGTTGGCGACCAGCTCTCGGCTGTGCTTGGGCGCGTGGTGAACGCGATACCCGGGAGTCCACAAGGTCCTGTCGAGCTTGCTCGAACGCTGGGGATCGACAAGGTTCTGGCCAGCCGCGTATTGAAGGCGGTCCGCAACCGCGACCCGATGGCTGTGGTCTTCTTGATTCCCGGCCCCGAACCGCTGAGGCGGCTGATGCGGGCGGCCGCTCGCAAGGGAGTCGATGCCGGATTGGTTGCGGGCGCCGACAGCGCGATCGATCAATTCGAGCAGCTGATTCGTCAGGAGGCGGGCGATCGCAGCGGCTTGGACTCAATCATCAGCGCTTGGTTGCCCGAATCAAAGTCCGAATTTGAGCTTCGTCGCAAGCAGGCGGCCTTCAAGGCCATGAGCCAGCTCAAGGGTGCGATGGCAGAGACAATCGTAGGGACGGTGGCGCTGCACCCGGCTGCCGACAACCGGCACATCGACATTTTGTGGATCTCGGGATTGCTGGGCCTGCAACGACTGCGGCCTGGGGCGGGAGTGAAGTTGGCGACTCGACGAATTGCCGGCGGCGACTCCCCTCGACGCCCATTGTCGCTCGATGGGGCGCCGGTCGATGACCTGGCGGGCGTTCGCCTCAACGAGTTCTGCTCGCAGCCCCCGCCCGAGCTTGATGTTTCCCGGGCCGGCGAAGTAGTTCATTACACGCTCGCCGGTGATGCGTTTGGACCCAAGTCCGCGGTGGATCTGCTGTTTGCCGAGGTCAACCTCGGTGAGATTCCGCGGTTCGTCCCTGCCGGGTCCAATCGCAAGGGCTATGTGTTTGCAGAGATCAGCACTCCGGCCAAATCGCTGCACTTTGACGTGCTGGTGCATGCCGATGTGTACCCGCAATCGGAGCCTTCGTTGTTTATTTACGACACTGTTCTCGATGGCGTGGCGAACGTAAACGATCGCTGCCGCGACCTGGACCGGCTGGATTTTGCCGAATCAATCCAGCCGCTAGGAGCAGGCGCGGCACGGATTCGCAGCGCCGACATCCCGCGCTATGCAGAAATGATGAACATGGTTTGGAGTCGATTGGATTGGGACCCCGATGCGTTCAGGACCTATCGATGCCGGATTGATTATCCAATCTATGGGTCGCAGGTCGTCATGGCGTTTGATCCGCCGACGGACGCGGGACCCGACGGGAACACGTAGGCACTACGGGTCAGTGAGCGGGGCCGCTCGTGGAGCGCGGTAGGCTGAAGCGGAAGGGAGTAACCGCTTGGTGGTTACTGGAAGCGCGCCGGCACGGGTGTGCGCCGCGCCCCGTGGCGCCTGTGTGTGCCTGATTCGAACTTGCCCTCACCCCCAACCCCTCTCCCAAAGGGAGAGGGGAGCTTAGTCGTAGACCTCGAGCATGCAGCGGCGGGTTGGGCGGACGTAGCGCTTGATCTGCTCGGTGCTCCAGTCTGATGGATCGATGCTGGCCAACTCGTCCTTCACGGTCATGTATGGCTCACCCAGACCTTGCGCGGCGAGCGTCGAGAAGATTCCGATCTGCATGCCCGCCACGCCGCAGATATAGACCAGCGTTCGCGGATTTCGCAGAAGGGGAGCGAACGCATCGACATGTTCCTCGATGAGCCGATCGACATAGCAGCCCGGTGATCCATCGGGGCGGCACTCGCGACTGATCGCCGTTAGATAGTGGAAATTGCGGTGCTCGGTCTGCATGCGGCGGAAGAAGTCGTCGTAAAGAAGGTCGGTGGTATACGGCGAACCCATCACCAAGTAGATCTGGCTGGTGGTCACCGCCTTGGGACCGGTGAGCAACTCCATCACCATGCCGCGGAACGGCGCGATTCCGGTTCCGGTAGCAACGAAGAGGTAATCGTGATCCGCGAAGTTTGCGGGCAAGAGAAATCGCTTGCCGTTGGGGCCAGTGACCAATACCTCGGCGCCTTCCCGAATGTCGCACAGGTAGTTGCTGCACACGCCTAGAAAGAGCGAGTGGTCCTGGCGATCGTCGTCGGGCAATTGCGGTTTGTGCTCATCGATCGTGCGCTTGACGGTGGTGGCCAGCACGTTTCCGCGACCATCCTCACCGTAGCTTGGGGAGCTGATGGAGTACAAGCGAACCTTGTGGGGCCGGCCGTGCCTATCCAACCCCGGCGGAATCACGCCAAATGACTGGCCAACCATGAAGTTGCCGGCCAGGGGAGTGCCGGACACGTCGATGACGACGTGGCGGACGAAGCTGTGAGATTTGCCCTTGGTGCAAATCTGCGACCCAATCAGGCGGCCACGCACTGGCGCGCCCGGCATGACCAGATGCATCTTGGCTTGCGGCATCAAAGGACCAGAAACGGTGGCTTGCTGACTCATCCGGATACTGTAGGGGTTGGTGAAAACCGTGTCTTGCCCAACCCAGAAAACGCCCAAGCGGCTCGGAGGGCGTGCGCCCCGCGAGCCGCTTGGGGTTCGATGATCCTTCATGTTGATTCAAGCGTCCGCTTGGTCGCCTTGGTAACGGTGTGGTTGCGTTCACTCTTGGCGCAGTACCTCATCGCCCCGGCCCTCACCCTGCCCTCTCCCCGAGGGAGAGGGTTCTACAAATGCTCCCGTCAATCGTACGGGGCGGTGATTGACGTGGGGAAGTTGCTGTTGAGGACGATGTTGGTTTCCAAGCGGAAGTTCGACTGGCTGCGGTGACGTTCCGCAAAGAAGAAGTCCAGGGAATACGTTTGGCCCTCGACGAGATTCAATCGGCCCAGATCGACATATTGTGACTTGGCGGAGTGGATGCCACCCAGGTCAATGACAAGCTGGCCGTTGATGAAGACCCACACGTCATCGTCGCCGGAGAACTTGAACCACTGGTCGGCAGCCGACTGGTAGGTGAACTCAGTGTGAATCTCGTAGGTGAAGTGAAAGTTGTGATCTGGGGTTCCGCCGGAGTTGTTGAACAACTCGCCGTCGATCGGGAAGAACCCGCCCAAGGAGCTGTATTCGGGGTCAAGCGTATCGTCGAACACGTACTTGCCGCCTGTCTTGACAAGATTGATCGTTTGGACCTTTGAGAGGTTTACGCCTGGAACGTCGTTGAACCATTTGCCAAAGCTCGTAGCAGATTGAATGCCGCCGGTGCTTGACCCGCTCTTGACGCCAGGCTGATCGAAGTATGGCGCGTCTGGCTTATACAGGGTGTAGCAGATGGGCTTGCTGCCGCTGGCGACCGAGGTACGCCATTGGGTCTTGGTCCACCATCCGGGTCCGACGAAGACGGGCTTGCCGTTCTCTCCCAACGTGGGCGAGATGACGCCGTTGTAGATGTTGTAGCCCAGACTTGGCGTGACCTCGAAGTCGGGGTGTCCGCCCGGGTGGTCCTTTTCGATGAAGTCGCGGATGTTGCCGGCGAGCAGGATGCTGTCGGGCATTTGATTGTCGACTGCGATGGCGGCGTTTCTGGGCGCGCTTATCAGCGATAGGGCGCCAACGACGGCCATCAGACCAACTGCGGAACTCAAGGACACGACCCGATTGGGGTTCATCGAGCAACTCCCTTCGCCTAGCGAAGAAGACCTGCCTGCCAGCTTTAACGATACGATTCGCCATTTGGGCTCCAACTCGCGCGGGTGAATGAGTCCGGCCCGCTTGTGAAGATCTGCAGTCGGTGAGGTCTGCAAGTCTTAGAAAATTGAGGTGGCGCGGCTCGAATCGGGCTGCCGGTAAATGTTGGTTCAGCGAGCGCTGCCTGACCGATAATCCAATCGCCTGCAAGCAACCTGCCCGGGCGTCGGGCGGACTTGCGGCGATTTGTTCTATGGATTCTCACGCATGGATGCGTTTCGGATTGTCGGCGGTTCGCGATTGACCGGACGGATGGCGGTGGATGGGTCAAAGAACGCAGCGCTTCCGCTGATGGCGGCGGCGCTTCTGGCGGATGAGCCGATTACGCTGCGGCGAGTTCCGCGCCTCTCGGATATTGCCAACATGTCGCGGCTGCTTGGGGAGTTGGGCTGCGATGTGCAAGGCGAGCACGGCACGATGACTCTTTCCAACTTTGACACGTCGCGCACTCACGCGCGATACGACATTGTTCGCACGATGCGGGCGAGCATTTGCGTTCTGGGGCCGCTGCTGGCGCGACGAAAGACGGCGCGAGTTTCAATGCCGGGCGGATGTGCGTTTGGCGATCGGCCGGTGGATCTGCACCTGCGTGGGTTGCAGGCCTTGGGGGCGAAAATCGAGCTCAAAGGCGGGGATATTGTCGCCACCGCTGATCGGCTCAAGGGGGCAACCATTTTTCTGGGTGGAGCGTTTGGTTCAACGGTGCTGGGCACCGCGAATGTGATGTCGGCGGCCACGCTGGCGCAGGGGCGCACCATCATTGAATCCGCAGCCTGCGAGCCGGAAATCAGCGATCTGGCGGCGTTGTTGAATTCCATGGGCGCCAAGATCAGCGGCGCCGGGTCTCCCCGAATCACCGTTGACGGCGTGGAGCAGTTAGGACACGCTGACCATGCGGTGCTGCCCGATCGCATCGTCGCAGGAACGTACGCCCTGGCGGCAGCGATCACCAACGGCGATCTGATCATCGACGATTTTCCGTACGATCATCTGCTGGCGATGATCGACGTGTTCAACACCGCGGGCGTGCACGTGAAACGACTGAATCAAGGCGGCGACCCGCGCCGATGCCGCGTGCAGGTGACGTGCGAGAGGCTGCTCAAACCGGTGATGTTCACCACGCAGCCCCATCCAGGATTCCCAACCGACTTGCAGGCGCAGATGATGACCCTGCTGTGCATGGCGGGCGGCAACAGCATCATTACCGAGAAGATCTACCCGGAGCGCTTCCTGCATGTGGCGGAGCTTTCGAGGATGGGCGCTCGACTGGTCAGGCAAGGGCCCACGGTCATAGTGCAGGGAGTGCCTCGGTTGGTCGGGGCGCCGGTGATGGCCAGCGATCTGCGTGCGTCGGCGTGTCTGGTTCTGGCCGGATTGGCGGCCGAGGGCGAGACCACCGTCAGTCGCGTGTATCACCTCGACCGCGGGTATGCGCGCATGGATGAGACGCTCAACGCCTTGGGAGCGAACATCGAGCGGTTCAACGCTGATGTCAAGGTGGAGGCGATGGTGCCCGAACTGGTCTGACTCCTCGGCAAGCCTATCTCTTTCAGCTCAGCGATTTTCTTGGGATGCGAGCTTGGTTGCCGCGCTCCGTTGCAGTTCATAGAGGAACACGGCGGAGGCGACGGCAACGTTCAGGGAAGGCACGTTTTCAGCCATTGGTATCTGACAAACCGCATCGCAATGTGCGAGCGTTGCCTGAGACAATCCCTGCCCTTCGGAGCCAAAAACCAGACCGATGCGAGAGGCGGCAGGCATCGTCCAGAGTGCAACCGACCGCGCGCCCGACTCTGCTGCGACGAGAGTCAGGTTCCACTCTGCTTTGAGCCGCTCCAGATCATGCGACCAATCGCGGCTGACGGCATAGGGAATCGCAAGGACGTGGCCCATCGAGACTCGAATGGCCTTGCGATACAGCGGATCGCAACAGTTAGGATCGAGCACGATGCCGTCAACGCCAAAGGCGGCTGCATTGCGGAACAGCGCGCCCATGTTGTCGACGTTGGTGATGCCTTCGGCCAGAAGCAGCGTCAAGTGCGATTGCCCTCGAAGATGGCCCAAGGCGCGGTCCAGGGAGAGCGCTTCGGCAGAGGGTCGGCGGCCGGCGGCGAGCACGCCGCGATGAATGTGAAACGCCGCAATGTCGTGAATGAGTGGAAGATCGGCGACGTAGACGGGAACCGTTTCGGGCAGAGCCGTCAACACATCGCGCAAACGCTCATACTTTGGAGCGCTTAACAGAAGTGAATGAAGGCGATCGGGGTGTTGCAAAAGGCGGCGCAGCACCAGCTCGGATTCGGCCATGAACAGGTCATCGCGCCCGCGCATGTCGGCATCGCGCACGTTGCGGAACACGTCAACGCGAGGATCGCTCAATGCGGTAATGACGATGGGCTGAGGCACAGGGATTCATGAGTATCGCCGGGTGCAAGAAATATCAAATCTCGGCCCGGCGCCAGTCCCACGGGGTCGCGCTCGTCTCTCGGATGCACGGTGATTCAGGAGCGTAGTTGGCCCAATGCCTGGGTCAGCGAAGAAACAACTCGATCGGTGCCGCATGTGCGGATCCGCTCGCGGGCCTTGTCGAGGTCGGCGACGGTCCAAAGCCCGACGATCGCTTTCGGGTCGCCGTTGCACGCCTTCAAGCGCTTGCACACGTATCGGGAGTGCATGATCGCCGAGGGAGGGAGGGCGGAGATGACGACGAAATCAGGTTGGTGTTGCTCAACGAGTTCAACAAACTCGCCGGAAAGGGTTTGAACTGACACAACCTCGGCCGCGAGGCCCTCGAACTGCGCAAGCTGGGCCAACATCAATCCTGCAACCTCATCGCCTTCATCGCGGGCCGGGATGCACATGATCGATGAGACGAAGCCGGTGACTCGCTCTTGTGGCGGCGCGCCTGGCGACGCCGCTTCTGCGGACGTGGCGGATTTCTCCGCGGCTGACCTTTGGCGTTCCCCCAGGTTTTCGATCAGGTCCCTGAGGCCGTGATAGATGAATTGCTCGCGGCGAGGCTCGAGCTCTCCTCGTTGCCGATCGCGTTCGGCCATCGCCAGGGCCGGTAGGAGCACGTGGTCGTAAAACTCCAACAACGTATGCTCCTTGAGGTATTCATCAGCCAATTGAAATACCTCATCCTGATCCATTGCGAGCAATCGCTGGTAGACGCGCGCCTCGAGCGGGAGCGCGGGGCGATCGCCGAGCATCAAGTCGAGGAACTCCAATTTAGGAACATATCTGCCGATCACCACCAGGCACACCGTGAGGGGCGTGGCGAGCACCAGCCCGACTGGACCCCACAGCCAGGCCCAGAAGACGGCCGAAAGCAGGATTGCGATCGGCGTCAGTCCAGTTTGAGATCCATAGACCAACGGCTCCATGACGTTGTTGCTGAGCAACTCGATGACAATGAACAGCCCAACGGTCATCAAGGGCGTGGACCAACCCTCCGAGACTGCCAGCGAGAGGGTGATCGGCAAGGCTGCGCCGATCCACGGCCCGACGTAGGGTATGAAGCGAATGAGGCCGGCGAGGACGCCCCAAAGGAACGCGTTGGGAAGCCCGATGAAGTAGAGCCCGACGCCGGCAGCCACGCCATACGTCGTGTTGATCATCAAGAGGGCCAGCAAATAGCGGCTGACTCGGGTGGCGGCATCATCGATCGCCTTAGTGGTGAGCGTGAGACGGCCCTGTCCCATCAGGCGGATGACGCGGTCACGAAGGTCTTCGCGCTGGATGAGCATGAAAAAGACAAAGACGATGACGATTGCGGCGCGGGCCAGAGGGCCAAGCAAAGGCTTGACGGCGGCGGCGACTATGGTGAACGCATTCGGAGGCGATTCAACAACCTTGACGGGCGTGGGCTGGGTTGCCGACGGGGCTGAATCGGTGCCGGTCGCGGGCACAATCGCTCCGGCACGATCCGGTTGGGCTGGGGTGACTTCCTTGATGATTTCCTTAATGCCTTCGGTGGCTTTTCCCAGCAGGCTGCCGGACGGCACCTTCACGGCTTCGACCTTTGCGCGGATGTTCTGGCGGTACTGTGGCAGCTGGCCGGCCAGGTCGATGATCTGTCCGGTGACGATCCATCCGAGAACGCCGATGGCGCTGAAGGACAGGATGGTGACGATGACCACCGAGAAGACACGACCCAATCCGAGCCGCTGAAGTCGAATGACCAAGGGCGCCAAGATGAAGCTGAGCAGGACGGCCACAGCGATTGGAAGCAAGACGGCCTTGGCGACATAGAGCACCGCGACGACGATGACGATCGCCAAGAACGTGATGAACCCGCTACCGATGTTGGAGCCGGGACGATTGGCCATTGGAGGGCAAAATGCTATGGGTGATTGCGATGACCAATGGCGTCATGCCGCCGGCAAACCCGGAGTTGGGTAACCGAAGTAGGCAAATGCCTTAGGAAGTCACTTCGTTGCCGGACACCTCGTAGCTGGTGCCACAGGCGGCGCACCGCCAGGGTTCGTCGCTGGGAATGGTTGAATCGTGTTGGCCGCAACGAGGGCAGCTCCCCCGCGCCAAGGACCTTCGGGCCAGGGCGTGCTCGAAGTATCGAAGAACCTTGAAGCCGATCACGGCCAGCCCCAAGCCAAACAGCCCGACAAACAGGAGGAGCAGTGTGCCCTGGGGAAAGATGAACATCAGCGGCAGCGCGAGCAAGAATGCCGCCAAACACACCCAGAGCACAGCCAGGCCAAACCAGGCGTTGATTGACCTGAGGAAGCGATAGAGCACGAGAAGAGGTTATACCATCGCGAGTCGGAGGATGATCAATCGCGCGCGGTGTCCTTGGACAGGCGATCGAGGATGATCGGAATGGCCGGCGGTCGCTGGCGCGAGGGCATGAGCCGAAACAACATGCCCATGTGGTTGGCTGTGACAAGGGTGAAGTCCTCAACGCCATCAAGCCGCGCCGAGTCGATGGTCACGAGGCCATCTCCCAGACCGTCGACTAGTTTTTGCGCTGTCGAGCTCGACCATCTCTGGAGACCGCGATTGAGCCATTGATTCCATTCGCTGGCGGCTTCATCAGTCTTCAAGTGTTCAGCGGCGCGATGCGCGAACTCGCCAAGCTGACTGCCGGAGAACGGGCTCCATTGAGCAGCAACAATTGAAATGCGGGTGTGCGTGGGCAGCGGCCGCCGGTTGAGGGATTTGAGAAACTCCGAATCAGGCAGGAGATCGACGCCGGCACGGCCTGCCAGAACATCGATTCCCACCGCCTGGGGTGTTTCGATGTTCAAGTCGCGCGCGAGTTTGCTGCCGAAGTCGGTCAGGCGGGCCAGGCTTGAGCCGTGATTGGGGGTGCCGAGCATGATGAGACGATCCATGACGGGGTATTTCTCGGAAGCTGCGCCGTCGCCGTCGTAATAGGCCTCATGCGTGAGGAGTTCGCGCACGACGAGTCCGCCCATGGAGTGTGCGATGACATCGACGCGCTCGATGCCGGCCTTGCGCGCCTCGCGCAATTCGGTGGCCAGCAGGTCGGCGGCAGCGGTGATTGGGCCATCGGTCGAATAGTGGAAGCTTCCGATGAAATAGCCTTCATCGCGCAACTCGGGAATCAGGTCGTTCCAGATGAAAGCAGTTCGGCCAAGGCCGTGGACGAGAATGACAGCGCGCTTTGGCGGAGCGACGAGTTCTGCCGGCGCTTGGTGACAAGCGTCTTCGGTGAAAAAGATGAGGCCATCTTCGGGCGGCTGCGCGACATTCATCACGATCGAGGCAACGTCGGATGCGGGAGATTGGTCCGCGTTTTCGAGTATTCGGGTCGCGATCTCGTAGGGCTGCTGTTCAAGCTCGTTCTGAAGTCGCCGGAGCATGACGTTCGCCTCGTCAGTCAGCCAGCCGGAATCGAGATCGACGCTCTCGCGGATGCTCGCCAGCAGG
>JAKEEP010000016.1 GCA_022616475.1 Phycisphaerales bacterium | reverse complement strand
TTTGGTCTTCCATCATCTTGGCCAGGTAGGGCAACAGCGTTGCCGCGTTACCGGAACCACCGCCGTATCGGCCAATGGCGCCCAGACAATGAGCCGCCTGCCCCCGAAGGTCTGCATGAGCGCTGCCGGTATGCGCCACAGCCACCTCCACTGGCGCCCTGACCGGGTCGATCTCTCCGATGGCCTGCAGCGCCGCCAGCCTGATCTCGGGCGGTCGCCGCAGCCGGCCCGTTCGGTTGACCAGGTTGAGCAAGTCTGCCAGCGCGCCCACATCACGCAGCTCGCCGCACATCTGGCACGCCAGCGCCACCAACTCGCCCTCTTCGGCCGGAGCAAAAAGCGCAGCGCGAATCACATCAATCTGGTTGCTCGCGCCCAACTTCACCATCGCCTCGGCCAATTGCAGTTCCACCACCTTCCGCCTGGCTGCCGCCGTCCGGCGAATGCCCTTGCCCACCGAATCGCGCAGCATACCGATCGCCGTCGGCTCGCCCAGTTCGCCCAGCACCAGCGCCGCGTTTCCCTTCACCTCCGGATCTTCTGATTGCAACATCGATGCCAACGGGTTCAGATCAACCTGTCGGTCGCACCGATGCAGTGCATAGATCGCCGCCGCTTGAACCGATTCTGATTCATCGTGCAGCAACGGTTCGATCAGCGGCGCCAAGTTTCGCAGCTTCAGCTTGCCGGCCGTCATCGCGGCCACGAATCGAATCCCCCGATTCTCATCGCCCAGCGCTCGCTGAACACTCGGTTCGAGTTGATCCGGAGCGTATTCCAGCGCTTCGAGCGCGTTGGCGCGCACTTGCGGATTCGGTGAGTCGGCGGCCAGCTTCAGATGTTCGATCGCCTGCAGGCGAAGGGCCGCCGGATCGTCAACCTCCGGTAGGTCCCGGCTGGGAATCGCCGTGTTTGCCTCAGCAATCTCCGCCGAGGCGCCAAGCATCGACTCGTTCTTGGTGGTCCACACCTCGTTGGTCGGAGCGCTCTTGCAGCCTCCCAGCGCCGCCGCTGCCAACACACATTGCCATCGAACGCGCCAAGCCGTCATGTGACGCCCTCCTTTGACTTGTCACGCCCCTCGAGATACGTCCACGTCAGTCCTGCCGCCGTCAAACCCAAGCACAGCCAGCCCCACAACTCCCCAACCCGGCCATACAACGTGCGCCGGGAATCAAGCGCCATCGTGGCAGCGACCCAGCCACTGTGCTGCCCGACACCGTAACCTTCGCCGCTGGTCGATGCAACCAATCGTCCGCATGAGTCAATCGCCACGCTCAGTCCCGTGTTAACGCTTCGAATCATCGGAACCCGATTCTCGATGCACCGGAATCTCGCGATTTGCGCGTGCAGCTTCCGGTCGGCATTGGAAAAACTGAACCATCCGTCGTTCGACAGATTGACAAATACGCTGGTTTGCTTGGTTCCGTTCGCGTGAACCATTCGGCGACAATACCGCGCCACCGTGTCCTCAAAACAGATCGGCGTCGCCAGGATCGCTCGGCCGCCGCGCCAATCCAGCCCAAGCAGTCGCACATCCGGATTGCTGTCCAGATTGAATGACAGGTTGGCGCCGACGCCCAGGGTCAGCAATTGCCGCTCCAGCCAAGGCCAGTTCGATATGTAGGGCATCGTCTCGCCAAACGGCGTCAGAAAGTACTTGTCATAGCGCTGATACGGTCGATTACCCCAAACCAGATACGCGCTGTTGTAGATGGACCCGGGCTTGAGCCTGGCGATGGACTTCGCCTCATCAACCTCGATTGAAGTATCCACCCAGCTTTCGCTGCCGACCACAATGGGCGTGTTCAACTCCCGGCTGAGCGCTGATACTGCATCTGGCCATGTCGCAAGATGCTCCAGCCCCGGCCCCAGCAGCTTCAAATGTTCGAGCGTTTGTGGCTCAAACCCAATTCCGGGAACCATCGTCTCCGGCCAGGCGATCAGGTCAGGCTTGGGCGATGTCTGGTTGAATGCCTGCCTGCTCGACTCGATGAACCCAGGAATGTCACGCGACTGCTCTTCGATGCTCCAGCCGGTCTTGTTGTCCTGCGGCAAGTTGGTCTGCATCGCCAGGATTGTCGGCCCCGTCGAAAGCGTCCCAGTCTGATTGATCCGCCAAACCCCATACCCC
Organism: Phycisphaerales bacterium; assembly: GCA_022616475.1. Lineage (GTDB taxonomy): Bacteria > Planctomycetota > Phycisphaerae > Phycisphaerales > SM1A02 > JAKEEP01. Next base: position 18,313 of record JAKEEP010000016.1, on the reverse strand, counting down.
AGCTTGACGAGCAGGATCAGCGCCATTCCAGACGCAAACGCGATGCGCCGCTTCAGCTCGCGAGCGCGCAGGGGAACGCGCCGCAAATCTGCGATCGCAACCCAATCGATGAGCATTCCCGAAACCGCCGCCGCCAGGAAACTCACAAAATACGTCCCGAGCAAATCTGCCGACTGGACCAATACCGGCAGTTCGATCAAAGGATGCGCCAGCAGATACCACGGATACCCATTGAAGACCAGATCGCCGCGCAAGAACTCCAACCCCGTCCACACGACCGGCAGCACCACCGTCATCGGCCAGCTCCCGAGCCGCGCGTGTCGCCCCACCCGATGCAGAATCCACGCCAATGAAACCGTGAACGCCGAAAGGTACACCGCCAGAAACGGATACCCTACCGCCGTCACCGGGACGATCCACCGCAAGAGCCACAACCACAAGGCCAACGAGGTCGCAAACGTGACAAAGACCACCCGCCTGGCCCGCGGCGCGTTGATCGACATCCACGCCAGCGGAACCGGCGCCAGCGGCGCAAGAAACCACAAATCGAACGGGGGCAGCGCCAGGGCAAACAGAGCCCCGTATCCGGTGCTGAGCAGCCAAGAAATCCCCAGCGAATGAGTCAACCCTGCCTGTTCCGGCGACGTTGTGGCTGCAGACGCCTGAACCTCCGGAGCACCCGACGTCTGGCGATTACTTGCCCGCATAGTCGATGATGCTGCTGATCTCACTCCGCAGCTCGCTTCGCGCGATGACTCGGTCGATGAACCCGCAATCCTGAAGGAATTCGGCCCGCTGGAACCCCTCGGGCAACTCCTGCCTGATCGTCTGCTGAATCACCCGCGGCCCGGCGAAACCGATCAAGGCCTTCGGCTCGGCCAGAATCACATCCCCAAGCATCGCGAAGCTGGCAGTCACTCCGCCGGTCGTGGGGTCGGTCAACACGCTGATGAACAGTCCTCCTTGATCATCGAATCGCGCCAGCGCCGCCGTGGTCTTGGCCATTTGCATGAGCGAGAAGCCCGACTCCATCATCCGCGCGCCCCCAGAAGCGCTCACAATCACCAAGGGAAGATTGTTTTCGCCCGCTGCCTCAATCGCCAGAGTGATCTTCTCACCGATCACCGAACCCATTGAGCCACCCAGGAACGTGAAATCCATGCACGCCAGAATGACGCGCCGACCTTTGATGAACGCCCTGCCCGTCTGCACGCCGTCGTTCTGCCCAGTCTTCTTCTGTGCCGCCGCGATTCGCTCCTTGTACGGCTGAAGGTCAATGAAATTCAGTGGATCCATCGGTGCCATGTCCGCGTTCATCGGCTCAAAGCTGCCCGGATCGGCCAGCTGTTTCACACGCTGCTCACCCGACACGCGAAAATGATGCTGACACTCCGGGCACACCCAAAGGTTGTTCTCCACGCTCCGGCGGAACAGAATCCCGCTGCATGCCGGACAGCGGATCCACAGCCCTTCCGGCACGGCTTTCTTGCCTGGCGGGGCGTCTTCAGGCGAGTCACCCCAGCTACGGGTGGAAACCTGTGTCATGGGCAAAGTGTAAACCTCAGCAACCGACAGGGTCAAAAAGACCCCGTCAAACCCCCTCTCCCTCTGGGGGAGGGTAGGGTGAGGGCCGTTTCACCCTCGAATCCTCCGACAGAAACGACCCTACGGGCCCTGCCGAAGTTGCGCTATCGCCGTTTTGTAGTCCGCTGCGCCAAAAATCGCCGACGCCGCCACCAGAATGTCGAATCCAGCGTCGATGCATTGCCTGGAATTCGCGCGGTTTACGCCGCCATCGACTTCCAACCGCTGATCCGGCCGCAGCAGCCCCTTCACAGCCTGCGCCTTGTTCAGCGCCGAGGGAATGAACTTCTGCCCGGCAAACCCCGGGTTCACGCTCATGATCAGAATCAGATCGAAGTCGCCGATGTGCGGCAGAATCGACTCGACAGCGGTGGGGGGATTGATCGCCAGCCCCGCCGTCATCCCCGCGTCTCGCACTGATCTTGCCACCGCCGCAGGATCATCGACTGCTTCAATGTGAAACGAAAAATGTGAAGCCCCCGCCTCCGCAAATGGCCGCACAAACATCGCGGGGTCGCTCACCATCATGTGAATATCGAGGCATACCTTCGGAAACCGCTTGCGAAGCGCTTCACACATCGCCGGCCCCATCGTCAGATTCGGCACGAAGTGACCGTCCATCACGTCCAGGTGCAGCAAATCCGCCCCGCCCCCCAGCGCTGCCTGGCATTCTTCTCCCATGCGCGCGAAATCAGCCGCCAGGATCGATGCCGCGATGCTCGGCCGCTTCCGAAGTTCCGCCAATCCACGCCCTGCGTTGCCGGCCATAGCACGAGCGTACGGAGAATCAAGAAAAAAACAACGCGGCACCCAAGCGGGCGCCGCGAAAAGAATCGAACTCAATCGAGATTCCAATTATTGAGGCTTGTCCGAAACCTTCGAGACTCGCTCCGAAGCGTCCTGATAGGTTGTCAGCGTTCGCTTGTAAAGCGGCTTATGTCGCGGAAGCGCATTGAAGTACGCTTGCTTCTGCAGTTCTACCGCTTGGTCAACTTCACCGCGATGGAATCGAACCAGGGCCAGGGTCGCCAGGGCCGGTGCGTCGTTGGGAGGTGCTATGTTTCGCCCCGCCTCCGCCGACTCCAGGGCCGCATCCAGGTCGCGGTTGGCTTTGTCGATCTTCGGGTCGCTCGCGATCTTCTCCGCCAGCATTTGAAGTGCGCCGGCGTCGGTGGCGAACGTCTTGCCCAGGAGCTCATTGCGTGCGAATGCGTACGCCTGCTTGCGGTCGTTCATATCAACCACCAGCATTTCGAACTTCTCCAGCGCCACTTCGGCAAACACATGCGCATCCTTCGCCACCACATCATCGAATTCCTTCGATGCCAGCCGCCAGTTCCGCAGCTTGCGCGCCTGTCGCGCTTGTTTCAGCAGCCCCGAAACCTCATTTTCCAGCACGGCGTCGAATCGCCCGCTCATCACGCGCTTCAGCGTTGGATCGAAATCCTCGAAGTGCGGGTTGCCGATGTACGCGATCCGCGATTTTTGATCGACGATGAACGCCGTCGGAATCCCTTCCTTCCCCGCAGCGCCCATCCAGGCGCGCTCGGTGCCCTGGCTTCGATCGATCGCGACCGTGTAGCCCATCTTCTGACCCTGGCCGCGTACGAAGCTGGTGACCTTGTCGGACTCTTCGCTGCTCACGCCGATGATCACCAGGCCATCCTCGCCGTAGGTCTTCTGCAAATCAGTCAGATGCGGAATCGCCCGCTTGCACGGTCCGCACCACGTCGCCCAGAACTCCACCACATAAACCTTGCCCGGCTCAATGTTGGTTTGGCTTCCCTTGGCCCAGGCATCGATATCCAACCCCGGCGCCGGATCGCCAACCGTGAGCTTCTTCTCCTGACCAAGGCAAACGCTCGCCAAAGCGATCGCTGCGACAAGACCCAATAGGCCGCTTCGAAAGTTCATTTTCCGGGCTCCCTGTAGAAATGCGCGAACTCGACTGTCAATCAGGTTAAACGATATTCGACATCCATTGTTCCCCCAACTGCAAAAAACAAAGAAAGCGCGCCGCGGTCGGCTTCGATTGTTAGGTGTTCTTACGGATGCCATGCTCGCGCAACCACCAAGCTCAACTTCGTCAAGCATCATCCAAAACCGCGATGCTGTCGAAGGCCTTCCCCTCAAGCATCTCCAGGCTGGCGCCCCCACCTGTCGAGACATGCGAAAACTGCTCTGCCATGCCGAACGCTTCCACCGCGGCGGCCGTCTCTCCGCCGCCAACCACGCTCATCGCTCCCTTCTTGGTCGCCCGAGCGATCGCCTGCGCCACCTGCTTGGTGCCCACATCGAACGGTTGAGTCTCAAACACCCCCATCGGTCCGTTCCAAATCACCGTCTTGGCGCCGGCGAGAATCGTTCCAAACTGCGAGGACGTCTTGGGGCCGATGTCCAAGCCCATCCAACCATACGGAATGTTGCCCTCGTGAACTTCCACCGGTGTGTACTGGCTGATCTGCTTGCCGCAAACGTGGTCCTGCGGCAGCACCAGGTCGGTCCGGCTGGCGGCGGCTGCCGCCAGAATGGCGTTCGCCTCGTTCACCATCCTTGCTTCAACCAGGCTCGATCCAACCTCCTGACCAAGAGCCTTCAGAAACGTGTAGGCCATCGCCCCGCCCACGAGAATCGTGTCCACTTTGCTCATCAGGTTGCGAATCGCGCCCAGTTTGTCCGAGACCTTTGCCCCGCCAAGCACCGCAACAAATGGAGGCTTGGCGTTGTTGATCGCTTCCGACAGATACTTCAATTCCTTCTGCAGCAGCAATCCCGCCACTCGCGGCTTGCCCTTCATCGCCAGCGGAACCGCGAGCATTGAAGCGTCGTTGCGATGTGCGGTCCCAAAGGCATCGTTGCAGTAAATGTCGCCGTAATTTGCCAGTTTCGCGGCAAACAGTCCATCCCCTGTCTTCTCCTGCTTATGGAATCGAAGATTCTCCAAGACGACAATTTCGCGATCGTTCATGGCGGAGATCGCGCTCGCAGCTTCCGGTCCGACACAATCGTTGCCCGGAAACATTACCTTCACCCCCGGAAGCAATTCAGCCAATCGCGCTGCCACCGGCTTCAAACTGTGCTCCGGCTCGAAACCCTTGCCCTCCGGCCGGCCGAGGTGACTCATCAATATCAGCTTCCCCCGCCGCTCGATCACCGATTTGATCGTCGGCAGCGCCTGGCGGATCCGCCGATCGTCGGTGATCTTTCCCTCATCGTCGATGGGGACATTGAAGTCCACCCGCGTAAGGACGCGCTTCGAGGCGACATCAACCTGATCGATTGTCTTCTTGGCCATGGCGCGCGGATGATACGGTGGACCTCGCCATTCCACCACACCGTTGTTCGCTTGATTCTGCTCTACGATTGCACCGTGACTCAGCAGCGCAAGCCGACCATCTTGATCCTCGGCCCCACCGCCGCCGGAAAGACCGCCCTCGCGATCGCACTGGCCCAACGGCTCCCCGGCGGCGGCGAGTGCATCAGCGCCGACTCCATGCAGGTCTATCGCCGCATGGACATCGGCACCGCCAAGCCCTCAGCGCAGCAGCGGCAAGCCGTGCCCCATCACCTCCTGGATGTCGCCGATCCCAGCGATGATTCGTTCAGCGTTGACCGCTGGCTCGAATTGGCTCGACATGCCATCCGCGACGTCGCGGGCCGTCTTCGATATCCGATCGTCGTCGGCGGGACCAACCTGTACGTTCAGGCCCTGCTCTATGGCCTTGCCGACATGCCTGAGCCGCACGAACCGCTCCGTGCCAGGCTCCAGGGCATGGATTTGACCGCCCTGCGCGCTTGGCTCGAACGCGTGGATCCATCCGCGGCCCAGCGAATCCACCCAAACGATCGGAAGCGCACCGTTCGGGCTATTGAAGTCTTTGAGGCCACCGGCCATCAACTCAGCAGCCTCCAAACTCAATGGAAGGCGTCGGCTGACGATCCGAAGCTGCCGCCGCAAGATCGGGATTCGATCTTCATCATCGGGCTCAACTACCCGGTCGAAGTGATCAATCGGCGCATCAACGCCCGTGTAAAGGGGATGATTGATGCCGGCTTGATCGACGAAGTTCGCCGCCTGCATCACGCCGGCGCGCTTGGTCAAAATGCGCGCGAAGCGCTTGGCTACAAGCAGGTTCTTGAGTATCTGGAAGGACACTGCACCCTCGAACAGGCCATCGAGCACATCAAGATCAAGACCCGTCGCTTCGCCAAACAGCAACGATCGTGGCTGCGCCGTTTCAAGATTTTTCAGCCTTCGGTTTGGATTGATGCAGGCGATCTGAGTCCGGAGGAAATTGCCCAAAGGGCAATTTCGGTGCTCTCCGATCGAGTCTTCTCGCGATAAGCGTAACGCCATTTCATGGGCCCGCTGATTGACCGGACGTATCCGCCGCCGTAGCGTCCCCGCACTTGACTTTCCCGATTCCGGCTTTATTCGATTGCCTGATCTGACCGATACGCCCACTCACCATGGACCAATCCAGCCCAACCACTGCCAAGCCTCCACGCCGGAAGAAAGCGCCTTCCGCGCCCCGCAAGCGAGGCGCCGGCAAGGCCACCGGCGATGGCCGGGCCAAGCGCACGGGCGTTGCCGGCAAGCACCTGGTCATCGTCGAGTCCCCCGCAAAAGCCAAAACCATTAACAGGTATCTCGGCCCCGATTTTGTCGTTCACGCCTCCATCGGTCACGTTCGCGACCTCCCCACCAGGGCCCCCAAGGGCAGCAAGCAGCCTGTACCGGGGGTCGATCTCGATCATGATTTTGAGCCAACCTACGAGGTGCTGCCCGACAAGAAAAAGGTGGTTGAAGCCCTCAAGAAGGCCGCCAAGGAGGCCATTGACGTCTGGTTCGCCACCGACCTTGACCGCGAAGGAGAAGCCATCGCCTGGCACCTCGCCCAGGAGTTAGGCGTTTCACCCAAGCAGGCCAAGCGCGTTGTCTTTAACGCCATCACCAAAAGCGAAATCCAGCGCGCCTTCGAGAATCCACACGCCATCAACGAGGACATGGTCAACGCACAGCAGGCCCGCCGAATCCTCGATCGCATCGTGGGCTATCAGGTCTCGCCCCTGCTCTGGAAGAAAGTGGCGCGCGGCCTGAGCGCCGGCCGCGTCCAATCGGTCGCGGTGCGCCTGATCGTCGATCGTGAGCGCGAAATTGACGCATTCGTCCCAGATGAATCGTGGCGTGTCACGGGCCGGTTTGCCCTGGCTGACAAGACCGCTGCGTCACTCGCAGACCTTTGGCCCCAGTTCATGGCTCGACTTGATGAGAAGAAGAAACCTCCGACTCTCAAGCTCCAGAACGCTTGGCTAGCCGAGCACAACGCGATCAAGGCCGAACTGGTCGAATTGGGTGGCGAGAAGTTCGAACTCGGCTGCAGGGCCGATGATCCCAGAGACTGTGTTGCCGATGTCCAGCGCGTCGCCAAGGCCGTCGGACTGATCGACCTGCGAAGCACGACCACGGAAAACCCAAGGGGTAAGGGCCCCGCGAGAACCATTCGAACCGTTGACGGCCGGGTCGACCCCGCGGCGCGTTACCGCATCAAGTCGATGGAGACCAAGCGCACTTCCTCCCGCCCACTGGCTCCCTTCATCACCTCAACGCTGCAAATGGCCGCCTCGAGCTTCCTTGGATTCGGCGCCAGCCGCACGATGCGCACCGCCCAATCGCTCTATGAAGGTATAAGCATCCCCGGCGAGGGCCAGGTGGGCCTGATCACTTACATGCGCACCGATTCGACCCACATTTCTGGCGATGCGCTGGCCCAAGTCCGCCGGTACGTCGGTCACAAGTTCGGCGAGAATTACGTGCCCGAAAAGCCGAACTTCTACGGCTCGACCAACGCCTCAGCGCAAGAGGCCCACGAAGCCATTCGACCGACAGACATCGGCTGGTATCCCGACCTCGTTGAGGCCGCCCTTGCGCCGGATCAGGCCAAGCTCTATCGACTCATCTGGAATAGATTCGTCGGCTGCCAGATGGCGCCCGCCCAATGGGATTCCACGACTGTTCTGCTCGAACGCGCTGACCAGCCGACCAAGGCAGTCTTCAAGACGAGCGGCCGCGTCCTGGTGTTCGATGGCTTCTACCGCGTAGCCGGAGTGCCTACCGCCAGCGAAGAGCAAACCCTGCCCGAGTTGGTCCAGAACCAGATGGTGACGCCGTTTTCCATCGACCCCGAGCAGCAGTTCACCAGTCCGCCGGCACGATACAACGAAGCATCGCTGATCAAGACCCTCGAAGCCGAAGGCATCGGCCGACCTTCAACATACGCCAGCATCGTCAAAGTCATTCAAGATCGCGGCTATGTCGAGCAGATCGATCGCCGATTCCACGCCACCGCCATTGGTGAAGTCGTCACCGACAAGCTCATGGACGCTTTTCCGCAGTTGATGGACGTCGGCTATACCCGCGAAATGGAGGCCGAGCTCGACAAGATCGCCTACCACGATATGGACTGGGTGAAGATGCTCGAGCAGTTTTATGGCCCGTTCGCCGAGGCCCTCGAGCATGCTCACGACACCATGAAGCACGCCAAGGCCGAGACCCAGCCAGCGCCTTACACCTGTCCGAAATGCGGAAGCCGAACCATGTACCGGTTCGGCAAGAACGGCCGGTTCCTCTCTTGCAGCACCTATCCAAAATGCGATTACGCCGGTCCCATCGACCGCGAGGGCCGGCCGCAGCTCCCCGAGCGCGTCAACGTCGCTTGCCCTCAAGACGGTTCGCCCATGATTCTCCGGACCGGTCGCTTCGGAAAATTCCTTGCCTCGGTCAACTACCCCGCCGTCAAATGCGTCGTCAACATCGACAAGAAGGGCAACATCAAATATCCCAGCCCTCCACCGGTGGTCACCGATATTCCCTGTCCAAAATGCGGATCTCCCATGAACCTGCGACGCGGTAAGCGTGGCCCGTGGCTGGGATGCTCCACGTTCCCCAAATGCAAGGGTCGAATGGCCTGGACCAAGCTCGATGAAGAAAAGCAAAAGGCGCTCGAATCGGCCCTCCACGAGCATGAGTTGAGGAATCCGCAGGTCGTCGTTCGCTCGCTCAGCGGCCAGATCATTCCCGAAGGCACGCCGGTCAGCCAGTTGACCGTGCCCGGCGGCGTTCAGCACCTGGACATCCATCCCGACGCCGCAGCCGAACACCAAGCGGCCGCATGATCGGCGGTGCCGACGCGCGCCGTGTCCTTGGCGCCGCCTCGCAACCGAACCCAACAATTCGGGACTCTAACGTACTCAAGGTTGGCGATCGCATACTAACATATGGAATGACTCGGGAGCACAGCCCTATGGTTCGCATGCGGTCGGCCGATCGGCGTCGCCAACTTCTCGAAGTGGCGGCGGATCTTTTTGCGCGTCTGGGATATCGAGGAACAACGACGGCCGAGCTAGCAAAATCGGCTGGAATCACTGAGCCGATCCTCTATCGTCACTTCGACAACAAGCTCGACTTGTTCGTCACGCTCGTTGACGAAGTGGGTCGTGAGGTCATCGCCGGTTGGCAGGACGCCCTCGAAGGCGTCAAAGACCCGCTGAAGCGGCTTGAAATCATGCTCGCTAACAATCCGGCCACCCACGAGAAGGGCCGCGGCGTCTATCGCGTGATCTTCCAAGCGATGACCGAAGTCGAAGGCGATGCGGATATCGCTCGCACACTCCGCAAGCACCTGACCCGCCTCCATCAGTTCATCAAGGACGAACTGGCCGAGCTCCAACGCTCCGGCGCGGTTCGCAAGGACGAAAGCGCCAATGACCTCGCCTGGCTCCTCATCAACGTCGCGGTCGGCTACGGCATGACCAGCCCCATGGGAATCGGCGGCAGCGTCGGCGTCGGCGGCCGAAAGAGCGGCATGGAGCGACTCATCACCGATCTGGTCACTGCCTGATCAAATCCCCCTCTCCCTCTGGGAGAGGGGTTAGGGGTGAGGGCATGTCAGTCCAACGCAGAAGCAGCGTTACTTCTCTCGTCCCATCACCCGCTCGGAAACGTACCATGTGCGCCACCAATGCAATCGGGCGATGCTCCAAGATCAGCACCTCCATGGTGGCATGAGTTCTTCGATGACGACTACGCCGCCTTCGGCCTCGCCAACGATTCTCCTGAGCTCGTTGAGCGCATCGCCGACTTCATCGTCAAGGCCCTCGCTCTCTCGCCTGGGCAGACTGTCTTCGATCAGTGTTGCGGCATCGGCCGTCTGAGCCTTCCACTCGCCGCACGCGGCATGCATGTCCTCGGCGTCGATCGCGCGCTGTCGTACATTCACCGCGCTCGCAACCGCGCCGCGCAGGCAAACCTGCAGTGCGAATTCCACGTCGCCGACGCGTTTGAATTCTCGGCGCCCCAACCCTGTGACGCCGCCATCAACTGGTTCACCAGCTTCGGTTACACGCCCGATGATGACCGCAACATTCAGATGCTTCACCGCGCCGTCGAGTCGATCAAACCTGGCGGACGCTTCATCATCGACTATCTCAACATCCCCAGATTGATGGCCGACTTCAGGCCTTCGATCATCAATCGGCCGACCGGCAACGGCTTGGATGGCCTGATCGTTCTGAACGAGCAGAAGGCTGATTACAAGACCGGCATGATGCACTCCGAATGGACTTTCCTTTATCCCGATGGGCGTAGGATCGTGCGCCAAGTTGCGACCCGCATGTACATGCCGCACGAATTGGGGCGTTTATTAGAAACCGCCGGCTTCGTCGATATTCAGTTGTTCGGCTCCACCGATGGCGAGCCCTTTGATCGCACGAGTCGCCGATGCATCACCATGGCGCGAAAGCCCTGATGCGCGGTCGTTCATCCGTGGTCTTGTTTCGCCCCTACAATCACGCTCCATATGACGCCACGACGCAAGACTCGCCAGATTCGCCTCGGCAATGACCGCACCGGCATCGTCCGCATCGGCGGCCCCCCGGAAAATCAGGCACAGGTCGCCGTGCAGACCATGACCGCCGGCTACACCTACGACGTCGACGGCTGCGTCGCCGAGATCAACAAGCTTGCCGCCGCCGGAGCGGACATCGTGCGCGTCGCCGTGCCCGAGCGCAAAGACACCGAGGCCCTGGTCGAAATCCTCAAGCAGACTTCCGTCCCGATCGTGGCCGACGTGCACTTTCACTACAAGCGCGCTCTGGAAGCCGTCGAGGCGGGCGTCCACAAGATTCGCCTCAACCCCGGCAACATCTCCGATCGCGATCAAGTCAACTCCGTCATCGATGCCTGCAAGGAGCGCAACATCCCCATCCGCGTCGGAGTCAACGAAGGATCGATCATCGAGCGCAAGGACAAGCAAAAACGCTTGGCCGAGCTGGGCAAGTATTTCGCCGGCCACAAATCCGGCCACCTGCTCGCCCTCATGATCGCCAAGCTCGAAGAATACATGGACATCTTCGAGGCCAAGAACTTCGAGGATGTCTGCATCAGCGCCAAGTCCATGGATCCGTCGCTGACCATCGACATCTACACCGAAATCTCCAAGCGATTCGATTACCCCCTGCATCTGGGCGTCACCCACGCCGGCCCCAAGGAAACCGGCTGCATCCGCAGCGTCGTCGCCCTCGGCACGCTGCTGGCCAACGGCATCGGCGACACCATCCGCATCAGCTACGCCAGCGATCCGATCTACGAAGTCGAAGACGCCCTTGAAATGCTCTACTGCCTGGGCTTGCGCGATCGCATCGGCGCCGAGTTGATCGCCTGCCCGACCTGCGGCCGCATCCAGGTCGATCTCTTCACGCTCGTTCAGGAAGTCCGCAAGAAGCTCAAGGACGACATTCAAGTCCCCGTCAAGGTTGCCGTCATGGGCTGCGTGGTCAACGGCCCAGGCGAGGCCGAGGGCGCCGATGTCGCCGTCTTTGCCGGCGACCGCCGCGGCATCATCTACGTCCAAGGCGAGCGCGTCGCCAACGTCCCCGAAGACGAAATCCTCGAACGCCTTCTCCACGAGTGCCGCGAATTCCAAGCCAAAGTCCGCCGCGGCGAAGCCAAGCTCGGCCAAAAGAAAGTCGAAATTATCCCGCCAGATCCCATCGGCGAACTCGGCTCCGGCTTCGAGAAGATCAAGACACACAAAGTCGAGGCCCTCACGTTGGGGCAAACGTGACCTATGCGCGTGACGTTGGAAATCAATGCCCAGTTGCTTAAATGCGCCTGCGAAATGTCAGGCATCAATGACAAGACCACAGTGGTCAATGCGGCGCTGACCGCGCTCGTCCAGCGCGAAGCTGCGCGATTTCTCGCTTCGCAGGGTGGCCTGATGCCAAACATCGGCGCCCTGCCACGCCGTCGTCGTGGCTGGGCTAGTCCGCGGAAAAATCGAACCCGGTGAGAGGCCGCGCGCTTCGCCTTTAGACGTTTGGACGTTTAGACTTTTAGACGTTTTGATGCCCACCGCCACCGCCACCAAAACCCTTTACCTCATCGACGGCCACGCCCAGTTCTTCCGCGCCTACCACGCCATCCGCTCCGGCCTCACCAGCCCGGTCACCAAGGAGCCCACCAACCTCACCTTCGGCTTCGTTGGAATGCTCTTGAAGGTCCTGCGCGAGTACAAGCCCGATTACCTGGCCGTCGTCATCGATGCCGCGGGCGATCGCGAAACCTTCCGCTCCGAGATTTACCCCGAATACAAGGCCACGCGCAAGGTGCCGCCTGATGACTTCCATCCCCAGGTGGAGCGCTGCCTGGAAATTCTCAAGATGATGTCCGTTCCGGTGGTGGCTGTTCCGAGCGTCGAAGCCGACGATGCCATCGCGACCATCGTTTCCCGGCTCAAGCGCGAGCACCCCGACCTCCACATCCGCATCGTCTCCAAGGACAAGGACCTCACCCAACTCCTGAGCGACCGTGTGGAGCTGTTCGACGTCCATAAAGACCAAGCCGTCACCGCCGCCGACGTCTTCGAAACCCCCGGCCTTCGCCCCGAGCAGGTCGTCGAAGTCCTCACCCTCATGGGCGATTCCATCGACAACATCCCCGGCGTCCCTGGCGTCGGCCCCAAGACCGCCGGTCAACTCATTCTGCAATACGGCACCGTCGAGAATCTCCTGGCCAACCTGAACGAGATCAAAGGCAAGCGCCGCGAAAACCTCGAAGCCGCCAAGGACAAGCTGCCAATGAGTCGCCGATTGGTCGAGCTGAAATACGACTGCGATGTCGATTTCGATCTTGAGGATGCGCTGGCCACATGCGACAAGCTCCCTGTCAATGACCTCCTCGCCACGTTTCGCGAACTCGGCTTCAACCGCTTCCAGGATGAGCTCAAGGAGCTTGTGGCCGACCAGCTTGTCGAGCCAGCATCGCCGTCCGCGGATCGCGCGGCCTCCGCCGCTCCGGTTCCCGCCCGCCGCCTCGCGTCGCCACCTCCTTCCACCTTTTCCGACAACCTTTTCGGCCACCTCGAACCCGCCGCGGCCATCGCGCCTTCGGAGCGCGGCGAATACCAGACCATTCGCACCGTCAACCAACTCGATGAGCTCGTCACTCAAATCACGAAAGTGGGGGAGTTCGCCCTCGATACCGAAACCACAAGCCTCAACCCCATCGAGGCCGAACTCTGCGGCATTTCCATCTCATTCAAGCCAAAGACCGGCCACTACATCGCCACTCGTTCGTGCGAGCAATCCTCCCACCTCGACGCGCAAACCGTCCTCGCGCGCCTCAAACCGATCCTCGAAGACCCAAAAATCAAGAAGATCGGCCACAACCTCAAGTTCGACATCAACGTCCTCCGCAAGCATGGCGTCCGCCTGCAAGGACACGTGTTTGACACCATGGTGGCCAGCTACCTGATCGACGCTACGCGTTCCAGCCACTCCTTGGATGTCTTGGCCCTTGCACTTCTCAACTACACATGCATCCCCACACTTGCCGAACTGCTTGGCAAGGGCAGAAAGCAAAAATCCTTCGATCAAGTTCCGCTCGATCAAGCGACAAGCTATTCAGCGCAAGACGCTGATATCACCCTGCGCCTTCGCGATTGCATGGCTCCGGAAATCAATCGCCTCGGCCTGCGCAAGCTCTTCGATGAGGTTGAAATTCCGCTGGTCGATGTCCTGGCCGAGCTCGAATGGAACGGAATCCGCGTCGATCCCGATGAGCTTGACCGTCAAAGACACAATCTCAACAAGCGCATCGCCGAACTCCGCGCCAAGATCGCTGAAGCCGCCCCTGATCCAACGCTCGGCTTCAACCCCGATTCAAGCAGGCAACTAGCACAGGTGCTGTTCAACAAGCCCCATCAGGACCCACCCGGACTTGGTCTTCGCCCCCTCAAACGCGGCAAAACCGGCCCGTCCACCGATCAGGAAGTCCTCGAGCGCCTCGCCGGCGATCCAACCATCACCTCACCGCTCCCACGTCTGATCGTCGAATACCGACAACTCACCAAGCTGGTGAACACCTATCTGGAGTCACTCAAAGAAGTCATCAACCCGCGCACCGGCCGCATCCACGCCTCCTTCAACCAGGCCGTCGCCGTCACCGGCCGTCTCAGTTCCTCCGATCCTAACCTCCAGAACATCCCCATCCGTAGCGACATCGGCCGCGAAATCCGCCGCGCCTTCATCGCCGAGAAATCCCGGAACAATTGGCTGAACCTCGCCCCCTCCCTTCAGGGAGGGGGCAGGGGGGTGGGCGGAGCGCACAGCATCATTCAAGTACGCGACACACCACTCAGAACCCAGCACTCAGAACTCAGCACTCTCTCGCCCCCCAACGTCCTCCTCACCGCCGACTACTCCCAAATCGAACTCCGTATGCTCGCCCACCTCGCGGATGATCCGATCCTGATCGAGGCGTTCAACAGCGGCCAAGACATCCACCGCGCCGTTGCCGCGCAGGTTTTCAACGTCGCACTCGATCAAGTGACTCCATCTCAGCGCAACAGCGCCAAGATGGTGAACTTCGGCATTGTCTACGGCGTGACGCCCTCCGGCCTTGCGCGCCGCCTCCAACTCGCCGGCACCGACACCACCGTTCAACAAGCCGCACGCATCATCAACGATTACAAAGCGCGCTACAGCAAGGTCGCACAGTTTCTTGATCAATGCATCAACACCGCCATCCGACAGGGCTACGTCGAAACCATCCTCAAGCGCCGCCGCCCGATCCCGCAGATCCACTCGCGCGATCCGCAAACCCGCGCCCTCGGCGAGCGTCTGGCCATCAACACCGTCGTCCAAGGCTCCGCCGCCGACCTCATCAAGCTCGCAATGATCGACATTCACCGCGCGCTCAGCGATGCTCGTGCGGACCTCGATCCAAAGCCGAGGCATGGCCATGCCTCGGCCCTCAGCGCTGAACTGCGCCAAGCCCTATCGCAAACGCACATGATCATCCAGATTCACGATGAACTCGTCTTCGAAGTTCCTCGCTCGTACGCCGAGAAGGTCGCCGCCTTCGTCCAAGATCGCATGCAGAACGCCATGCCCCTCAAGGCCCCTCTTGTCGCCGACACCGCCTGGAGCGAAAACTGGATCGACGCGAAATGACCGGCAACGATGGGTGTCACGGTCACCGAGGTCGCCGCGGCGACCGAGCCGGCCGTGGTGGCAAAGCTATGATCGCCACTCGTTTAGCCGCGAGCCGACAGGCGAGCGCGGTGTGCACCAGCAGAACGGCTTGACCCGCGCCTCCGGTACGCTACATTACTGATCCCGATCTCACCGGGGCGGTAGCTCAATTGGTTAGAGTACTGGCTTGTCACGCCAGTGGTTGCGGGTTCGAGTCCCGTCCGCCTCGCTTTGATGCCACGACCCTTTGCGTCGTGGTTTTTCGTTGGCATGCACACTTGCGCTGAGGGTTGTAGAATCCGATTCACCCTTCGGAATCTCATCCTCCCTTCGCCATGACCCGCGCACCCGTTTCACTCCCCCAAGTCGCCCTGCCCGACAACCAGCGCGGCTTCCTCCAAACCAAGCGAACCGACACCTGGTGGCTGTTTCCTACCATCACGCTCATCTATTTCGCCATCGCCGCCACCTATCTCACCTGGGCGGCCTGGCAAGGCGAGCACTACTGGTATTCCGGCCCCGGCGGCGCGCAGTATCTCTCACCGATTTACTCACCCGTGCTCTTCAGCGACTCAACGCGCGCCGGCGCCGCGCCCGTTGAGCACTCCTGGTTCGGCGAGTGGCCTTCCTGGCTTCCCAAGCTCCTTCTTGGGTTCATTCCCCTCACGCCGGCCCTGCTCATTCTCTGGGCCCCCGGCGGCTTCCGCCTCACCTGTTACTACTACCGCGGCGCTTACTACAAGGCCTTCTGGGGCGACCCGCCCAACTGCGCCGTCGGCGAACCCGGCTTCCGCGGTACGCGCTTCCGCGGCGAGCGATCGCTGCCCTTGGTCATCATGAACATTCACCGCTATTTCCTCTACGCGGTCATCCCGTTCATCTTCATCCTCAGCTACGACGCCATCATCAGCTTCATCTTCATCGACCCAGAGACCGGCTCGCACCGCTTCGGCATCGGCGTCGGCTCGCTCGTCATCACCGCCAATACCGTCCTCCTGGCCTCCTACACCTTCGGCTGCCATTCCCTCCGCCACATCATCGGCGGCAAGAAAGATTGCATCGCCTCCTCCCAAGCCCGCCTCACCGCCTACAACTGCGTGGGCTGCTTCAACCGCTGGCACATGCAATGGGCCTGGATCAGCCTCTTCTGGGTCGGCTTCGCTGACCTCTACATTCGATTGTGCTCCATGGGCATCTGGTCTGATTGGAGAATTCTGTAGGGCGTTCGTTGTTCGTCGTTCGTCGTTCGTTGCGACATGAGGAATCAGACAATGGCTAGGACTCACTTCGAAGAACTGCGGGTGTACAAATTGTCTGAGCAGATTGCGGATGCCATTTGGGATTTGGCTCGTTCGTGGTCCCCCTTGCCACGCGACACCGTCGGTCGACAACTAATACGTGCTGCCGACAGCGTTGGCGCAAATATAGCCGAGGGCGTTGGCCGAGGCACCTTTCAGGACAACCGTCGTTTCGCCAGGATGGCTCGCGGTTCGCTCAACGAGACGAAGCATTGGTTGCGGCGGGCGTACAAACGCGATTTGTTGGCGCCTTCCGAGGTCGATCACTTGCGGCCGCTCGTCGATGAACTTGCGCCCAAGTTGAATGCCTATTTGCGATCGATCTCGCGCTTGTCAGTTGAAGCGAAGGCGAAGACGGCCAGGTCATCGTCTCGACGAACAACGAACAACGAACAACGAACCTCGTGCCATGACTTATATCACGCATGAACATGATGTGATTGTGATTGGGGCGGGAGGTGCAGGCCTCCGCGCCGCCATCGAAGCCTCCGCCAACGGCTGCTCTGTCGGATTGATCTGCAAATCCCTCCTCGGCAAAGCCCACACCGTGATGGCTGAAGGCGGCATGGCCGCCGCCCTCGCCAACGTCGATGATCGCGATTCCTGGAAAGTCCACTTCGCCGACACCATGCGCGGCGGCCAGTACCTCAACAACTGGCGCATGGCCGAGCTTCACGCCCAGCAAGCCCCCGATCGCGTCAAGGAGCTCGAGGCCTGGGGCGCGCTCTTCGACCGCACCAACGACGGCCGCATCCTCCAACGCAACTTCGGTGGTCACCGCTACCCGCGCCTCGCCCACGTCGGCGATCGCACCGGCCTGGAAATGATCCGCACCCTCCAGGACTACGGCGTCCACCAAGGCATCGACGTCTTCATGGAGATGACCGTCATCCGCCTGCTCACGGATGGCCAGCGAGCCGGGCCGTCCTCGGCCCCGGCGCCCTCGCCTTCTCAGCACTCAGCACCCAGCGCCCAGCACTCAGCACTCCCCCGCGTCACCGGCGCCTTCGGCTACGACCGCGAAAAGGGCCGCTTCCACATCTGGCGCGCCAAGGCCGTCGTCCTCGCCACCGGCGGCATCGGAAAGGCCTACAAAATCACCTCCAACTCCTGGGAGTACACCGGCGACGGTCAGGCCCTCGCCTATCACGCCGGCGCCGATCTCATGGACATGGAGTTCGTCCAGTTCCATCCCACCGGAATGGTCTGGCCCCCCAGCGTGCGCGGCATCCTCGTCACCGAAGGCGTGCGCGGCGAAGGCGGCATCCTCAAAAACTCGACCGGCCGCCGCTTCATGCTCGATGACATCCCCGACAACTACCGCAGTTCAACCGCCGACAACGAAGAGGAAGGCTGGCGCTACGTCATCGGCGACAAGTCCGCCCGCCGTCCCCCGGAACTGCTCACTCGCGACCACGTCGCTCGCTGCATCGTTCGCGAAGTCAAGGAAGGGCGCGGAACTGCCCACGGCGGCGTCTATCTCGACATCTCATGGATCAAGGAGAAGCTCGGCTCCAAATCCGGCGAGCACATCAAGAAGAAACTTCCGAGCATGTACCACCAGTTCATGCAGCTCGCCGGCGTCGACATCACCAGCGAGCCCATGGAAGTTGGCCCGACCGTTCACTACATCATGGGCGGCGTGAAAGTCGATGGCGATACACAGATGTCCACCGTGCCCGGCCTCTTCGCTGCCGGCGAAGTCGCCGCCGGTCTCCACGGCGCGAATCGTCTGGGCGGAAACTCCCTCAGCGATCTCCTTGTGTTCGGCAAGCTCGCCGGCGAGTACGCTGCCAAGTTCGCCAAGCAGAACGGCTCGCCGCGCTTCGATGAATCCCAAGCCCGCGAGTGTGCTGCATCAGCTCTCGCGCCGTTTGAACATGGGAATAGTGGAGGGG
>JAKEEP010000247.1 GCA_022616475.1 Phycisphaerales bacterium | reverse complement strand
GTGGCGACCAGCCGCAGCTTCTTGCCATCGCGCTCGAAGAGCACGCCGTTGATCGCATAGCGGCTGTGCTCGGCGGCAGCGGCAAACAGCGTTCGGCTGATGAGACTGCGGAGCGTGCCGGCATCGATTTCGCAATCGACCTTGGCATCCGCGAAATCGCGAACCGCAGGCGCTTCCTTGGGATCAAATCCGAAGATCGTGAAGTGCGAGCCCTGGCCGCGAATGTGAACGGTGTGGTCCTTGGTGTCGATCGTCAGCGTCGGGTCATCGCAGGCGCGCACGATCTGCACGAGTTTGTCGGCTGGGATCAGGGCTTCGCCGGGTTTTTGCACGTCAACCTGGTCAACGCCAAGCCTCAGGCCCACTTCCAGGTCGGTGGCAGCCAACGTGAGCCGGCCGGCATCCTTGTCGGCGGTGATCTTTACGCACTGAAGGACGGGCTGGGGGGTGCGACTGGCCACCACCCCCGCCGCCACGTTCACCGCGTTCACCAAAGCTGTTCGATCGCAAATAACCTTCATCGCTGGTATGACCTCATGTGTGAACCACTAGATCGAGAGTGTATCAGGGACTCTAGGCCCACGCGATGAAGGGCCCTTATTTGCCTAGATTCAACGCGATTCCGCCAGGTTGTGCACAGAAGGTAGTTTCAGACCGCAATGAGGATGATGCATGAACGCGGGGCCTGCTCGCAGATCAGAGTGATCGAAACGCCCTCTCCCTCTGGGAGAGGGCCGGGGTGAGGGCAGAACCGCTTTGTGCGCCACCAACGTCGCCAGATGCCGGTTTGAATTGCCCTCACCCACAACCCCTCTCCCAGAGGGAGAGGGGAGTTTTGGATTCACCAATTCTTCTGCGGCCTACAGATACATCCATCTCCCCAATCGGTCATTCAATCCGTCCAGCCCGTTGCCCAAAATCGCCATTCCTGCGATACTGGTTGCCCCAATCCTGGCTGAGTTTCCGGCCGCGATTTGAATGCCCAACCAGGCAGAAAGAGTTGGCCCATGTCGTTTGAAGCCGCCGTGCACGCCAAAGCCATCCAGCTGGATCATCTGGTTCTTGACATGTGCGCTGCGGCCGGCAGCGGCCATCCAACCTCGGCCATGAGCCTGGGCCACATCGTCACCGTGCTGATGTATCACACCATGCGCTGGCTGCCGGATGATCCGCAATACCCAACTTCCGATCGCCTGGTGCTTTCGGAAGGCCACGCCTGCCCCATCATCTATGCCGCGTACGCCGACCTTGGCGGCGCCATCGGCAAGGGAATGGACCGCCGGCCGATGACCAAGGCCGATCTTATGACGTTCCGCGCGAGCGATTCGCCGATCGATGGCCACCCCAACCCGATGGAGGGGTTTCCGTTCTTCGACGCCGCGACTGGTTCGCTGGGACAGGGGCTGTCGGTTGCGGCGGGACTGGGGCTCGCCGCACGCCACGACGGATTCGACAAGCGCATCTACTGCCTGATCGGCGATGGTGAATCGCGCGAGGGCCAGATCTGGGAGGCTGTCGATTTCATCGCCGACTATCAGCTCACCAACGTCTTGCCGATTTTCAACTGCAACGGCTACGGCCAGGCCGATCGCGTCAGCAAGCAGCAGTCGCCCGAAGTGCTGGCCGCCAAGCTGGAGGCGGCCGGTTTCAAGGCGATCACCATCGACGGCCATGAACCCGCCGCCATCCGCAAGGCGCTCGATCAGTACATCGCTGCGATCAAGGGCGATCGGCCGACAGCTCTGGTTGCCAAGACCGTCAAGGGCTGGGGCGCGCCAGTCGTTCAGGGCGGCGGCTGGCACGGCAAGCCCCCCACCGGCGACAAACTCACTCAAGCCCATGAAGAACTCAAAGCCACTGGCGTCGGACTCACCAGCACGCTCGTGAGCGATGATGAGCTCCGCATTTACCCCCCTGCCGATCACACTCCCGCCCAGCCTGACATCGTCGAGCCCATGACCATGACCGAGGCCATGAAGAAGTACGACATGGCCATGACCCTGAAGGCCGGGAAGTTCGCCACCCGCAAGGCCTATGGTCTGGCCCTTCGTGCTTTGGGCCACGCCAATCCCGAAGTCTTCGCGCTTGACGCCGATGTGAGCAACTCGACATTCTCTGAGTGGGTTCGCAACGACCGGCAGCTGCAGGACCGCTTCGTTGAATGCAAGATCGCCGAGCAGAACATGTTCAGCGTTGGCGTCGGTCTGTCGTCGGCCGGCAAGATTCCCTTTGCTTCAACTTTCGCCAAGTTCGTCACTCGCGGTTACGACCAGATCGAGATGGCGCTCAACAGCGGCGCCAACCTGAAGATCTGCGGCAGCCACGCCGGCATCTCGCTCGCCGCCGACGGCCCCAGCCAGATGGCTCTTCCCGATGTTTCGTGGTTCCGCTCTTTGAGCAAGGTCCGCGATCATCGCGGCAACCCCGGTTGTTACCTGCTTCAGCCCTCCGATGCCTTCTCGGCCTACGCGCTTACCCTCGCCATGGCCGACTACAAAGGCATGTGCTACATGCGCACGTTCCGGCCTGATGTCGAGTTCATCTACGATGAGAACACGGTCTTCGACCTGGGCCGCTTCGAAGTGCTCACCGAGGGCCGCGATCTGCTGATCATCACCGCCGGCTACATGGTTCACGAGTGCAACAAATCCCTGGATGCGCTCGACAAGATGGGGATCGACGCTTCGCTGGTCGATCTATATTCGATTCCCTTCGATGCCGAGAAACTTCTCGACCTGGCCAACGCCAACGGCGGGAACATTCTTACGGTGGAGGATAACTACGGAGGCGGTCTGGGCTCGGCTGTGGCCGACGCCTGCACCGATTCGGGCGATGCGTTCAGGATTGAGCAGATGTTCGTGCACCGCATCCCCAAGTCGGCCCGCACCGAAGACGACATCATGAAGCAGTGCGGACTGCATCACACGCACATCACCCAGAAGGCCGCGAGCATGGTGGGCGTGGTGAACGCCTGAGGCGCGGGTAGCCACCCAGGCCGCCGTGGTTGCGGCGTCGCGGCACATCGGAGCGTTGTATTCGCTCGGCCATGTCTGATAATCCGTCGAGACACCTGCTGTCCGGCTGATCTCGATGGCGATGCCGTGATGACGACCAACGATTTGGCGATTCTTCAGTCGAAATTCGGGCCATGCTGCCCGGGTAACGTCAACAACGACGGCCTGGTCGATGTGAACGACTTGCTGGCGGTCATTGCGGCGTGGGGACCGTACACGGCGTGCCCGCCATTCATTCCCGCCGACCTCGACCTGAATTGCATGGTTGACGTCAATGACCTGTTGATTGTGATCGCCAGTTGGGGCCCGTGTTGTCCGTGATGTGTTTCTCGGACGCGTTGCGTTCCGAAAACTACCGCGAAACAGACAGGGCATAGAAGCACCCCACTCCAGCCCAATCGTCTTTTGGGAATCTCTTCTCCACCCGTTACAAGACGCAGCAGTGCAGCGGAATCGATCCACCAAGGCTTGCAAAGGGACCACAGCATTCGGATGATCTCTATGGAGGGTGCCCCGCCAGCTGCGCTGGGCCCTCTGATCGTGTCTGGCACCTTGAGCACCTACGAAGTTAGGGGGAACGATGAAACAGCTACTTACCGTAATCGGCATTGGCGCAGTCGGCCTGACACTGGCCTGTGCGACCCCTGCCCAAGCGACGGACTTGAAGGGCGTGATTACGCTCAATCCGACTGAAAAAGGCTCATTGAAGCTCTCGGGAAACGCCACAGCGGTGAGCACGCGCGTCCGCATCAACTCATCGCACCCAGAGTCGATTTCCGGCGGCGGCAACGCTGCGCTGGATTGCGAGGACATCCAGACCGTAGGCTGTACCATCTTCACCAACGTCACCAGCCCGGTGCAATGCGGCGCTCCGGCGACGAGCGATCCGCTTGCCGCGCTGCCTACGCCGACGTTCAACCTGAACAACGACCTGGGCAGCCTGTCGTTGAACAGTAACTCGGTCGTGGAGCCGGGGTATTACTCGGGCGGGATCTCGATTACTGGGGGAGCAGTTACCTTCAACCCTGGTGTGTACATCCTTGATGGCATCGGCCTCAAGATCTCGGGCAACAGCACATCCGTGACCGCCACAAAGACTTTCTTTTACTTCCGTGGAACTGGCAAGCTGTCCGTCACCGGTGGGTCGATTCACTTGACACCCATCCTCATCGGGCCACACGCCGGTATGAGCATTTTCTACGATCGCTCCAGCACCAAGCCATGCTCATTCAGCGGCGGCAGCGGCATCAATGTGCAAGGCATGATCTACATGGTGGGCGGCAAGCTTAGCATCAGCGGATCAGGGACGGTCGAAGGCGATGCCCCAGTGGTTGGTAGCTTTGTGGTTGCCAACATGGTAGAGACCACCGGTTCCGGCTTCATCAAGGTCGGTTCAGTCCCCGACATCCCGACCCCCGATATGCAGTTTGATTGATCGCAGAAACAATCCTGATTCTTAAAGGCCGCCTCGAGCGGCCTTTTCCGTTGGCGGTGGCGCAACCAGTGCCGCTGGCCTACGCCCATGTCAACTCCGATGGCACGCTCGGCGCCGCTACGCCCAACGTCAGTTGCGTTTGGGACCAGCTCAACACTCGCTACATCATCACAATCACCGGCGAGATTTACAGCGTGGGCACGCACATCACGGTCGTGACGCCGCGCACGGTGACCGGCGCGCCGGTCATTGCGACGGTGAACTCCGGCAGCGGGCAGCTGTTCGTGCGCGACCGTGGCGGATGCTTGCACGGACTCGGGCGATGCGTTCCGCATCGAGCAGATGTTCGTGCACCGCATCCCCAAATCCGCGCGCACCGAAGATGAGATCATGTAGCAGTGCGGACTGCATCACACGCACATTTCGCAGAAGGCGGCGAGCATGGTGGGTGTGGTGAACGCGTGAGACACGGGCAGTCTTTGGGCGCTGGCTCGCCGCCGATTGAGTTGTATGGATCGGGCGGAGAGGTCGGCGGGTTTGGGGTGGCACGATGTTTCCACATGTCGCGGCCGCGCGCTTCTGGGTTCAGCCGCAGCCCGAGCCGCCGAGTCCTTCGCCCGCGCTCGAAGCGATCAGCGCGATCAGTTCCCCGGCTCTGCGCGCCAGCAACACCGGGTCGGGCTCGGCCGTCGAAGCCGTGTCAATTGGAATCGGAGACCCGGAGGCCCCAACGATTCAGGCAACCAACAACGGTGCCGGGTCGGCCCTTGAGGCGGTCTCGCAGGGAATCGGCGACCCGGATGCCCCCACGATTCTGGCCACCAACATGGGCGATGCGCCCGCGGCCGTATTCAGCGTAAATCCGGACTTCACGCCCGCGGCCGCATTGCGCGCCAACAACACGGGCCTAGGTGCAGCAATCGAAGCGGTCTCTGGCCAGATCGGCCCGCCGACGTTCCCCACGATTCAGGCAACCAACAACGGTGCTGGGTCGGCCATCGAGGCGGTATCAATTGGAATCGGAGACCCGGATGTCCCCACGATCCTAGCCACCAACATGGGCGATGGTCCGGCGGCCGTATTTGGCGTCAATCCGGAGTTCACGCCCGCGGTTGCGTTGCGCGCCAACAACACGGGGCTGGGTGGAGCGATCGAAGCGGTCTCGGGGCAAATCGGCCCGCCGCAAGCGCCCACAATTCTTGCCACCAACAACGGCTCCGGCTCGGCCATCGAGGCTGTCTCACTGGGGATCGGGGAGCCCCAACTCCCCGCAGTTCAGATCACAAGTCTGGGCCATGGACCGGCGCTCGATGCGGTCCGTCAAGGCATCGGCGATCCCGCTGCCCCGGTCATTCGCGCCACCAACAACGGCTCCGGTTCGGGGATCGAAATCACGGTTCTCGACAACCATCTCGCGTCGCTGGAAGGGATCAACGACGGCGGCGGCCCGGCAGCCGTCTTGGTCGCCGTCGGTCCCGATCATCCAGCCCTCGATGTGGTCAATACCGGCGGCGGCGGCGCCGGCAAGTTCACTGGCGATGTGCACGTCATCGGCAACCTGACGCGTGAGTATTCCGCCGGCACATCGAACTCCGCAGCCCCGCTGGCCTATGCCTATGTCAACTCCGACGGCACGCTCGACGCCGCCACAGCGAATGTCGGTTGCGCGTGGGACGCGGTCAACAACCGCTATGTCATCACGCTCGCCGGCGAAATCTACAGCGTCGGCACCCACATCACGATCGTGACGCCGCGCACCGTTACCGGCGCGCCGTTCCTGGCGACGGTAAACTCCGGCGGCGGCCAGTTGTTTGTGCGCATCTACAACCTCACGGGAACGCCGCTGCAGAATGCGTTCCAGTTCATCACGTTCAAGCCCTAGGAAGGATCAGCCGAACTGGACAACAACGGAAACGACCGATGCTTCACTCCATGATCAGCTTGTAACGAGGTGAACCATGACACGATCTTCAAAAGGCTCCCTGCTCGCACTTCTCGCAGTTGGCTTCTTCGCGACCGCTCACGGCGGTGATGCTCCCGATGGCGGGATCGCCGGCGGCGTCGACCTCTCCTGGCACACTGTCGACGGCGGCGGCGCGACCTTCTCCACTGGCGATGACTTCACGCTCGGCGGAACCATCGGCCAGCCCGACGCCGGAGTTCCCATGACCGGCGGCGGCTTCTCCCTCACCGGCGGCTTCTGGCCCGGCGCGGGTGGTCCCGAAATCGACACCTGCCCCGCCGACATCGCGCCGCTGCCCAGCGGCGATGCCATCGTCAACGTCCTCGATCTGCTTGCGCTCATCGGCCAATGGGGCGCCTGCCCGCTTCCGTGCCCGCCGTCATGCCCGGCCGACCTATCTGGCGACTGCACCGTCAACGTCACCGACCTCCTGGCCGTCATCAGCGCGTGGGGCGCTTGCCCGCCGTGATCACTGGTCACGCGCCATCTGTCTTGGCTGGCGCGTGGGAGTAGAGGTCGGCCAGGAATTCATGGCGATGTCGTCCATCGCGCGCGATTGTGCGCGAGTAGATGAAGCGGTTCTCGAAGCAGAGCTTGGTCAGGCACTCGAGGGCGAGCGGCGAATCGATGGTCACCTTCAGGTCGCCGCGCCGGGTTGAATCCTTCAGCGCCGCGCTGAGCAACTGCGCGCGACCAGCCTCATCGACGCCGCTGGCAGTTGCGACGCTGCTGATCACGGCCACCTGCGGGGTGCTGCGATCGACGATGAGCGACTCGATGACGCCCTGGTCATCAACGGTGGTGTCGTTCGGCTTGAGCGGTCGCACAACAACCTTGGAACCCAGCGCCGAACCGCCGGAGCCTCGACGCCCGTGCGAGCCTGACTCAACGAGTCCAATCGCGTCTTCGCTGCCGTCGGGGTCGGTGGCCTCGACGGGGACAGGCGACGGCGCGACGCCCGAGACGGCTGCCGCCAACAGAAGACAGAGGAATCGCCTCACGAGGCCTCCTTTTACAAGGCTACAAGGCGCTACTGCCAACGGGCTTGGATTGTTCGAGTTGCCCAGCGCGGCCATACTCAGATCCCCCGAATCGCAGCTTGCGGATAATCCGCCACCCCGCTATCCGACGCCGGGCCAGCTGATCTCCGAAAACCGACAGCGTGATCGTTGCTTGTTTTCGCCGGAATACTGCCGCGTCCGCTGTGTCCTCATCATCGTGCTCGTGACCGTGAATTGATGGAGCCGGACTATTTCGGTTTTTAGCTAAAAACCGAACTACACCAGGACAGGGATTCCCATGCGCAAAACTCTCTTGAAATCTTTGCTCATCCTTGCCGCCGCTATCGCGTTTATCAGCCTCGGCGGCTGCTACTACCACACCGCAACGGTGCACACCCGCGACTTCGATCACCACCACTCAGACTGTACCCCGCCTCATTGGTCCTACCATCACGGCCACGGACATAGCGGGCGTTGGTAACGTCGCGTTGATACGCTACTCATCCACTCCGTGGTCAAACCATCCGCTGAGCCTGCAGCACGCGCCGCAACCCGTCATCCAGATTCAGATAGACCAGCCGCAGACGCTCGGCTGTTCCACCGAGCCATTTTGCGCGACCCGCACTGCGATCCACGCGCCCCAGCGCGGCACGTACATCGATGATGTCGATGACAATGTTGCCGTGGAGATTGGCGCGATCGGGATCGTTCGCACCTCGCCCCGGCGAGTCGCCCGTGGCGACCTGCCCTCTCCCAGATGGAGAGGGTGATAAAGCTCGTCCCGCCGCGTGCAGGCGCGCCAGCCACCCCACACACGCCGCGTTCAGCAGCATCGCCTGCAGGCCCGCGATCATCGGCCACCCGTAATACCCCGCTCCCCACGCTCGCCCGCCCAGCACCGTGGCGCGCAAATATCGCGTCATCAAGTCATCGATCGCGCTGCTCGACCCCGCATCGCGCGCCGCGCCAACTTCCGCCACCCGCGGCAGCGCCACATCATCCGGCCAGCCTTGACCCACCTTGGGCGCGATGCCGCGCCCCGATTTGAACCGCCGGCTTCGCATCAATTGGGAAAGCGTCAAGCGCAGCCGCCCCTGGCTCTCGATCGCGTTGAGCTTGGGATCCTCAGTCCGCGCGAAGACCGCCTGCCGCAGCATTCGCAGCTGGCGCGATGTGGCGGGCTCGATCGGATGGTGCGCCAACTCATCCGGCAGCGCGCCGAACAACACGTCCAGCAAGTCGTTGAATCGCCGCTCGCGCACGCCCTCCAGCTTCGCCCTTGCAAGCGAGCCCGCGATCCACGCCAGCCCATCGAGTCGAACCGCCAATGGCACATCAGTCCGGCGCAGCCACCGATCGACGTGGCTCACCAGCGAATCAGCCTCCGCCGGCGAGGCGCGCAGCTTGTCGGTCAACAGCGGAGCGGCTTCCGGCGGCGCTTCACTCAGCTCGTCGAGCCGGCCGGCCATCCGCTGCAGCTCTCCGATGTGCGTGCGCAGCTGCGCCCCCTTGTTTTCCAGCACGCTCTGGCATGCGAAGCTGATTCCCATCATCAATCCCTTCCCACCAGAATTGGGCAGGATGTGGAACGGAAAGAGCTGACACGCGATCGGCTTGGCGCTGAAGCCGAACTCCTTGTGGATCCGGCACAGGCCATCATCCATCAGGAACACGCACGCCCCATCGGCGCGCTGGCGCAGGTATGTCGTCCCTCGAAAACTGACGGTGATCGGATGGCCCAGGCGATTCTCCCAATCCTGCGATTTGAGCTTGGCCAGGTCTTCATCGCGCAGCTGCACGGTGAAGTCACGGCAGCAGTTGCCGCAGCCGTGGCACGAGTAGTGCTGCTCGTTCACCGCCAGGTTGAGGATTGGCAACTTGTGCGCGGCCATCTGTGGCTCAAGTGTATTCCGCCCGG
>JAKEEP010000246.1 GCA_022616475.1 Phycisphaerales bacterium | reverse complement strand
TCTTCGATATCCAATCCCAAAGCGGTGAGCTTCTCAATGATCTTGGAGAGTTCCCTGTTCTCGTGCAATTCGCGCAACGTGGCGAGCTTGCGTCGGTTGCCGCTGCTCTCGCCGGCCGCCGCCCCAACGCCCAAGTCGTCGAGAATCAGGTTGTGCTTGGTCAGATACTCGATCGCTTGATCCTCCGACCAGAACAACTCTTCGCCCTCGGGCCAGACCAGGCGATGCGTTGGCAGACGCCGCTGACCCAATGGATCGTTGGCGCGGGAGTTGAGGAGCCGCTGGAACGCCGTGCCGCGCCGTTCGGCCACCTTCACTAGGTCTTGCAGGCGCGTCAACGTGCGCACCAACCGGTGCAGAGAATCACCATCGATCCGTCTGACCGGCTTGCCCTGATCGTCGCGCACGACCAAAACCGCGTGGCTAATCGCCAGGCTCGTCAGCACCTCGGCCATCTTTGATTCGTTGAGGACGTATTGCGACTGCTTGCCGCGCGCCACTTGAAACAGCGGTGGTTGTGCCAGATGGATCTTGCCTTGCCGGATCAATTCCGGCATCTGCCGGAAGAAGAACGTCAGGAGCAGCGTGCGAATGTGCGAGCCGTCAACATCGGCGTCGGTCATGATGATGACGCGCCCGTAGCGAAGCTTGGAGATGTCGAAGTCTTCACCGATGCCGCATTGCAGGGCCTGAATCAGGATTCGAATCTCCTCGAATCCCAATACCTTGTCGATGCGGGCCTTTTCGACGTTGAGAATCTTGCCGCGCAAGGGGAGGATGGCTTGGGTGTGATGGTTGCGGCCGCCTTTTGCCGAGCCGCCGGCCGAATCGCCCTCGACGATGAACAGTTCGGCTTGATCGACATCATCGGTCACGCAGTCGGCGAGTTTCTGCGGCATGCCGCCGGAATCGAGCGCGCCCTTGCGCTTGATGAGCTCGCGAGCTTTGCGCGCCGCCTCACGCGCCTGCGCCGCAAGAACAGCCTTGAGGCAAATCTTCTTGGCTTCGGTGGGATTCTCTTCAAGCCACGCGCCCAGGTTCTCCGTCACCGCGGTACTGACAAATCCCTCAACTTCTGGATTCAGCAGCTTTTCCTTGGTCTGGTTATTGAACTGCGGCTCGCGCAACTTGACCGACACCACCGCGGTCAGTCCTTCGCGCAGATCATCGCCGCTGGGTGTGAGGTCCTTCAGGATTCCGGTGCGCTTGGCATAGTTGTTGATGGTGCGCGTGAGCGAAGTCTTGAACCCAGCCACGTGTGTGCCGCCATCGGGATTGACGATGTTGTTGCCGAATGCCAGCAGGAGTTCGTTGGTGGCGTCGGTGTACTGCATCGCAATGTCGCAGATGACGCCGCTTTCGTCCTTGCGCTGAAACGCGATCGCGGGGCTGACGACTGTCTTAGACCGATTGAGGTGCTCGACGTACCCCTTGATGCCGTTCTCGAAATGGAAGGTCTCTTCGCGCGGCTTGCCTCGGGCATCAACGCGCTCATCGACAAATCGGATAGTGACTCCCGGATTCAGGTAGGCCAGCTCGCGGAGGCGGTGTTGAAGCGAGTCGTAGCGGAATTCGGTGTCAGGGAAAATCTCGGAATCCGGAAGAAAGGAAATCCGCGTGCCCGACTTGGCGCTGCCGTCGGCGCGATCCGCGATGACGTCCAAGGGCTTGACGATCTCGCCGCGGGCAAACGTGATGAGGTAGACCTTGCCACCCTTCACCACCTCGACCTCGGTCCATTCTGCAAGTGCGTTGACGCATTTGACGCCCACGCCGTGCAGCCCGCCGGCGACCTTGTAAGCGTTGTCATCGAACTTGCCGCCGGCGTGAACTTCGGTCATGATGACTTCAACCGCCGCCCTCCCGTCGATAGCCGGGTTGTCGCTCTTCATCGGGTCAACCGGCATGCCGCGGCCGTCATCGATGACCGTACACGAGCCATCCACGCCAAGGCGAACCGTGACGGTGGTGGCAAAGCCACCCATCACCTCATCGATTGAGTTGTCAACGCACTCATAAACCAAGTGGTGGAGGGCGTTCAGACCGACGCCGCCGACGTACATTCCAGGGCGCTTGCGAATCGCTTCCAGGCCCTCCAAGACCTGGATGGACTCGGAGGTGTAATTGTCGGCCCCAGAGAGCTCACCCCCAGAGAGCTCACCATCGGGCACCCCAGCGGCGGCAGGCTCGCCGTTTACAGGATCAGCCAAAGCGGCTTTTTTGCGGCCGGGGCGACGGTTTTTGAGGGTGTTGGGCAAGCTGTCCATTATAGGCGAGTGAGCGCGTTTTTTGGTCGTTTGTGCGCGATGTTTCGGCGTCAAAAACTGCCTGGTTTTGGGCTGCAAAATCCGCTTCCTTCAAGCCCGCTGAACGCGCCGGACGATAGTACGTTACCCGCCTTTCGAGCAGCCTCACCATGCACGATCCTGAACACTGTTTTTCGTCACAATCCGCGCCGGCTGAACACTGTCGGGCTCAGAATGAACTCCCTATCCGGAGTGGGAGGGCAGGTTCCGATCAGGCGAGTTCCCGGCGATCGTTCTTGTTGATCAGCCTCGGCACATTGCTCGCCGGTTGTGGTGAAGCCGCCAAGACCGTGACGATCCTGCCCGCGCCCGTGTGGCATCCTCGAGAAATGCCGGTGATTGACGAGCCACCGTCGGTGTTCCCGGCGATCGGCAATGTCATCCCGCGCACCCAGTGGGCCTCGGCCGGTCCGATGACAAGCTTGATGAACCGGATGCTGCCCGTGCAGTACATCACCATTCATCACGATGGGATGCAGCCGTTCCACCAGACCGATCTGCGCTCGACCGCGGGCCGCCTCGAACTCATTCGGCGGTCCCATCGAAACAAAGGCTGGGGGGACATCGGCTATCACCTCGCCATCGACCGGCAAGGCCGGATCTGGCAGGGCCGATCGCTGAGCTGGCAGGGCGCTCACGTCAAGGACCACAACGAGGGCAACATCGGCATCGTTGCCCTGGGCAACTTCGATCGACAATCACCGAGCGCTCTGCAAGTCGCTGCCCTCAATCGATGCGTTGACCGGCTCATGCACCACTTCGACGTTCCCATGAATCGAGTGCTAACGCACCAAGAGTGGAAAGGCGCGGTAACCGCATGTCCGGGCGCGAATCTGCAACGGCACATGATGGCGGCAAGAAAGAACCACCAAATCGGTTAGGCGATCGCAGGCGCAGTGGTGGAACATTGCGACAGCCCTGCAGTTACTAATTTAAACAAAATAGCAACAATCGTCAGGTCGACTCTGCTGGCTCAACCGCCAGATGAACTGTGACAATTAATAGGTTCTGCCAGAACACTGTCGGTGGCACAGCCCCTCACGCCTGTCGCGTTCGACCACTGGCACAGCCGGGACGGCTGTGCCAGTGTTTCAGACAGGGACTAGTTCCAGCTCAATCCTTTGGGCCACGACCGGAACGCCTGTCGCTCGGCCCGCAACACCAGATGATCCAGATTGGTCAGCTCCTGCTTGATCAGGCGCGCGCGACGCAATGGATTCGCCTCAGCGAGCAGGCGATACTTCAACTCTGAATCGTGCACCAGCGCGAAGCCGATCAACTCCAGCAGCGCGTGCGTGCTCACGTCTTTGCGATCAAACCATTGCATCACGGTCTCGACGCTGCGCATTCGGCTCAACCGCGGGCTGATGAGCATGCTGCGCAGCGCTTTACGCACGTTGTTCATCGCCGGGGGCTCTTCCTCAACCGCTTCAAGTGGACTGAGCCTGGCCATGCGGTATGGCCGGTCATCGGTCGGCTCGATCAGCTTTTGGATCCTCGCCCGGCACACACCGTGAAGCAAAATGTTGTGCCGGCCGTCGGAGAGTTCGTCGTGATGAACAATCTGCCCCACGCACACGGCCGGCCGCAGCGGCGGGGTCCCCTCGTAATCCAATTTCCAGTTCTCTCCCTTGAACGTCGCCATGGCGACCTGGCCCGATTGATCCAGGCAATCACTGATCATCTGTTGATATCGCGGCTCGAAAATATGCAGTGGCTGCACTGCATGCGGAAGAAGCACCGCATCCGGCAGCGGAAACAATGGCATGGGCTTGCTGAAGTTGACTCGAATGACTTCAGTCATTGACCGATCATAGGCAACGCGACCGGCACGCATGGCAAGTCGAGGCACTGGACCGAAGCGATCTGTGCGAAGGCTTTGAATCGAGCACGGAACATCAATCCTCGGTTGAACGAAACGTGATAGTGTGATGAGTCGCATCGATCAATGCTTGTGGAGTTTGTGCCGGGGAGCGTGTGCCAATGCCTGAACCACCCGATGTGAGCCTGGTGACGAGGTACGTGCTGGAAAATCCCTGGCCGTTGGCGATCGTCATGCTGGCGCTGGCGGCATGGCTGGCGTGGTCAGGGATGCGCGAGGGATTGAACAGCCGCATGAAGTCCGCCGCCGCGTTTGCAGTGATCGGATGCAGCGTGTTGGCGGCCGGATCGTTGATTGTGACCTCGGGCGAGCACGCCGAGCGCGTCACGCAAGCGCTCGTTGATGCGACCGTGAACGGCCAGACCGACGTTGCGACGAACTTGTTCGCCGAGGATGCGGTCTTTTCCGTCGGCTCACCCACCAACCCGGGATTCGGGCGCGAGTTCATCGTGAATCTTCTGGAGCGCATTGGCAGGGACTATGCCATTGAATCCAATTCGATCACGCATTTGCACGGGTACAGTGAAACCAGGGACCGCGCGACGGTTCATCTGGCGTGCTGGACGGAACTGCAGATCGCTTACGGTCCCGGGGCTTCACAGTGGGTGGTGCGCGTTGAGCGCCAGAGGGACGGCTCCTGGAAAATCTCGCACCTGACGTGCGTCAGCGTGAACAACCAGGCGCCGCCGCTGGACCGCATGCGCTGAGCCGGAAATCGGCGTGAGGGACGGCAAATCGGCTGGAACCTCATTGGCCCAATCCGTTTTCGCCGATAGTGAGTTTTCGGTTTTCTTCCGTCGTCAGCTCACGGGCTCGCACAACTATGGCCGGCTTCCTTCGGAATCTCACCTGGACGCTCATGCTCGTCGGCGTCGCCGTCGGCGGGTATTGGTGGCTGACGATGAACGAGCAGGCTCGTGCGCTGAAAGAGCTCGAGGCAATCAACGCGCAGCTCGAGCAGCATCTGGCGGCGCGGCAAGCCATGATCGATCGCTTGAGCCGCTCGCGCCGCATGGCCCACCTGCATGTGAACGATCAGAAAACGGACGAATCAGGCGCCGTCGTCAAGACGAGTGTCTTGTTCATCGAACTTGATGATGGTGGGGGGGAACTGGCGCGGCAAACGTTCACCATTCCTGGCGATGTGTTGTTTGTCGACGCTTTGACGATCAAGTTCGATCATGAGCGCGTCGCCGAGGGCAATCCTTTGCTGGGGCACACCCTGGTGCTGCTGCGGCGCATCTATTCGGAACTGTTGCCGCCCAAAGACGGTTTCCCGATCGATACGCCCGGCGCGATCCCGCCCGGCTACGCCACGACTGATCCAAGCCGGTTCGAGCAAATGCTCTGGCAGAACTTCTGGGCCTTGGCGGCCGACGCCGAAAGGGCGCGAGAGGTTGGCGTTCGGGTGGCGCAAGGCGAAGCGGTGTATAAGCCGGTTCGCACCGGCCAGACGTATGAGCTCATCGCCGATGCCGCCGGGGGGTTGAGCCTGATTCCTCTGCCAAACACGGCGCAAGCCGGCGAGACCTCGGCTCGAGCGCCACGCTGAGCCCTTTTCCCCCTCCCTCTGGGAGAGGGGTTGAGGGTGAGGGCAATCTACAAGCTCACAACCAATCTCATCGAACAAACTTACGAGCACGCGCCCCAGCTGCCGATGAGTTGCAGTAGGTCAGTCACGTTGGTGACGCCATCATGATTGAGATCGGATGCGCAGACAAAAGGGCAGGGAGGGCACGGGCCCCAGTTGCCGATGAGGTTCAGCAAATCGATTACGTTCGTGACGCCGTCGCCGTTGAGGTCGGACGCGCAACTCGACGTGCAGGGAACGCCGGTGTTGGTGATGGTCAATCCACCGATGCCAGCCTGCGTAGTAAAGCCGCCGATGCGGATCTTGTAGCAGCTTCCCTCTGTCGCCGGGAACGTGATCGATGACTGCAGACCGCAGGTATTGTCATCGCAGCCAATCAAGTTGGCGTCGCCCAGATCGCACGTGCAGCCGTCGTACACAGCCAGTTTGGTGTTGAACGTGCTGCCGCAGAGAGAAACGGTGACATCACCGCTGCATGAAGCGGTGTAGTCATACCAGGTGTCGTTGTTGACCTGGTAGCCAGTAGTTCCATCCTCGCAGGCCGGGCTGTGTGGCGGGCCATCGGTGGAGGCTCCGATCGTGGTGTAGGACAGCTGGCAGACTTCGCCAATCGCAATGGCATCCGCGCACTGGTCATTAGGCAGGCACATCGCAGGGGCATCCGGAGGCCCGCGCCTCGTTCACGCAGATGCGGTCCCAGAACGTCTGGCAGCAGAACGGGTCAAATGAACACACCAGTTCGCAGCAGTTCGCATCGCTGCAGCCAGGCGGGCCGGTGGTATCGCATTCATGATCGTCGTTCGGGCAGGGCAGTGGGCACGGGTAGACAAAACCGCCACTGCTGGTGCAGTTGTCGCTCCACAGTTGCACGCAGTCGCTGCCCCAGAACGTCTCGCAGCAGAACGGGTTAAGGACGCACACCAGCTCGCAGCAAGCCTGATCGGCGCAGCCGGGGGTGCCGGTGGTGCAGCAGTCGTGAGTATCGTTCGGGCACACGGGCGTGCCAGGCTGGGCGCTCATGGTGATGTTGTAATCACCAACGGCGTCGAAAGCGTCAATCAAGATCGGGTAGTAGTACTCGCCCGCATGCAGGTTCTGCCATGTGATTTCGATGTTGCCGTCCGGGCATGAGTTATTATACGAGCCGGTGACGGTGTAGCCGCCGCACGGGCAGCCCTCTGCAACGTTGATCCAAGCGGTGCCCCACGGGCCGCCGTCGTTGGAGTTGACCGATCCGCAGTACGACACGGTGATGTCCGAATCCACAGGCAGTTCAATCCGCGTCCAGAGGTTGCCATCGGGGAAGATGAAGATCGGGCAGTCTGGATTCCCGCACAAAGCGGTGCCGGTGAAGGTGACCGAGCCGCCAGGAGCGAGGATGCCGCCATCGGTGGCGGTTTCGCACACTTCGTTGGGGTTTGGTGGGTCGCACGGCGGGGGCTGTGGGCATGGGTAGACAAACTGGCCTTGGGTGATGCACTGGCTGTCGGCTTCGACAACGCAGGACCAGTCCCATGACGTGGTGCAGCAGAACGGGTCAAGGCCGCAAATGAGATTGCAGCACGCCACGTCGGCGCAGCCTGGGGCGCCGCTTGTGCAGCAGTGGTGAGTCGGATTCGGACAGGCCGGATTTGCGCCGGCGACTCCGCCATCCGGTGACGTGGAATCCCGCGCCACCTTGATTCGATTGGCGCCAGACCTGGTCGTACTCGGCGCGACGGATCGGCTCAGAAGTTGCCGCGCTGGAGTTGCTGATGTGCCCGAAGGCGGTTCTGACCTGGTTTGCGCCAGCGATGCGGGAATCGCCAAACCCGCGCCGGCAACAAGGAGCAATGCCACCGGCAAGTTCGTACGCGTGACGTTGTCGCTCATTCGAATCACCCTCTTCCCCCTGAGGAGATTATCGCCCAGCCAGAATCTACCACGGATTCGCCATCTGTAGAACGAAATCCCTTCGGGCCGTGCCCAATCGCGCCTTTGCTTTGGCGCAAAGGGAAAAGAAAACCCCCGGCCTTCCGGCCGGGGGTTGAGAGCGAACAAACCAGTCTGATCGAACAACTTACGGGCACACGCCCCAGGCCTCGATGAGGTCAAGGAGGTCGAGCACGTTGGTGACGCCGTCATTGTTGAGATCGGACGGGCAATCGCCGCCGCACGGCACACCGGAGTTGTTGATGGTCATGGTACCGCTACCGGCCGCTGTTCCGAAGCCGCCGACACGAACCTTGTAGCAGTTTCCAGCCGTCGCGATGAACGTAACCTCTGACTGCAGACCGCAGGTGTCGTCATCGCACGCCAACAGGTTGGCGTCGCTGACATCGCACGTGCAGCCGTCGTACACGGCCAGCTTGGTGTCGTATCCGCTGCCGCAGAGGGAGATCAGCACATCACCGTCGCAGGAGGCGGTGTAGTTGAACCAGATGTCCTGGTTGACTTGCGGATCAGTGAATCCATCCAAGCATCCATCGTGTGGCGGGCCATCGGTGGTCGCGCCAATCGTGGAGAACGGCATTTCGCAGACTTCACTGATCGGGATGCGATTAATGCAGTCGTCGTTCTTCGGAGCCGGGAAATCGCACAATGCGATCGCTTCGCTCACGCAGATGCCGTCCCATGCAACGTCGCAGCAGAACGGGTCAACCGAGCACAC
>JAKEEP010000245.1 GCA_022616475.1 Phycisphaerales bacterium | reverse complement strand
GGCAAGCACAAGATGCCCGTCGCCGGCGTCATCAATGCCCGCCAGCGCATCGAACGCCTCGCGCAGCCTGCCTGTCGATATGAGCCCCGCGACGGTCCACCTCTCGTCCTGGAAACTCGGGACAAGCTCGCCGAATCCCTTGGCATCGCCGAGTTGATAGAGGCGATACGCCTCAAGGATGTCTCCCCAGATTATGCCCACTTGAGGACCCGATTGTCGTGTCGCTTGGTCGACAAAGCCGTCGGCGACCGCCTTGGCCGCGTCGGCCTCGCCTTTGAGCAAGTGCAGCACCATCTGATCGGCGACCACATACCCGTCGTCGGGCGCCCGCGCCATCATCTGCGCGTTGACCTCCAGCGCTTCATCGATCCGCTTGAGCGCTAGCAGCGATTCCACGATGTGAAACCGATAGTGTGAGTTCTGCGGATCGCACGCCGCGAGCTTGCACGAACTCGCCAGCGCCTGCTCGAAACGAGCGGTGCCGAATTGCGAGTACGTCAGCCAGTGCACCGGCGGGGCGAAATTCAATCCCAACTCACTGGCCCTGATGAACGCCTCTTCCTGCCGTTGCGGATTCTCATCGTACAAACGCGCTGCCAGGTAGATTCGCACCGGATCATTTGGCTGCTCCTCCAGATGCCGTTGATACACCGGCTCAAGATCGACCTCGGGCGCGTGACGCTCGATCATGTCTTGGTAGGCGCGATGCCACTGGACCAGCAGCGGTCGCTGTTCAATCCCAGGCTTGAGGAACGACGCCAGCTTCTGATGCTCAATGTCACTCATCAGGCTCCAGACGTGCTCATCCTGTGATTCGAACCTCGCCATCGCCATGAGATACTCAGCAGCGGTCTCCTTTCCCAGCTGATTGACAAGCATTTCGTGCGCATCGGCGGGCTGCCAGGTCAGCTGTGAAACCAGTCGCTTCATGGTTGATGAGGATTTGCCGAGGTTCACCGTGTCTGGCAGCGGCTCAAATTCATAATCAATACGCGAGAACGCGTGCAGAACCTTGGCGGCGTGAACCTCATGCTGATCCTTGGCTCCGGTTGGGTTGACGGCATACTCGACTTCTTGCCACAGCAAGACCCCCGCGCCATCGGGATTCACAACGAACGTGTGCCTCATCACCGGCCGAGTCCAGAACGGCGTTTGAATTCGAATGGTCTGGTCGGGAATCGGGACGTCGCCGCCCGTTACTCGCACGATCACGTCACCCTCGGCCACTTGCACCGGAGTCTGACTCATCGGCGGCAGCCTGAGCGTCTTGCCCGCAAACTCCACCGCGTACGCCGCATTGGTCCCGTTCACCAGGTGAACGGTTCGCGATTGCCCCTTCCACACCGCGATGCCCATGTAGATCAGAGGCGCCAACAGAATCGCCACGACGACGAGCCGGCTTCGCCAGTTTGCGCGTGGCGGCGCCCAGGAATCATGCAGATCACGCAGTGGTTCGCCCATGAGCGCGCCCTTCTTCCCCGGCCTGGGGGGTGTGAACTAACTCGGGTGTGAACTACTCGCCGCTCGATCCGTCTCCATCCGATTCGAGGCCCGTGGCGCCGAAGATCGCCGAGCCCACTCGCACCATGTTCGCCCCGCACTCGATCGCGGTCTCGAAGTCCTGGCTCATCCCCATCGAGAGAATGTCAAAGCGCTCCCCCGCCGCGCCCGATCGCGCAATGTCGCCGAACAATTCTCGCGTTCGGTCGAAGACGTTGCGCACCGTCGACGCGTCATCGGTCAACGGGGCCATGCACATCAGTCCGCGCACTCGGATGTTGATCATCGTGTCCATCTGATCGATCAAATGCTTAGCCGCCGCCGGGGCAATTCCGAACTTGCTCTTCTCGCCCGAGACGTTGACTTGAATCAACACCTCCACCGGCTGATCCAGCCGCGTCGAGCACGCCTGAATCTCCTCGGCCAGCCGCAGTGAATCGACGCTGTGAATCAGCCGCACCAGCCCCGCCACTTTTCGCACCTTGTTGCGCTGCAAATGCCCGATCATGTGCCACCGCACCGGCTTGAGCGATTTGGCCTGCTTGCCGCCCAGTTGCTTCATCCGCGCTTGGAATTCATCGATCTGGGCCGCACGCTGCAGCAGATTCTGCATTTGGCTTTCGCCCAGATCGACGTGGCCAAGCTCGACCAGCTCTCGCACCTGATCGATGGAGGCATACTTGGTCACGGCCACCAGCACAATCGAATCAGGCGTTCGCCCCGCTCGCTTGGCTGCCGCAGCGATCCGCTGCTTCACCGCCGCATATCGCTCCTTCAACGTTTGCGCCTCAGATGCTTGAGCAGCAGTGACCGCTCTCTCCTTTGGGATGATCGCCATGTCTATCAGGATAGCCGCGAATCTCGATGCCACAATAGGCCACCATTGCCGCGGGATCGGCCTTCCACGCCCGCTACACTGTGGTCATGACCAGCAGGTCGAAAGCAGGCGCTGCCGCAGCGCACTCGTCCTCATCAGCCTCAACGCGGCCCGTCGTTCTCATCATCCGCGATGGGTGGGGCCGCAACCCAAATCCCGAACACGATTCCTTCAACGCCATCAAGCTCGCGCGAACGCCGATCGATGATCGCCTCGTGGCCGAGTGGCCCAACACCCTGATCGTCACCTGCGGCGAAGATGTCGGCCTGCCGCCCGGCACCATGGGCAACTCCGAAGTCGGACACCAGAACATCGGCGCCGGCCGCATCGTCGATCAGGAACTCATGCGCATCACGCGATCCATTCGCGATGGATCGTTCTTCAAGAATGCAGCCTTCCTCGCCGCCATCAAGCACGCGTTCAAGACCGGCGGCAGCCTCCATCTGCTGGGCCTGGTCAGCAACGGCCAGGTTCACAGCGACATCGAGCATCTCTTTGCGCTCATCGATCTCGCAGCTCAACAGAGATTTCCCGCGGAGCGCCTTTTCGTTCACGCCATCACCGATGGCCGCGACGTCGGCCCCTTCACCGGTCTGGGATTCATCAAGCAACTCGAAGCGAAACTCGACACCTATCCTCAAACAGCCTCGCCCGGAAGGGCAAGGTTCGCCCCCCGCATCGCCACCGTTATCGGCCGCTACTACGCCATGGACCGCGACAACCGCTGGGACCGCGTCGCTCAAGCCTACGCCGCGCTCACAGCCGGCGATGTTTGCCACCCAGCGCTGCCGCGCGGCTTCCAACCACAGCGCCAGGCCTCCGCCGTCAGCGCCGTCCGGTCGTACTACGACCACCCGTCCGAGCCCAGCCGTGCTGGCGATGAGTTCATCATCCCAACTCAGATCGTCGATCCGGCGACCAACGCTCCCATCGGCGTCGTCTCCGACAATGACGCCGTCATCTTCTTCAATTTCCGCGGCGACCGCCCGCGCGAAATCACCAAAGCCTTCGTCTTGAGCGATGCTGAGTGGCGCAAAGTTCCAAATGCGATCGCTTCCGATTCCGGGGGCGGGGGCGGATTCGACCGTGGCCCTCGCATCGAGAACCTTTTCTTCTGTACCATGACCGCCTACGAAGAAGGTCTTCCCGTCAGCGCCGTCGCCTTCCACAAGCCGCCCAAGATGAAAGACATCCTCGGCGAAGTCATCGCCAACGCCGGCCTCACTCAATTTCGCTGCGCTGAAACCGAGAAGTTCCCCCACGTCACCTTCTTCTTCAACGACTATCGCGAAGAACCGTTCCCCGGCGAACATCGCGAACTCATCCCGAGCCCCAAGGATGTCACCACCTACGACCAGAAACCCCAGATGAGCGCCCCCGGTGTGTGCGATGCAGTCCTGCGCCGCCTCGCCGCCCCCGATTGCGAGCCCCTGCTCATCGTCAACTTCGCCAACCCCGACATGGTCGGCCACACCGGCAAGCTCGACGCCGCCATCAAAGCTGTTGAAGTCGTCGATGAATGCGTCGGCCGCATTGTCGACGCCACCCTCGCCCGCGGCGGATCGCTCATCGTCACCGCCGACCACGGCAACGCCGAGCAAATGTGGGACCCCATCAACAACTGCCCCCACACCGCACACACCAGTTACGACGTCCCCCTGATCCTCATCGGCGAACCCTTTCGCCGCTTGCGGCTTCGCGAAGGCGGACGATTGGCTGACATCGCGCCAACACTACTGACGATGCTTGGCATGCAACCGCCGACGGAAATGACGGGTCTAGCTTTGCTCGATCGCGCCATCTCGGATGAAGAGTTCGAATCGGCGACGGCGCGATTCAACCAGCGATTCGGTCGGATGATGAAAAGGCTAGCCGAATAGGGCCACATGGCTCCATGGGTACCATGGGCAAGCGGCAGCTTGCCCGTGGTCGCTACGCCGCGAGACCACGAGCAACCTCCGGTTGCCTATGCCACCTCGCATGTACGGCGCATCGGTATTAGCTCTGCCTAGCCTTTATCGCCTCCTCCAACTGCTCAACCTTCATCTTCTGGGGCGTAATCGGCCCCAGCACGCTGCTGATCGAGTTGCGCAGCTCGGCCAACACGTCTTCGACAATTACGTCAAGATTGTCTACGCCGAGTCACCGGCTTTCCGTTGACCGGGCTGCCGCCCTGTCGGCCGACTGCCCAGCCGTCGGCTGTGCATATCGCGCCACGACACGACCCCACGTCGCCTCAAACGCGTTGACCAGCTTTTCAAACGCCAGTTTCTCGGCCCTGAGCCTGGCCTCATCCAGCGCCTCTTCGCTGTTCCAAGCGTTGGAAAGCTGTTCTTGCTCGCCCGTTCCTTCCGCTAGGCCGTACACATACCCGTTGCGCGTATCCAGAAGCGCCGCCGAAGCCGTCGAAGTCACCCGCGCCACCCGATCCGGAAACAGCCCCAGCGTGACCAAGCCCAGTGGCTTGACCTTGGTGCTCGTCTCAAACTGCGTGTCAAATGTGTAAAGCAACAACATATCGGCCTGCACCGTGGCCGCCGCCTTCCGCAGGTCTTCCTCACTATCCAACTGCTGAGGCATAACCAGTCGATTCAGCGTGGCAACACCCTCCACCATCGGCATGGGCTCGATCCTCGTAAACGCCGACTCCGGCTCCACATCGCGCGTTGACACGATGCTGTACCGGCCAAAGCCGTAACCGCGCGCCGTGCGCGAGCAGTATTCGGGCCCCTGCACCCGCACCACCGCCAGGTTTGATGGAAACCCCGCCAGCGGCTTGCGCGCCAGCTTCCTCGCGATGCTGGCGTCCGTCTGCGCCTCAGCGTCCTCCACCGTAATCCCCATCGCCCGGAAACTCGCCGCGCTGCCCGGCGTCTTGTACGACGCACAGCCCGCGCCCATCCAAATCGTGATGAAACCGAACGCCGCCGCGATCGATCTTGCGACACCGGCTTTCCGAACCCATCCGCGAACCCTGTGCATGATGCACCTCCACTCATGAAGGGCGCATCAAACCCGAAGGTTCACGCGAGATTCTCATTTCGACTATTAGCTAAAACTCATCAGATCGAGCCTCACCGGTGGGACAGGCGTCTCGCCTGTCCCGCGATGTTGCACAAGCTGCAGGGTGGGATGAGCGCGCCCTCTGCGAGTCCCACCGTTCGACCCATCAATACGTAAACACCACGCTCTCACCGTGCATCTTGCAGAACACGCTCCCTCCCCATTGGCCAAGCTGAGTGCCATTCATGAACTCAGCATCCGCCATGTTGAGGATTCGAGCCGACTCGCGCGCCACCAGCACCTCGGCGCCGCGGCCAACCAGTTCGTCGAGCATCACCCACAGCGGCCGCTCATCGCCCAAGCTCAGGTCCTGATGCAGCCGCTTCACCGGCACCGTCACGCCTCGCCCATTGAAAAACAGCACCACATGCCGGCCATCGTCCAGGGCATCTTCCGCCACATGTAGCGCTGTGACCACGCTCATGATCTCATCCGGTCCCGTGGTGACGTTGATCACCACCGTTTTTGCACTGCCTCCAGAGCCGGCCGACGTGCTCTGAAACGCGAACGCGCCAAAACCGACCATCGCAACAGCCACCGCCGCCATCATCGATTGCTTGCGTGCCAACATGATGTTCCTTTCCAAGGAGTATTGAGTCGACCAGGTTTCCGACACATGCCCCCGTGTGAGCGTCAGACACGCTTCAAGGAGTCGCATTCGCGCGAGATTTGCTGGGAAGCGCTCCGGTTGGCTGCTGTTGGGGTGTCAGCGGCCGTAGCCGCGCGGGTGTTGCTGCCGCCACTGCCACGCGCTTTCGATGATCTTCTCCAGACTCGTGTGGCTGGCCCGCCAACGCAGATCCTTCCTGATCTTCGATGGATCGGCAAACAGCGACGGCGGATCGCCCTCCCGCCTCTTTCCCTCTACTTCCG
This sequence comes from Phycisphaerales bacterium, assembly GCA_022616475.1. GTDB lineage: Bacteria > Planctomycetota > Phycisphaerae > Phycisphaerales > SM1A02 > JAKEEP01. Next base: position 8,043 of record JAKEEP010000245.1, on the reverse strand, counting down.
TGAACTTGATGTCGGTGACCCGCCGACAGGCATCGATCACCTCGCGCACCGAATAACCCTTGCCGATGCCGATGTTGTACGCCCGCGCATCGCCCGGCCGCAGCGCGTGCATCACGCTCACGTGGGCATCAATCAGGTCCTCCACGTGCACGTAGTCGCGGATGCACGTTCCGTCGGGCGTGGGGTAGTCCGTGCCGAAAATCGTGATCGCTTTGCGCTGCCCCAACGCCACCGCCAAGCAGATTGGAATCAAGTGGGTTTCCGGATCGTGGTCTTCGCCCAGGCGGAGTTTCCCGTCGTTCCCCGCGACGTTGAAATACCGAAGCGAGGCGAACGCAAAATCCTGCCCGGCATCGCGTTTGGCCCGCGCGTAATCCGCCAGAATCTGCTCCACATGCAGTTTCGATTGGCCGTAGGGATTGATCGGCCGCTGCGGGCAATCTTCCCGGATCGGAATGAGCTCCGGGGGCGGTTCGCCATAGGTGGCGGCCGAGCTGGAAAAGACCATTCGGCGGACTCCCACCGCCTCCATCGCTTCAATGAGCGCCAGGGCCGAGGCTGTGTTGTTGCGATAGTACCGCAACGGCTGCTGGGTCGATTCCCCTACATAGGTCAGGGCCGCAAAGTGCATGACCACCTCGATGGAACGCTCCCGCAGCAGCGATTCGACTCTGGGGCGGTCGCCGATGTCACCGGCCACAAACGCGAAATCGCTGCCGATTCCCTCAAGGGCATCCATTGCGCCTTGATTCCCGCGCGACAAGTCATCGATTACGGTCACAGCATGGCCATCTTCCAACAGCCGAAGCGCCGCGTGCGACCCGATGTACCCCGCCCCGCCTGTGACCAGTACGTTCATGCGATCTCTCAGCCTTTCTCAGACTGCTCGTCGGCTTCTGTCGTCGGCGCAGCGATTGCGCCGCGCCGGGCTCGCCAGTACTCAATCATGGCCGGCAACATCGAAACAACGATAATCAAAATGATGACGATCGAGAGGTTCTTGCGCACCCACGGCAGACTCCCGAACAAATAGCCGCTCAGAACCAGTGACACGACCCACAGCAGGCCTCCGATCACGTTGTAGAGCAGGAATTTCGAGTAGGTCATCGCCCCTACCCCCGCCACGAACGGTGCGAAGGTGCGCACAATCGGCACGAACCGCGCGATGATGATCGTCTTGCCGCCGTATTTTTCGAAGAACCTGTGAGTGCGGTCCAGGTGCTCTTGCTTGAGCCATCGCGACTGGCGCCCCTCGCGGAACACCTTCGGACCGATGTAGTGGCCGATCTGATAGTTGACTGTATCGCCAAGCACGGCCGCCAGCAGCAGCACAGCCATGACCGCCCCCAGGTTCAGCCATCCATCGCCAGCCAGCATGCCGCAGGTGAACAGAAGCGAATCGCCAGGCAGAAACGGTGTGATCACCAACCCGGTCTCACAGAAGATGATCACAAACAGAATGGCATAGCTCCAGCCGCCGCACACCTCGACCAGCTGCTTGAGCTTGTCATCAAGGTGCAGAGTCCACTCAACCAAGTCGTTAAACAGTTCCATATCGCTCCGAGGCTCGCGGAGTTCCGGGTTCCGGGGTTCCGGGTTCCGGGGGTTCCGGGTTCCGGGGTTCCGGGTTCGGGCAAGTCTATAGCTGGACTTATCCATCGGCTGAAGAGCGATTTGCACCGTTACCGGACGCGCATTGACTGCGCTCTTGGCGGATGGAACTGAAGTTCATTCTGATTGGGTTTGCGCTCGTGGTTGGTTTGGTTGCAGTTGCCGCGAACCAGCTGGAAACCTGATCCAGATGTTCGGCATGCGACGATACGACGGGCACAACATGGGCAAAATTGTGGCCAAAACCCGCGAACAAGGCTGAATTTGACCGATTTAAGTGCTTTCGTACCCGCAGGTCGGCTTGCAACCTTGCAATGATCTGGGGATGATGTCGGGCGTTGTTGGTTCCTGGGGAGCCCAACTCGTTCAGATTTCGTCTGCCCTGATGCGGCCGGCAGCGGAGTTGATCCATGGTCGATCCTGCATCAGGTTGAGGAACGAATGTGATGGTAACCAACAGTGAGCTCAAGCATCTGAATCTCTCGGAGGCCGCCCAGTTGCGCCAGCAGGCCGTAGCGCTGCTCGATCGGTTGACCGCCGATCGCGAGCAGAGTGAGCGACGATCGGCGGATTCCGGCAAGCGCGACCCAATGAAGTCCATCACCGGACAAACTGCCCTTGACACGGCGATCGCGTCAACCCGCGACATCATTGCAACAATGGATTCACTGCTTACCGCGTTGGAGGAGGATGTCGGGGAACTCGGCGCGTTCGCCAATCGGCGTCCGCGTCAGATTCTGCGCAACCACGTCAGGTCTCGTTCTGTCGCCGCTTCGTCACTTCCAGCGCCGGTAGCCGCCACGCCATGAGCACTCGGTCCGCCCGGCGGCTGCAGAAGCGCAAGCACCCTCCCAAGCCCAAGCCTCCACGGCGCACCACCGATCGTGCGATCTACCTTGGATTTCTTATCGTAGGGATTTTTGTCGTGATCCTGGCCTGGCTTTTCACCAGCGACAGCCGCATCGAATACTGGCGCCACGTGGCCGTCGGATATCTGATTGCGGTGGCTTACCTCATTAACTTCTATACGCTTCGCACCTACCAGGCCAAACATCTAGAGAATTGGAAGCAGGCGCTGGCCCGGATTCCATTGCGGTTTGCTGGCTATGGCACCAAGGACGGCAAGCCGTTGGACGCCGCCCATGGCCATCGGGAGGCTTTGATGGCCCTGCTCATCAGCATTGCTGTAAGCATCGCTCTTCTCGGGCTAATCTCATTCCTGTTGCTGCGAGACGCTGTGATATGACCGCTTCCGCGTTTGGCATGGAAATCAAGGGGCCGGTTGATCTTCAGCCCCTGCGAATCAAGCGGCTATCAAAGCTGGCCACGCTGCCGTGCTATCACAGCGAGCATGCGGCCGGAATGGACTTGCACGCCGCGATCGACGATCCGTTGACCATTCCGCCGAGCGAGATCCGGCTCATACCGTGCGGATTCGCACTGGCCGTTCCGCCCGGGTACGAGGCGCAAGTTCGGCCCCGAAGCGGTTTGGCCAGCAAACACGCCATCTCCATGCCCAATTCCCCCGGGACCATCGATGCCGACTACCGCGGCGAGGTCAAAGTGCCGCTCATCAACCTCGGCCGGCAGGCGTTCACCGTGGAGCCGGACATGCGCATCGCCCAAATGGTGATCGCGCCGGTCGCGCGCTGCCGGCTTGAACAGGTCGAAGAATTGGATCAGACCGGCCGCGGCGCCGGTGGCTTCGGCAGCACAGGAATCTGATCGCAGGTAAAGGTGCCAGGCACCATTCCTGATCATTCGCATCGAGTCGGCAGTTGCGTCCTAGAAATGGTGCCTGGCACCTTTTCGCGCCCGGCGCACACCCACTCGTTTCGCGGCGCGGGCCGTTCGTGCCGGCATGTCGGTGCTCGCGCGGGTGCCATGTTGGGGCTGATAACTCAACTCGGACGCCAGAGCGAGCCCCATTCTGACGATGCACATGGCTGATTCTCTCTCACCAAGGCTTCAGCCAGGAGCGTTCCCATGAAGTGTCCCCAATGCTCAGCGAACATGCGCTCGATCCGGTACGAGAATGTCAACGTCCAGACCTGCGACAAGTGCGGCGGCGAATTCGTCGGCCCGGCTGAGATGGCCACCATCGTCAAGACCCGCGAGGCCGCCTTCGGCAAGAACCTCAAGCAATTGGTTCAGGATCACAAGCCCATTTTCGGAATCCCCGCCGGCGAGAGCGATCGCACCCTCAAGTGCCCCGGCTGCAGCGGCTCGATGCGGCTCATCAACTACGCCACCGACAGCGGCGTGACCGTCGATCGCTGCCAAGACTGTGGCGGCATGTGGCTCGATCACGATGAGCTGGAGAAGATCCAGGTCATCATGGAGCAATGGCAGGAGAAGGCCCCGGGAAAGCTCATGGCGATCGCCGGCCAGCTCGAACAAGCCCGCATGAAGACCGCCCAGCAAACCAGCAAGTCCTTCGCCGGCTCGCGATTCTCATTCGTCAACGCGCTCATCAACCGCCTGCTCGACGCGGCGTAAGTCAAGAAACCCTTGCTCATTCGCTGGCGTTCTACGCCATCTCTATTTCGCTTTTTAGCTAAAAAGCGAAATAGATTTGCATGGTTCATCTTCGCCTCAAACGCACGGGTGCCATTCACATGTCTTGGACTCTCATTGAACGAGAGTATCGATTGCCGTCAGTCCGATCGGCTCTTTCGTAAAAAACGGCTCCGCCGCCCCCGTGCCGATGCGGCTGCCAAAGTACACGTTGGCCGCGTCGATCCGTGAGACGACTTGCCGGTTGGATTCCGGCAGCACGAACTGGCTCTGATACGCCAGGATCGCATCGCGCTTGGCCTTCTCAAAACCGGTGATGTCGACCAAGAAACTCGGATCAGCCACCCAGCGCAGGTGTGTGCAGTAGTAGTAGAAGAGCCACTTGGGATAAATAGGCTGGCCGGGTAGATCGATCTTCGTGAGCTTGGCGTCGAACCGGGCATCCTCCGCAATGCGCGTGGTCGCGATGTGATCCGGATGCGCATCCTCAAAGAACGGCACAAACAGAATATTGGCCTGATGCTCGCGAATTACGCCCGCGACCGCGTGACGCGCTTCGATCGAGTGCTGAAGCGTTCGATTGGGAAAATCCAACGTTTGACGCTTCACGCCAAGAATCTGCGCTGCTTTGGCCGACTCTTTCGCGCGAACTTGGGGCGAGCCGTGAGGTGTCGGCTCGCCGTTGGTCATGTCCAGCAGAAGCACGTTGTGACCCTGCGCCGCGAGCTTAGCGATCGTACCGCCCATCCCCAGCTCCTGATCATCCGGATGCGGGCCAACCACCAGAATGTTCATGATTGAACGCTCTCATTGAACGCTGCGGCACCGGGGGAATGGGGCATGTGCTGCCGCCGCTCCAGGCATGCCGCGTAGATCGAATCAAGATGATCCACCATCCGCCCAGCGTCAAAGCGCTCCCGGCACATCTGCTGTCCCTGGCGTACCATCCCCGCCCGCGCCCGCGGGTGCACCATCATCCACACGACTGCATCGCGCAGCTCCGAAAGATTGCCAGGCGCGATCAACCGCCCGGTCACATGATCGACGCACACTTCACGCGTGCCATCGACGTCGTAAGCCACCACCGCCAGCCCGGCAAGGAGTCCTTGCGTCACCGTGCGCGGCAACCCTTCGCGATAACTGGGATGAATCAGCAGATCCATCGCGCCAAGGTACTTGGGAATCTGCTCGGGAGGAACAAGACCAGTCGTGATGATGCGATCGCTCAATCCCATCGATTTGACTCGATCCATCAATCGCTCGCGCCACCAGCCGTCGCCGACCCACAGCAACTTGAGCTGCGGCCGCTCCTTCATCACCGGCTCCAGAGCGTTCAGCAGATCATCGTGCCCCTTGTTCTCTGCCAGCCGTGCGATCGTGCCTGCCACAAAATCTGAGTCCTTCAGACCGAGCGCGCGCCGCACGCTGTCGCGAAACTGCGATGCCTTCTCGAACGAATCGACTTCCATGCCCGAGTACACCGTCACATATTGCTCGCGCCGCCCGATCTTCGCAGCCAGGAACTGATCGCGCATCGCGTCGGCCACGCAGGCGATCACGTGACAGCGCTTGGCGGCTACGCGCTCTGACAAGATGTACATCGCGTTGCGCCACTTCTTCTCATACGCGTGAAACGGCGGGCCGTGAATCGTGTGAATCACGCACGGCACGCGCTCTTTCCACGCCGCCAGCCGCCCCAGAATCCCCGCCTTCGAGGAATGCGTGTGCACCACATCGGGCTTCCATTCGCGAATGAGCCGCCGCAAATCGCCCAGACATCGCCAATCCTTGAACGGGTTTACTTCGCGCACCAGGTTCGGCGTTTCGATGAGCTGAATTCCGCCATGCTTCTGCACGCGCTCCAGGAGCGAACCTTCGGGGCCGTAAATCGGGCCGAAGACCAGGCTCACCTGATGCCCGCGATCGGCCTGCCCTTCGCACGAGAGCACGGTGTTCTCCTGCGAACCGCCCAGGATCAACCGTGTTGAGATGTGCATGATGCGCATGCGAGCGCACAGTGTATGCGGGCGCGAGGGGCGCGGCGCGGGTGCCACTGCCAGCGAGCGGAGCGAGTCGGCAGTGCGGGCTGCACTGAAACGTTGCACGCGCGCGCGGCCCGCTTAAGCGCGCCGCGCCGGCGTCACTGTGTCTCCGTTTTCCTGTTTCGCATACCGCACCCACATCAAACACAACCCCGTCGGCGGCATCGTGGGCCCCGCGGCATTGCGATCGCGCGCCGCCAGAATCTCCTTGATCTTCGCCGGCTCCATCCGCCCGCGCCCGATCTCCACCAGAGTCCCCGCAATGATCCTCACCATGTTGTACAGAAATCCGTTGCCCGCAACATCAATGTGACATCGGCGCTTCGATGTGGCCATCACTTTGCACTCGTAAATCGTCCGGACCGTGCTCTCGCGCCCGTGGCTGATCCGCGCAAAGCTCGCAAAGTCGTGCTCGCCCAGCAGCATGCGAGCCGCTTCGTTCATCAACTCCGGATCGAGCCGCTGTGCCAGGCGCGTGACAAAGTGCCGATCGAACAGCGGTTTGATCCCCCGCGCGCAGCCATGCGCGATCCGATACCGATACCCCTTGGCGATCGCATCGCTGATCGGGTCGAACTCATCGTGCACCATCTCGGCATGAGTGACCTGCACATCATCCGGCAGTCGTGAAGTAATCGCCCGCGCCAGCCGATCGACCGGAATCTCGACGTTGCTGCTGAAGGCCGCCACTTGTCCGCGCGCATGCACTCCCGCATCGGTGCGCGACGCCCCCAGCACGTTCACCTCATGGCCAACCACTCGCCGCACCGCCTTCTCCAGTGTGCCCTGCACCGTGCGCAACGCCGGCGGACTGCTTAGATCATCCGCGCTGCCACAACGCCCAGGCATGGCCATGCCTGGGCGTTCGTCCACCGTCGCAGACTCCTCGCTCGAATCCGCATCAGTGCGCTGCTGTTTCTGCCACCCGTGAAAATCCGTGCCGTCATACGCGACGGTCAGCTTGTAGCGCGGCATGGCCTCACTCCGCCTGTGCCTGCTTCGATCGCAATTCGTACCCGCACTCCGGACAGCGCGATGTTGTCAACTGGCGCACGCCGTAGCCGCACTGTGGACATTCTTGTTGCGGCACCGGAACGAGCCACCGAACGATCCGCCGGTCCAGGATGGCCAAGACGACCCCCGGCAGCAAAATCGCCGTTCCATACCAGAAGGGACTCCAGTTGTCGCGCCAAAATATGGTCAGAGCCGATCGCACGCCCCGTGCAATGTTCAAGTCGCTCAGCCCGAACGATGCGCCCAGTCCCCACGTGATCTGAACGCCACCGTAGGTGATCATCGCCAGCGCCAGCGCGCGCAGAATGATCTGCGCCCAATGCCGCCGTCGCATGATCTGTTGCGCCGACACCGGGGGATTGTTCAGCGAGTTCATGTTCTCAATTTCCAAACAGATCGCGCTCCGGGAACATCCCTTTGTTCTCGAAGTGCTTCATCGCCTCATCCACACTGCGGAAGATCTTGGTCGCCGTTTCGGTGATGAACGGCGATGGGTTCTTCCTCGGTTTCCACACCACGTACACCTCCTTGGTGTGCTCCCAGGCGTGCTGCAGCTCGCGCTCCACGCCGCTCGAAAGCGCCGGCACCCCGCCCGGCAACTCCGGAATCAGCGAGCAGATCATGTCCGATTGATCGATCAACTTGAAATCGCGCATGTAGATCTGCCCATCAATGTCGCCCGCAATCTCCAGTACCTCGCGCACCGAAACCCGCATGGGTCGCCCACTCCCCCTCTTTTCCGGGGGAGGGAGGGGATTCCGTCCGTCCTCGCATGGACAAGCGTGAGCGCCAAGGCCGGCTCCGAGGCCCCCGGCGTGCCCCGTCGAGACAGGGGGGATCGATGCGGTACGTCGGGATC